>NZ_JCAWFG010000086.1:0-1041 GCF_059740505.1 Camelimonas sp. FR25 | reverse complement strand
TGACGCCCTTATCGCTCGTGACACGACGGGCCTGACGCACGGCCCGCTCAACAGCCTGAAATCGTCACTGGTTGCCAAGCCAGCGACACCCAGCACGCCAGCGGTTTTGGCGACTGACGTTGAGAACCTCCACCGCGCCCGGAAGTTCTTCCGCGACCAGACGGACATCCCGCAGTTCTCGCCCAACGCCATCGACAAGGAAACAGGCACCCTGATCACGGGCAAAACGTCAGCGCTTGATCAGGCTATGGAAGCGGCAAGCCCGAGCTATGCAGCAGGCAAGGTCGCCTATCAGGAAATAACGCGAAAGGACATTGAGCCGTTGCTGGCTGGGCCACTCGGGCAAATCGCCAAGCGGGATACCGCTACCCAGACGGCCATCGACGCGTTGTTCCCGGCCAACCCGTTGCCCGGCAGCTCCCCGCAGACGTTTGAAGCCATCAAGGCGCTATCCGCCCAAGAGCCGATTGTCGCCAACCAGCTGGAGCGGTCCTACCTCGAGCAGGTATTCAACCGCACGGCAAAGGAACTCATCGGCGGCCTCAACGTGGACGGCGGCGCCTGCTGTGGGCGCGACCAGCGCAATCATGCCAGATGATCGGCTGGCGGCGCGTTGCCGGGAGCATGCCTGTTGTCTGCTCGCGCGGCGGGTCGGGGGGCGCGACGGCCCGGCTTCCAGCTGAGGGCAGGTTTTTCGATCAGTCGCCACGACAACATGCCAAGCGCGATGGCCGGGATCACCGAAAGCGCAAAATTGGCCACGGGCGCCTCTCGCACCGGCAGAAAATGCGCCACGATCTGCTGACACAGAAAGCCATACAAATAGACGCCATAAGAGGGGTCCCCGAACTTCTCCACGAACCCGAATACTGGCGGGCGCGCATAGCCCAGCGCTAGGGTGAGATATGGCGTCAGCACAAGACAGGCGATCTCCGCCGACAGCGGCGTCCGCGCGAAGAGGGCCACCAGCACCAAAAGCATGAGCCCCCATTGCAGGTTGAGAAATTTCTGCGGGACCCACATCCGGTAAACTGCGCCAGC
>NZ_JCAWFG010000009.1:0-538 GCF_059740505.1 Camelimonas sp. FR25 | reverse complement strand
TCTGGCCGAATATGGCATCGTCCTGCCTCAGGGAGCCTGGCGCTTCGCGGCCCAGGCCCCGACAGCGATCGAACATAATTGCCTGTCGGATCTCGGGCGCGAGCTATTCGAGGAACTTCTCGACCAGCTTCGCGACGCAAATGCCCGCATCGCAAAGCTCGACGCAAGGATCATGGAGATCTGCCGGCAGCATGACGATTGTCGCCGCCTGGCTACCTTGCCTGGCGTCGGGCCCATTATCGCCACGGCACTGGTAGCCAGTATCGACGATGCCCGGCACTTCCGTTCTGGGCGAGAGCTCGCCGCCTGGATTGGGTTGGTGCCCCGACAATATACGACCGGAGGCAAGCCGCGCTTGGGTGGCATCGGTCGACGTGCCAATCACTATCTGCGCAAGCAGATGATACACGGCGCCCGAGCCGTTATCAGCCGTCTCGCCAACCGGGACGACCCGCGGTCGGCATGGCTGAGGGGCGTCGTCGAACGGCGGGGTTTCAACAAGGCGCTCGTTGCGCTTGCCAACAAGACGGCGCGCATT
>NZ_JCAWFG010000085.1:0-1048 GCF_059740505.1 Camelimonas sp. FR25 | reverse complement strand
AGCCATCGCGAGAGCGTTTTTGGACTACGTATTGTCAGATGAAGGTATCTGGCCCTGAATTCATAGGGGTTAGAAGCGAACCCGGGGAACTGAAACATCTAAGTACCCGGAGGAAAGGACATCAACGAGACTCCGTTAGTAGTGGCGAGCGAACGCGGACCAGGCCAGCATCATGTGTTGTTTAACCGGAACCGTCTGGAAAGTCGGGCATTATGGGTGATAGCCCCGTACGGGTAGTGGACAATGCATGGTCACGAGTAGGGCGGGACACGTGCAATCCTGTCTGAACATGGGGGGACCACCCTCCAAGCCTAAGTACTCCTCAGCGACCGATAGTGAACCAGTACCGTGAGGGAAAGGTGAAAAGCACCCCGACGAGGGGAGTGAAACAGTTCCTGAAACCGGATGCTTACAAACAGTTGGAGCCCAAGGTTCGTCCTGGGTGACAGCGTACCTTTTGTATAATGGGTCAGCGACTTGGTTTGACGAGCAAGCCTAAGCCGGTAGGTGTAAGCGCAGCGAAAGCGAGTCTGAACAGGGCGTTCAGTTCGTCGGACCAGACCCGAAACCGGGTGATCTAGCCATGAGCAGGTTGAAGGTGCGGTAACACGCACTGGAGGACCGAACCGGTGCCTGTTGAAAAAGTCTCGGATGACTTGTGGTTAGGGGTGAAAGGCCAATCAAACTCGGAAATAGCTGGTTCTCCGCGAAAACTATTTAGGTAGTGCCTCGTGTGAATACTCCAGGGGGTAGAGCACTGGATGGGCTAGGGGGTCTCACCGACTTACCAAACCTAACCAAACTCCGAATACCTGGAAGTACTGCACGGGAGACACACCGCTGGTGCTAACGTCGGCGGTGGAGAGGGAAACAACCCTGACCTACAGCTAAGGCCCCCAATTCGTGGCTAAGTGGGAAAGGATGTGGGAATCCCAAAACAACCAGGAGGTTGGCTTAGAAGCAGCCACCCTTTAAAGAAAGCGTAACAGCTCACTGGTCTAAACAAGGGTTCCTGCGCCGAAAATGTACCGGGGCTCAAGCCACGAGC
>NZ_JCAWFG010000084.1:0-351753 GCF_059740505.1 Camelimonas sp. FR25 | reverse complement strand
AATCGCCTCGCTAATCGAGACCGCGAAGCTCAACGGCGTCGACCCGTATCTTTACCTCGCCGACGTCATTACCCGCATCGTCGCCGGACATCCGCAAAGCCAGATCGACGACCTGCTGCCATGGGCATACGCCTCGGACCCAATCAAGGCCGTGGCCTGAGAACAGCGGTTACCCTGAGTTGGTCTCGATGCCACTCTCTGACTCTCCCTGTCGATTCTAGCGCGTACTGAGGGTGGGGTGGGCAGCAGTGAGGCGGCATAGGTGCGGTTACTGCACTTTGGCCAAGCGGAGAGGCTCAGCCAACCGGATAGCGGGGGAACTTTTTCATCGCCTCAGCCTGCATGCCGATGGTTGGCGTCTCGTAGCTTCTGGCCACGTTACCCGGACCATGACCGGCAATGGCGTCTCTCAGGCGCTCATCAATGCCTGCACCCAGCGCTCGCGTCTTCCATGTGTGACGCCAGCCGTGGTTCGGGTCCACGTCCATGTCCAGCGACGTTTCTTTCCGTACCCATGCGGCCAGCTTGATGGCCCGCTGATCAGCCGGGCTGGTTGTCGCCTTGGTGCTGTGGCGGGTGGGATCGTAAAACAGCGGCCCCTGATCACATGAGCGGACGAAATCAAGGAAGCCCTGCTCAATCAGGTGAGCATGCAGCGGGACGGTCCTGGGGATGCCGGTCTTGGTCTTGCGGAAGTGCATCACATGGACGCCTTCCTCAAGTGTGATGTCTGCCCCGGTCAGGCCTGTTGTCTCAGCGATGCGTGCGCCGGAGTAGGCTGCCAGCCACTGACACCACCGCTGGGCGTGAGAGAGGGTAGGGTTGTCTGGGTCTGTCTGGACACGTGAGGCCAGTCCCAACAGCATCTTGACCTCATCCTCCCGGAAGGTCCGCTCGCGTTTCAACACCTTGCGGGGCTCAATGAGACGCACGCCAGTGACAGGGTTGCTGGTCAGCAGGCGTCCGCTGTCCCGGTCCATTCCCCATTTGAAAACGGAACTGGCGGCAACGAGGTCGTTCTTGTTGATTGAGCCGGGGCTTGCACCTTCTGCGTCCCGGCGATGCTCAGCCCAAGCGTAAATGTCATCGCTGCTCAGAGCAGTCACGTCCCGCTTGTCGAAGAAGCCAATCAAAGACTGCCAGCTTGCCCGATAGCGCCTGATGGTGGCTGGGGCCAGACGCTCCTGATGCTTGGCAGACCAGAGCTCGAGCAGCTTCTGGGGTGTAAGTTTGGGCTCTGGGCTGTCTTTAGAGGCTTTGGCCTTGCCGCTGGCCGTGCTTGCCACTGGCGGTGGTGTCCACTCTGGAAACCGTCCTGCCTTTGGGTCTGGGGAGTAATCCAGTTGCGAGCGCCTCAGCAGCGTCTCTGCCGCGTCCAACTCTGCTGTTGCGATTGCTTCGAGGAGGAGGGTGCGGCTCTCGGCGTCAACGATCAGCCCCTTGTCGGTCAAAATTTCATCAGCGCTTCGACCAAACCGCTTTTCCATTGCCTCAGCGCGGGCTTCGTCTATCTCGCCAATGTCCGGCTCGATCCGTGGCTTCCGAGCTTCATGGATCGCCTTGATGAATGCGTTCCAGCGGTCAGAGGGGCCTGGCTCATTCTCGAGCGCCCGAATGAAGGCGCGGTACTTGTCGGCTGACAGTGCCACGATCTGCGACTGGAGGAGTCGAACTGGTCCTGCTCGTAACCGTTGCCACACAGTCTCGAGGTGAGCCGCAACAGCTGCTTGCCTGACCTTGGCCTGCGATGGATCGGAGGTGCGACGGGAGAGGCGTATGTCCACCGCGTTCGGGCTGATGGTCTTCTCAACAAAGCCGTCATCGAGCGGAATGCGCAGGGTCATTCCCGACGCGCTCAGCTTCACATCAGCAGGGATGCGCTGGACAAACTGAATGTTTGATGAGTTGGAGCGCTTCATAGGACGCACGAGTCGAAGGAGCATTGTTGACCACCGTTGTTGAACAGTACGGTGGGATGCAAACCCTTGATATTCAATGTGTCCTTATCCGCCAACCAGTTAAGGTTGGTGCGGTCGAGAGGACTCGAACCTCCACCCCGTTGCCAGGACTAGCACCTCAAGCTAGCGCGTCTACCATTCCGCCACGACCGCTCGTGATCAACGCTCCTGACCGTTTCTGGACCATCCTGAGGGAGGGTGGTCGTTGGCGAAACAGGTCGTCCGCTGTCGATGGATGGGCATGTAACAGAAGGTTTCCGCGCCGACAAGCGCGTCCTGTGAACAACTCGGTCAAGGCTGTGGGTTTGTCGCGGTTTCAGGCCGATCGGCTTTGCGCGCCATGGGCGGGGCTGGCCGTGAACGGCGGATGGCGCGCGGGTGAGGGCGGCTGGCTTTGCGTGTGGTCTTGGCCCGGGTTGGTCTGCGTGGCAGGTCTTGCGTGCCAGTCCTTTGTTCGAGGCCTTTCCTCCCAGGTCCTTCTTTGCAGGACTTTCTTGGCGGCTCTCGCGTGGCAGGTCTGGTTCGGCTGGTCTGGCGTGGCTGGGCGCATTTCCCATATGTGTGGGACCAGCGGGCGACGCAGCGCATAAAGCGTGGCGTGGCGCTGGCGGCGCAGTGTAAGCACCGCCAGCAGTGGCGCGCGGATCGTTTGCTCTGGAGATCGGGCCGTCGCGTTGGCGCTGGTTGACGCGGCGAGCGTGGGCGCCTGATGGCGTGGTGCGTGAGGTGGCGGCAGCCGATCGCAAGGCGGAGTGGGGAGCGCCTAGCATGGCGCGCGGGGTTCGCTGGGGCATTGTTTCACGCGCCACGCCACAGCCCGAGGCAAGGCGACGCTCTGCAGGCCAAGCACGCTCTGCAGGCCAATTGATGCTTCAGGAGAGAAGCGACGCTGCGGCTGGGCGGATGGGCGATACGTCTGCGGCTGTGCTACTGCGCTGGCCTGGCCAGCGGGCATGAGGATGGATGGCACGATGACCACGGGGATGGACGCAGCGTTGCAATGCGCCACAACAGGCGAGGACGCGACGTGGCCGCAGCACCTGTTCTTGCCGCAGGCGGGGGCGCCGCCGGTTGAGTGGCTGATCTCTGATGGGCGGACGGACTATCCTGACGCCGTCGCCTTCATGGAGCGGCGCGCCGAGCAGATCGCCGCAGGCGCGGCGCGCGAGCTGGTGTGGCTGGTGGAGCATCCGCCGCTGTACAGCGCCGGCACCTCGGCCCAGCCCACCGATTTGGTGGCGCCTGATCGCTTTCCGGTGTTCGCCACCGGGCGCGGCGGGCAATACACCTATCACGGGCCGGGCCAGCGCGTGGCCTATGTCATGCTCGACCTCAAACGCCGCGCCCAGGATGTGCGCGCCTTTGTCTGCGCGCTGGAGGACTGGCTGATCGGCGCGCTGGCGGCGTTCAACGTCAGTGGCGAACGCCGCCAGGGCCGCGTTGGCGTCTGGGTGCAGCGTCCCGACAAGGCGTCGCTGCCCGATGGCTCCATGCGCGAGGACAAGGTGGCGGCCATCGGCATCCGTGTCCGCCGCTGGGTGTCGTTCCACGGCGTCAGCCTCAATGTTGAGCCCGAGCTGGAGCATTTTTCCGGCATCGTGCCCTGCGGCGTGCAGGGTCATGGCGTCACCAGCCTCATCGACCTCGGCATTCCGGTGACGTTTCCTGAGGTCGACCAGGTGCTGCGCGATCGCTTTGAGAGGGTGTTTGGGCCGACTGTCCGGGTTTGACTGTCCGGAGCTTGCGTCGCCCGGCGGCAGCCGCGTGGCGGTGTAGCCGGTCAAACCGCCATCACCGTGGCTCTCGGCGCCGTCGCGTCAGCGGCGCCAGCAGCCGCAATCCGCCAAGCACGCTGGAGGCGCCGCTGGCGTAGATCAGGCACGACAGCAGCAGCGCCACGAGGGCGCAGCGCGCGGCGACGGCGCACTCCGCAGTGCTGGCGACGCCAGTCGCGGGCTGGGCGAGGCGCAGCGCCGCCCAGCCTGCGGCCAGGCCCAGGGCGCCCGCGCACAGGCTCAGCCAGTGGCGGGCGGCGCCGCGACCATGGATCACCATGCGCAGACTGGCCGCCATGGCGGCGACGCCCGCGAGCAGGATCGCTGCTGACAGCGCGCCGCCCATGCACCCTCCCATGAATCGTGGCGACGGCCTGACCGCCAGCCCCTTGTCAGCTTCTTGCCAGCCCTTTGCCAGCTCTTGGCCAGCCATGCCCGGATGCGTCGCCTGCGCCTCACTGGCGCGTTTGAACTTCTGACGCCACAGGCTGCCCCGCCAGTTCCGTCCTTGCGCGGGTCCGGCCCCCATGGGCGTTCGCGCGCCGTGAGATGCGCCACAGGCAGGCCACGGCAAACCCGCATTTGCGGGCGGGGCCTGCGGCGTCGACGACTTTCGCACTTGAATTCTCCGCGATACCGGTCAGTACTGGCCGGGCATATGGAGGGTTCACGTGCCAATCCTGGAAACAGCCATCAGCCGCGACAGCAGTGAGTTCAGAGCCAATGCCGAGGCCTGGGCCGGATTGCGGGCCGAATTGCAGGCGAAACGCGCGGCGGTGTTCGCAGGTGGGCCGCCGAAGGCGCGCGAGCGGCATGTGGCGCGCGGCAAGCTGTTGCCGCGTGAGCGCGTCGCCGGCCTGCTCGACGCTGGCGCGCCGTTTCTGGAGATCGGCGCCCTGGCCGCCGACGGCATGTATGGCGAGGCCATCCACGGCGCCGGGCTGATCACCGGCGTCGGCCGGGTCAGCGGCCGCGATGTGATGATCGTGTGCAACGATTCCACCATCAAGGGCGGCACCTATTACCCGATGACGGTGAAGAAGCACCTGCGCGCCCAGGAGATCGCCCTCGAGAACCGGCTGCCCTGCATCTATCTGGTCGATTCCGGCGGCGCCAACCTGCCGCACCAGACCGAGGTGTTTCCCGATCGCGAGCATTTTGGCCGCATCTTCTTCAACCAGGCCAATATGTCGGCCCAGGGCATCCCGCAGATCGCGGTGGTGATGGGCTCATGTACGGCGGGCGGCGCCTATGTGCCGGCCATGTCGGACGAGACCATCATCGTGCGTAAGCAGGGCACGATCTTCCTTGGCGGGCCGCCGCTGGTGAAGGCGGCGACGGGAGAAGTGGTCTCGGCTGAAGATCTGGGTGGGGCCGACGTGCATGCGCGCCAGTCCGGCGTCGCCGACCATTACGCCGTTGACGACAACCACGCTTTGGCCATCGCCCGGCGCATCGTCGGCACGCTTAACAGCGTCAAGCGGCCCGATATTGACCTGATTACGCCGGTGGCGCCGCGTTATGACGCTGCGGAGCTTGAAGGTCTGGTCCCGACCGATCTCAAGAAGCAATATGACGTGCGCGAGATCATCGCCCGGCTGGTCGACGGGTCGGAGTTCGATGAGTTCAAGAAGCTTTACGGCACGACGCTGGTCACAGGCTTCGCGCGGCTGCATGGCATGCCCATCGGCATCATTGGCAACAATGGCATCCTGTTTTCCGAGAGCGCGCTGAAGGGCGCGCACTTCATCGAACTGTGCTGCCAGCGCCGCATTCCGCTGCTGTTCCTGCAGAATATCTCCGGTTTCATGGTTGGGCGGCAATATGAGGCCGGCGGCATCGCCCGCGACGGCGCCAAGCTGGTGACGGCGGTGGCCTCGGCGCGCGTGCCCAAGATCACCCTGGTGGTCGGCGGCTCGTTTGGCGCTGGCAATTACGGCATGTGTGGCCGGGCCTATTCGCCGCGCTTCATGTTCACCTGGCCGTCGAGCCGCATTTCGGTGATGGGCGGCGAGCAGGCGGCCAGCGTGCTGGCCACGGTGAAGCGCGACAATTTCGACGCCGAGGGCAAGCACTGGTCGGCGGAGGACGAGGAAGCCTTCCGCGCGCCGATCCGCGCCCAATATGAGGTGGAGGGCAACCCCTATTTCGCTACGGCGCGGCTGTGGGATGACGGGGTGATCCTGCCATCGGAGACCCGCGACGTGCTCGGCCTTGCCTTTTCGGCCTGCCTGAACGCGCCGATCCCCGAGACCAAATTCGGCGTCTTCCGCATGTGAGCGGGGGGCGCGGCGCCATCGCGTCTGCGGCCCTGGGTATGCCTTGGGCCTGCATTTGGCGTCGACCCGGCATGGGATCCGCCAGCCAGGCGCGGCGCCGAAACGACGGGCCTCCGCATGCGCCTTGCGAGCATGTGCCCTGGCGCACGTCAGTCCCCAGATGGAGGCGCTACAAGCATAGCCATGGAGCGGACAGCCACGTCGCAGTCTGCTCTGCGGCAGCCCGCCGCCGGCCAGTTTGGCCGCTGACGGTATGCCCTGGGGAACGACGCAGGTTGCGCCGGGAGATCCCCACCTCAGCTGTACCTCTGATTCCAGACTTTGGGCCGCCTTCGGGTGGCCCTCTTTTTTGGCCTGGCGCGAGGAGCCCGCGCCCGTCTTGCCAGCGCCCCTCGATGCGGCGACGGCGCTGTCGCAGAGGCGCTCGGGGCTGGCCCAATGCAGGCTCGGGGCCAATGCAGGCGCAGAGCGAATACACGCGCAGGGCAGGGACGTCAGAGGCGAAGGCGGCTTTCCGTTGCGCCGCGTCAGCTGTCGATGCGCTCGAAGACGAAGTTCAGGCGGGTGCGCAGCACTTCACGATAGCCGCGGGCGCGCACCAGTTCAGGCAGGTCGATCTGCCACCGGCCCGAGCCGTCCTCCATGACGATCAGCCGTGGCAGCAGGGCGTCGGGGGCGGTGCGCAGGAAGGGTTCGAGGATAATGTCCTCGGCGCCTTCGACATCGAGCTTCATGCCGTCGATACGGTCGAATTTTTCGTCGGCAAGCAGTTGCAGCAGCGGAATGGCTGGCACGCGGATGGTGCGGGCGGCGCTGGAGGCCAGCACTTTCAGGCTCGACTCGCCGCTATTGTCCGGATCGAGGAACAGGGTCAGCTCGCCGGATTTGTCGGCCACGGCGCAGGCGATGGCCTTGACCGTGGGCCACGGGCACTGGCGGATGTTGAAGATCAGCCGCTCAAAGATATCGGGCTGCGGCTCAATGGCCAGCACGCGCGCCTCGGCGCCGGCCCGCGCCGCAACGAACACCGAATAGGCCCCGACATTGGCGCCGATGTCGATGAAGTGGAAGCCGCGGCCAGCCGCCCGGGCCTGATCGACATGGCGGCCGAGGATGGCCAGTTCCTGCGGGTCGAAATATTGCGGCGTGAATAGCACCTTCTTCTCGCAAATATTGCGATAGGGGTGCAGCCGCATGCGGCCGCCGAGCGCCTCGATATCGACAGGGGCGCCCTTCAGCCCACGAATGGCCAGCTTACGCAGGGCCAGGGCGATGCGGCGGCCAAGCCAGCTGTCGGGCATGGCCCGGGTGACACCGAGAATGGCGCTGGTCAGCGCGCCAGGCGCGTGGGCGCCGTAGCTGTCATTCCCGGGGGCGTGCTGGGTCAGGTCTGCCATGGTCCGCTATCATCTGGTTCTGGCGACGGCGCGCCGTCGCAGGGGTCTGTGGCGCAGGGCGACGCTGACGCAGGGTTGCGTCGACATCTGGCCCGCAGGCAGACATGCCGCGCCGGTTGCATACACTGCTCCGGGGCGGGGCGCAAAACCAGCGGCGCCCGCGCGTGGCTTGACGCGCCGTCCCGCGAGGTGCATCCCGATGCCTCATGCGTGCGGGCGCGCCGCCGGGACGGCGGATGTCTGACAGTGGCGGACGCGGGACTTCGGCAGAAGTCCGATTGCAGTGAACGCCCGGTTGCAGGCGCGCGACGGCCTGCGGTCGTCGCCCGACACTCGCGCGCATATGCGATCAGATGCTCCGCTCTGCGGCGCGCCTTCAGGCGGCGCCGCGTGAACGGAGCGGCGAACCGGAAAGGGCGCGCGGTGGCCAGGCGGCGTACGGAACAGATCAGACTGCACGAAGCGGCGGATTTTGAGGGTATGCGCAAGGCGGGTCGCCTCGCCGCCGAAATCCTCGACATGCTGGTGGGCAAGGTCAATCCGGGCGTCACTACGCTGCAGATCGACCAATGGGTGCGGGAATATGGCCTCGCGCGCGGCGGCTATCCGGCGCAGCTGAACTATCGCGGCTTCGGCTTTTCCTGCTGCACCTCGATCAATCACGTCGTCTGCCACGGCATGCCCAGCGACAAGCCGCTGCGTGAGGGCGACATCGTCAATATCGACGTGACGGTGATTGTCGACGGCTGGCACGGCGACACCAGCCGCATGTATGCGGTGGGCGAAATCCCGCGCAAGGCGGCGCGGCTGGTGGATGTCACCTATGAATGCCTGCAGCGCGGCCTCGCCGCCGTGAAGCCAGGCGCCACCACTGGCGATATCGGCCACGCCATCCAGCAATATGCCGAGGCGGAGCGCTGCTCGGTGGTGACGGATTTCTGTGGCCATGGTCTCGGCCAGGTGTTCCACGACAACCCGTCGATCCTGCACTTCGGCCGGCCTGGCGAGGGCCCGGAGCTGAAGCCCGGCATGTTCTTCACCATCGAGCCGATGATCAATCTCGGCAAATCGCCGGTGAAAATCCTCTCGGATGGCTGGACCGCCGTAACCCGCGACCGCTCGCTGTCAGCCCAGTTCGAGCACTCGGTCGGCGTCACCGAGACCGGCGTCGAAATCTTCACCGCCTCGCCCGCCGGCCTCGACAAGCCGCCGATGCTGCTCGGTAAATAAACAGCGGACGGCGCGCACGCCCAAGGCTGGGCCCCCGGAGCGAGGGCCCCGTTGCGGGGCGTCCCGTGACACGCATGCGCATGACGATCTGATGCAGATGGTCGACAGCGTCGGCCATCGCTTTGCGGCCTCACTTGCGGCCTCACTTGCCGCCTCACTTGCCGCCACACCCAGGGCGCGCGTCCGCGCGTTAGCGCCCGTCTGCGGCGTTGTCGCTGCGCCTGCCTGCCAGCGCTCCGGCCTTCGATGTTCACGCGCGCCCGTCACTCGCCCCGTGCGCGCCCTTTTTGCACCCGCGCCAGCTCAAGGCCATCACGCATCTTCCACTCACGCACAGCTCGCTGGCCGGTCGCTGTATCGCGCCGCCAGGCGGGATGATTGGCGTGTCAGGTCAGGCGCGGGTTTCTGTGCCGTCGTTTTGATTTTGCGCTATCATTTGATGATGAATCAAGAATAGATAGATTGTTGTGCGGCATATATATTCCAATATGTGATGCAATCTGTGGTTGTGTCGTCGTTGTTGTGTGATTGCTTCGCCTGAATCGTCGTGTTTCTTTGATGTGGTTGCATCTGACGGGATTGTTGCCTGCGCACGGTGCGTCAGAATAAGGGCGAGGGGGGGCTTGATGGCCGGCAAACCACCGGCGCCGGACGCGCCGCATCATCAGGGACACCGGGAGCGGCTGCGCGCCAGGTTTCGCGATGGCGGGGCCGATGCGCTGCCGGATTATGAGTTGCTGGAGCTGGTGCTGTTTCGCGCCATCCCCCGGCGCGACGTCAAACCCGTGGCCAAGGCGCTGATCGCCCGTTTTGGCTCGTTCGCCGAGGTGATCTCGGCGCCGCCGCGCCTGCTGCAGGAGACGCCAGGCGTCACCGAGAGCGTGGCGCTGGATCTGAAAATCATCGCCGCCGCCGGCGCGCGGCGCGGTGGTGCAGCGCCGGGCGCTGGCCTCGTGGTCGCAAGTGCTTGATTATTGCCGGACCATCATGGCCTTCGCCGAACGCGAGCATTTCCGCGTGCTGTTCCTCGACAAGCGCAATGGGGTCATCGCCGATGAGGAGCAGCAGCGCGGCACTGTCGATCACACGCCGGTCTATCCGCGTGAGGTGGTGCGGCGGGCGCTGGAGCTGTCAGCCTCGGCGGTCATTCTGGTGCACAATCACCCCTCCGGCGATCCGTCGCCGTCCGGGGCGGATGTGCGCATGACCCGCGAGGTGATCCGCGTCGCCGCTCCGCTGGGCATTGTCGTGCATGACCACGTCATCATCGGCCGCAACGGCCACGCCAGCATGCGCGGGCTGCGGCTGCTCGAGCCTGAGGCGTCGGGATGAGTAGCCGGCAGGGCGGGTTGTGGGGCAAGGGTGGCTGTGGGGCGCAGGCGCGTTATCCGAACAGCGAGGCGACGCCAGTGATGATCGCCGCGACGAAGCTCAGGCTCAGGGCGATGCCAAAAGCGCCGAAGGCGATGCCGCTAAACGCCATCACCCCGTCGCGCTCGACCATGCCGAGACCCACGAGGCAGGCAGCGAAGCCGAGCGGGATCTGGCCGATAAAAGGCGGCGCCACCAGCAGGCCTGCGGCGATGAGGAACAGTAGCGCGCCGGTGAGGCGCATGCCCCAGGGCTTGTTGAAGAAGGCGAAGCGCGTGCGGGAGATCCGCTCAAGCCGGTAGACGGCGGGCATGGCGCGGGCGACGGCGCGGGCCACGTCGGCGCGCGCCACCGTCTTGCGCAGCAGCGCCGCCGGCAGCCATGGCGCATGCATGCCAATGGTGATCTGCACCGCGACAAAGGCGAGCAGCAGGCCGGAGATTAGCGGGATCGGCGGCGGCATCGGCAGGCAATTGGGCAGCCCCAGCACCACTACCAGCAAGGCGAAAGCCTGGTTGCGCAAGGTCTCGACAATCTCGCCGACAGACACGCGTTCGCTGGCGCCGCCGGCCAGTTGCATCAGGACGTCAGAGGTGCGTAACGGGTTCGCCAAAGAGCCCTGCCAGGGTTAACCGTCCGGGAGGCGTCTGCACGGCCGCCGGAGAAGGCGGCGCGCAAAGGCGCCAGGGATCGGGCGTCGCCAGCGCGGCGACCGCCGGGTGAAGTGGCGGCGCGCCAGCGCCAATGGCAGCGCCACACGGCGCAGCCTGCCAGACGGCGCAGTCAATCCGGCACGTTCTTAGAGCAAGTTCGTCGCTCACGAAACTGAAATCCCGTCGGCCCTGCGTGGATTGGTCAACGCCCGATCACCGTGCCTTTGCGGGACGCATGGCTTGCGCCGCAGCCTTGTGCATTGCGCAGGTTATGCGCATGAAGTGACCTATCGTAAGGCAGCTGAGTCTGCACGCCGCTTGCGCAGGGCGCTGCAACGGTGTTTGCCAGCCACATTGCAGCCTGTCGTGAACGATTGTTCCCAGGTCGCGCGGGCCAAAGGAGCACGGGCCGGCGCCTGGGGGAGAGCGAGCTCCGGACGGATCTGCGCTGGCGGCGCGGTGCATCGGCTCCCCATGCGTGGCGACTTGCGCAATGAGGAGCGGTTGACACGCGCCCTGGCCCGCGTGACGCGTTCATCTGGCGCCATGCGAGGTTCAACGGCTGTCGCCGGATTGCCAGGCGCGCGTCTGGCATGGTGAAACACTTGTGTTATCAGGCTTTGCGGGCGGGTGATGCGGGTCGATGCGGCGGGAACGCCAGTGATCTGCGCGCGCTGTCCAGAGGTTAAACCGGCGCGGCCCGCTCCAGCGCCACAGGCGCGGGGGCGACAGCCGTCCGCCACCGGGGTTGCGATGTCATCCTATCTGCCTGGCCTGCTTGGCCTGCTGCTGTGTCAACTGGCGGGCGAGGCCATCGCGCGCAGTCTTGCCCTGCCGGTCCCAGGTCCTGTTCTCGGCATGGCGCTGATGTGCGTCATCCTGCTGGCGCGGCGCCGCAAGCCGCCGGAATCGCTGACCGGGGCCAGCCGTGGGCTGATCAGCATCCTGTCGCTGCTGTTTGTGCCAGCGGGCGTCGGCATCATCAGCCTCGGCCCGGTGGTTGCGGACAAGACCCCCGCCATCCTGATCGCGCTCGCCATCTCGCTGGTGGTGACGCTGGTGGTCACCGCCGGCGCTTATGTGCTCACAGCGCGTTGGCAAGATCAGCGGCTAGCAGAGCGGCGGCGGTTGGCGGCGCAGGGCGACGATGCCCCCAGCGTCGGGCGGGGAGACGCGGCATGAGCCTGTTCGCGACGCTGAGCCAACAATGGCAGGGGTTCACGGCCTATGCGCAACAGGCGCCGTTGACCTGGATCGTGGTCACGCTCACCGCCTTCGTCATCGCCATGTGGGTGGGCCGGCGCAGCCACAATCATCCCGTGGCCAATCCGGTGCTGATCTCCGTTGTCATCACCGCCAGCGTGCTGTGGCTGACCGGCACGGATTATCCGACCTATTTCAGGGGCGCCCAGTTCATTCACTTCATCCTTGGCCCGGCCACCGTGGCGCTGGCCATTCCGTTGGTCGAGAACATCGCTTTGGTGAAGCGGGCGTTTCTGCCGATCTGCGTGGCGCTGTGCGCCGGCTGCATCGCCGCCATCGTGTCGGTGGTGGGCGTGGCCTGGGCGCTGGGGGTGGGCGACCAGCTGCTGCTGTCGCTGGCGCCGAAATCCGTCACTGCGCCGATCTCGATGGCGGTGGCCGACATTATCGGCGGCGTGCCAGCGCTGGCCATGGTGGCGACGGTGTTCACCGGCATCGCCGGGGCGATTATTGGCGCGCCTTTGCTTAATATGATGCGGGTGCGCGATCCGGCGGCGCGTGGCTTCGCCATCGGCGTCGCCGCCCATGGCATCGGCACGGCGCGGGCGTTCCAGTCGAGCGAAGTGGCCGGCGCCTTCGCCGGCATGGCCATGGCGCTCAACGGCCTGCTCACCGCGCTGCTGTTGCCGCTGCTGCTGGCGTTGCTGCCCTGAGCGAGGCGCAGGGTTGACGGCGGCAGGCCTTTTGCATCGCCCCTTCTTGCACGCGCTCATTTGTACCGAGCCCTCCTGCACGGACGCCTCTCGCACAAGGCGGGCAGCTCTCGTGCGAATTGCTGATCCAATCTGGCTGGCGCGCCCGGTACTGTGTGGTACTGTCCGGCGCAATGCATGCCGCGCCCTGTTGGCGCAGGCGGCGACGCCTGTCGGGAGGCCAGCTTGTTCACCAGCGTTCTGATCGCCAATCGCGGGGAAATCGCCCGCCGCATCAGCCGTAGCGCCCGCGCCCTCGGCATGCGGGTCATCGTCGTGCATTCGGAGGCCGATCGTGACGCGCCCTTCGTGCGTGAGGCGGATGAGGCGGTGTGCATTGGTCCGGCTGCGGCAGCGGAAAGCTATCTGCGCATCGACCGGATCATCGCGGCGGCGCAGGCCACAGGCGCGCAATGCATCCACCCAGGCTATGGCTTTTTGTCGGAACGGCCGGACTTCGCCGACGCCTGCGCAGCGGCTGGCATCACCCTCGTCGGCCCGCCTGCCGCCGCCATGCGCGCCATGGGGCTCAAGGACGCCGCCAAGGCGCTGGCGCAGAAGGCTGGCGTGCCGGTGGTTCCTGGCTACCACGGCGACAATCAGGACGCGGCCTTCCTCAAGGCAGAGGCCGACGCCATCGGCTATCCGGTGCTGATCAAGGCAGTGTCGGGCGGCGGCGGCAAGGGCATGCGCCGGGTAGATAGGCCGGAGGATTTCGTGGCGGCGCTGGAGAGCGCCCAGCGCGAAGGCCAGAGCTCGTTCGGCGATCCACGCGTGCTGGTGGAAAAATACGTGCTGGCCCCGCGCCACATTGAAATCCAGATATTCGCCGACGCCCACGGGCATGTGGCGCATCTGTTTGAGCGCGACTGCTCGCTACAGCGCCGCCACCAGAAGGTGATCGAAGAGGCGCCGGCCCCGGGCATGACGGCGGAGATGCGCGCCGCCATGGGCGCGGCGGCGGTCGAGGCGGCGCGGGCGGTGGGCTATGTCGGGGCGGGCACAGTGGAGTTTATCGCCGACGGCCGCGACGGTCTCAGGCCCGACCGCTTCTGGTTCATGGAAATGAACACCCGTTTGCAGGTCGAGCACCCGGTCACCGAGGCGATCACTGGCGTCGATCTGGTCACTCTGCAGTTCGCGGTGGCGGCGGGCCAGCCTCTGCCGTTCACCCAGGAGGATCTCAGCATCGACGGTCACGCCGTGGAGGCGCGGCTCTATGCGGAAGACCCGGAGCGCGGCTTCCTGCCGTCGACGGGCCATATCTGGCTGCTGGATCTGCCGCAGGGCGAGGGCATCCGCGTCGACGCCGGCGTCGAGGCCGGCGGCGAGGTCTCGCCGTGGTACGACCCGATGATCGCTAAGATCATCGCCCATGGGCCAGATCGCCAGACGGCCCTCGACCGGCTGGCGGCGGCGCTGGCCGCCACCCGCGTCGCCGGGCCGCGCGCCAACACCGCGTTCCTGCGCAAACTGGCGCTATCGCCCGATTTTCGCGCCGGCCAGTTCGACACCGGCTTCATTGACGCCCACGCCGCCGAGCTGGGGCTGGATGGCGCGGCCACAGATGCTGGCGCTGAGGTCATCGCCGCTGGCGTGTTAGCGCTGAACCTGCCCGCCAGTTCGGCTTCGTCCGCAGAGCCTGGCTGGCGCGATCCATGGGCGGCCCTGACCGCGGCCAGGCCAGCGTTCCAGCTGCTCGGCCAGCGCAGCGTCCGCCAGCAGGTCAGCGTTGACGGCGACACGATGGTGGCGCTGCTCGACTGGCGCGACGGCGCGCTCGTCGCCCGGGTCAACGACAGCGAGGCCTCGACGGCGGATATCGTGCGAGCGGATGACCGCCGCATCAGCTTCAGCAATGGCCTCACCGTGGCGCGGGCCGGCGCCCAGCAGCTGGCGCTGGGCGAGGGGCGGCAGAGCACCGTGGCCGCCTTCGATCCCTTCAGCGTCGACCTCGACCATGTTGGCGACGCTGGCGGCGTGGTCCAATCGCCGATGCATGGCAAGATCATCGCCATCCTGGCTGCGCCTGGCGATGAGGTCAGCCGTGGCCAGCGCCTCGCCGTGGTTGAGGCGATGAAGATGGAGCATGCGTTGCTTGCGCCACGCGCCGGCGTCATCGCCGACATCCGCGCCAGCGTCGGCCAGCAGGTCGCCGAGGGCGCGGTGGTGATCGCCATGGCCGAATAAGGGCGCTGGCGCCGTTCGTGGGCGCGAGCCAGGCGAGCCGCCGGCCGAAGCTGGCGGGCCAAACTGGCGGGCCAAACTGGCGGACGACGTGCGTAGCTGGCGACCTGGCCTGACGGCGGATGCAGGCGACTACATCCGATCACGTGCGCAGGGGACGCTGACGTCCGATGGCTGCGGGACGCACATGCGCGCATGGCTGCGTGCCTGAGACCTGTCCCAGCGTTAGCCCTGCCGCCCAAGTGACGCGCGTCAATGGCATTTGCAGCGACGGCGGCGTGGGTTAAGCAACGGCGCCGGCAGCTGGCGGCGGCCCGTCCGCGTCGCTGATTCTGGACCGCCGCGCACGTTTCCGTCCGGATAGAGGACCTATGCCGCTTCACATGATCAAACTCTGCGTGGGCTGCGATTCCCTGCAGGACCTGGAATCGTGGATTAACGCCAACGCCATGGCGGCGCGCAGCAGCGGCGGCGTCTATGAGCAGGTCGCCACCACCCGGATGATGCCGAAGCGCAAGGATGAGATGCAGGGCGGCTCGCTGTATTGGGTGATCAAGGGCCAGATCACCTGCCGCCAGCGTATCCTTGGCTTCCGCCCGTTCACCGATGGGCAGGGCATTGGCCGCACCCATATTTTGCTCGACCAGACGGTGGTGGCGGTGAAGCCGCGTCGGCATCGGGCGTTTCAGGGCTGGCGCTACCTCGATGCGGCGGACGCGCCACAGGATCTGGCCGGCGCGGCGGATTTGGGCGACATGCCCGAGAAGATGAAGCGTGAGCTGGCGGACCTCGGTCTATTGTGACCCGGGGCGCGCCATGGCTTACTGGGCGCACGCAGTTGCTACAGGCGGCGGCGCGCGCTGCAGGTAAGGGAGAGCCCGGCATGGAGCCCGATGTGGCGTCAGGCAAGCCAGCCATGAACCAGGACACGCATGGCGGGGCGCGCCGGGCCGGCGCGCTGGCTGTCGCTTTGCTCGCCACCGCCATGTTGGCGCTGTCGACTGGAGGCGCAGTCGCTGACGCGGTCCGCAAGGCCAAATCGGGCGCGTCCCAGCCGCGCCCGCCTTCCGCAGCGGAGATGAACACGCGCATCATGGCCGAGCGCATCGACCGGCGTGAACCGGGCAAGCGCGCCGATGGCGTCATGCGCTTTGGCGACACGGAAATCCGCGTCAATGGCCGCGCCAGCTTCAGCTATGGCGTCTCGGGTCGCTAGGGCGGCGAACAGAAATCGCGGCCGGGTTTGGCGGATCAGGGCGCCCGGCAGGGGATGTTCCGCGTGGTCGCTCCAGAATCCATAGCATGCGTAACGGAAGAGCTTGGCCAACAGGTCAACCGGCCGACGCCCAGCGCAGCGATGACAATGTGGCGTGCCTCAGTTGCGCCGTCGCAAATGGCATACCTTGACCTTGCCGCCGCGTTCATCGGCGCGCCAGACGCAGCCCTGACGCGGCGGGGCGCGGTCGTAGAGATGGATGCGCCCACGCCGTCTGGCGTTATAGGTCTTGTTGGAGAAATCGTGGCCGCCAATCCGGACATTGTCGCCGAACCGCACCTCCGCGCTGGCCCCGGGCGCCGTCGCCAGCGTCACCGCCAACACGGTGGCGACGGTCGCGAAGGTTACGGCGGCGGCAAGGAGGCAACGGGCCGCAAGCGGTTGGGCTGAACGCGTGACCATGGTCTTCTGTGGCTGATGTGCCGCCGTCATGCTTCACCCTGACCGGGGCGTTCAGGCGCCGCGCCGACCTGGCGCCAGCCATGTAACGCCTGATGCTTTGGGGCCATTTGTACCAGAACCCGTCGCGCATGGCGCATCACGCTCTGGTCAAACCCGCGCAGCGACTGGCCATGGCAGATGGCATGTCAGGGCGCCGATGTTTCAGCAACTGCCCCGGCGTCACACGCCCATATTGTCGATGAGCCGCGTCGCGCCGAGCCGGGCGGCGACGAGCAGGCGGATCGGACCGTCTTCAGGCGAGGTGATCTCCGCCAGCGTCACGGCGTGGCGGGCGACGAGGTAATCCACCTGGAAACCTTCGGCGCCGAGCAGCGCCGCGCCTTCGGCCAAAACCGTCGCCACCTGGCGCCCGGCGCGAATCTTCTCTGCGCATTCGGTGAGCACCCGGGCGATGGCCGGAGCCACGGCGCGATCCTCGGGCGACAGATAGCGATTACGCGATGACAGGGCGAGGCCGTCCTGCTCCCGTCGGGTCGGGGCGCCAATGATCTGGGTCGGGATGTTCAGGTCGCGCACCACCTGATTGATCACCTGCAGCTGCTGGTAATCCTTTTCGCCAAACACCGCGACATCGGCCCCGGTCTGCAGCAGCAGCTTGCTCACCACGGTGGCGACGCCGTCGAAATGGCCGGGGCGATGGGCGTCGTCGAGGCCAGCTGTCGCCGGGCCGCCGACGCGGATCGAGGTGTCGAAGCCAGCCGGATACATGGCCGCCACATCCGGCGTCCACGCCAGATCGGCGTTGACCGTCGCCAGCAGCGCCAGATCCTGGGGCAGGGTGCGCGGATAGCGGTCGAAATCCTCATTGGGGCCGAACTGGGTCGGATTGACGAAGATCGACACCACCACGCGGTCGGCGTGCTGGCGCGCCAGCTCGACCAGCGACAGATGGCCCTCGTGCAGCGCGCCCATGGTCGGGCAGATGGCGACGCGCGCGCCGTCCTTGCGCCATGTGGCGATCTTCGCCCGGAGCTGTTCGACCGTGGTGGCTGTCTCAACGCTGCTCATATTCGGTTCCCGTCACAAATCCCGTCGCCAGTTGGGCGCGTGGCCTGTTTAACGCGCAAACCCTGGCGCGCCGCGGCAGGGCCGAACCATGCCTTGCGGCGCGCCACGCTGCACGCGTCTGCGTCACCGTGCGCTACATGCGCCGTGACGCGGAGCACAGCGTCGCCATCTCGCCGGCTACTGGCCTCCATGCGGTAGCACCTGAGGCGACGCGAGGCGAGCGTCAACAGGAGATGTCAATGATTGCAGACGGCAATTGCAGTCGCGCCATGCGCTGGCGCACCTGACGCGCTGCGTCGTCCGCAGCTTCTGCGCCATGTCGGCGGGGCTATCCGGCTCAGAGACCGATCGGGCGCCCTGGCCCAGATGCGCGAGATAGCCTTGGAGCGACGCCTTGGAGCGACGCCTTGGGCCGACGCCTCGCGATGGCGCCTGCCTGATGGGCCATTGCATGCGGCGTCGCCATTGCGGAGGCGCAGCGGCGGGCGCCATATGCTACAGCGTCAGCTTCCCGGATCGCCACGTCTGTCGTGGCGCCAGCCCTCAGGAGATTCCCGCCCCATGGCGTTGCTTGCAGGCCTTGTCGCAGTCGTCGCGCTGTGGTGGCTCCTCACCCGCTACAAGAAAGCCGATACCAAAAAGCTCGCGCCCTTGCTGCGCAAGGCCGGCGGCGTCATCGGCTTTATTGTGGCGGGCGTGTTGCTGATGCGCGGGCGGATCGACATGGCGCTGCTGGTCGCCGGCGCCGCGGCCTGGGTCTATGGCGAACTGCCGTTCCGGCTGCCGTTTAACCTGCCGTTTCAGAACGCTACGACCGGCCGGATGTCGCGCGCCCGTTCCGCCAGCATCGAGATGACCGTCGACCATGACAGCGGCGTCATCGACGGCGTGGTGCTGGCCGGGCCGCACGCCGGCAAGGGACTTGGCCAATTGTCGCTGCATGAAGCGCGGGCGCTGATGCGTGCGCTGCAGAGCCAGGACCCGGTGGGGGCCAGCCTGCTAGAGACTTATCTCGACAGCCGGTTTACCGGATGGCGTGAAAACGCTGATGGAAATGCGGACGCGTGGCGGCGTGCCGGGGCGGGCGCGATGACCGAACAGGAGGCCCATGAGGTTCTGGGCCTTGCTGCGGGCGCTGGCCCCGAAGATATCCGGCGCGCCCACCGCGCGCTGATGAAGCGTCTTCACCCTGACCTGGGCGGGACGACGTGGCTCGCGGCGCGGGTCAATCAAGCCAAGGATATTCTGCTGGCCCGGCATCGCTAACTCCAGACAGTGAACTGGGGCCCGGCCCTGGCTGCAGGGTCCGTGACGCGCCCGTGACGATCGCTTCCCGTGGCGCCCGCGCTGGCGACAGGCCAGCCACGACGCGGCGTCGGGGATGAAGTGGCGGCGCGCCGTGGCGCGCAACCGGTGCAACGTGCGTCCCCAAAACGAGGGGGCGCCCACCAGGGGCGGCAAAGGCGCCGGCAAAAGCCGGCCAGCGCCGCAACGCCGCCGGCCTGTGGCCTGGAACGTCCCGGTCGCGCCAGGCGATCGCCTGGCGCAATGCGCAAGCGTCCTGTGCGGCGCCGGTGGAAGGCCGTGCGCCACTGGTTCACCTGCCGATGTTCCTTGCCTTGGCTGGCCTCGACCCTGAAGGGCCGCAGGCCGGCGTGGTGTGGCTGATCCCAGGGGATCCGCCGACAGGCGCCATTGGGTGAGCGCCTGCAGATCCGTTAGCGCGCCATCACCTTTGGCGAGGCTGCGCAGCGCTCAATCGAGCCTCGCCAGTCCCCAGCTCAGCCTCGCGTGGCGAAGCAGTCATAGCCGCTGTCCTTCAGCGCCTTGCAGGCGTTCTGCGCCGACTTCGGGTCGAAGCCGGTGAAGCGGGCGCGCCACAGCGTGGCGTTGCCGCGCACCACCTTCTCGGTGAAGGGCGAGGCGGATTTCAGCACGGCGTTGGCGTCGCGGGCGTCGGCGAGCAACCGGCGAGCCGCCGCCTCATCCTCGGTCGCGCCGAGCTGGATCACCCAGGAGCCGCCGCGGGCGGCTGGCGCCGCTGCTTCAGCTGGCTGGGCCGCAGCGCTGGCGCGAACCGGCCGGTTGGCTTTGGCGTTAATCAGCCTGGCCAGCCCACGGGAATCGAGTTCACGGGGCGCCGAGGGCTCGGTTTCGGGGGCATAGGCGAGACGGGTGACCGGCGCGCTTTCCGCCGCCGCATCGTCGCGCGGCGCCACCCAGCGGAACGTCGAGGGCGTGGCGGTGTTGGCGTCGGCGGCCGAGGCGACCACCGGCCGCACGCCGCGACCTGGCAGGTCTGCCGGGCGGGGCTCAGGCCGCGGCGCGCTGTTCGCCGCCACCTGGATAGGAGCGCCGCCTTCGCGCACCGGCGGCGCAATGCGCGAGCCAGCGTAAGCAGTGGGCATGTGCTGGGTCACCAGCGAGGCCATGATGCGGTCGCGGATGGCGCCCGAGCGGCCGCCAAGCACGATGGCCACCACATGCCGGCCATTGGCCCGGGCGGAGGTCATCAGATTGAAACCGGACATACGGGTATAGCCGGTCTTGATGCCGTCGACCCCTTCAACTGTACCGAGTAGCCGGTTGTGGTTGCCGATGGTCTGCTTGCCAAACTGGAAGCTGCGGGTCGAGAAATAGCCGTAATATTGCGGGAACCGGTCCTGCACGGCGCGCGCCAGAATGGTCAGGTCGCGGGCGGTGGTGATCTGCCGCGCGTCGGGCAGGCCCGATGCGTTGACAAAGACCGTGCTGGTCATGCCCAGCGAGCGCGCCTTGCGCGTCATCATCTGGGCGAAGCGGGCCTCGCTGCCGCCGATATGTTCGCCGACGGCCGCGGCGATGTCATTGGCGGAGCGGGTGACCAGGGATTTGATGGCGGCTTCGGCGCTAATGGCGCCGCCGGGGCGGACGCCGAGCTTGGACGGCGGCATCGATGCGGCGTGCGCCGAGACGCGGATCGGGCTGTCGAGGCGCATGCGGCCCTGTTCGAGCTGCTCAAACAGCATGTACAGGGTCATGACCTTGGTGATGGAGGCCGGATGCCGCCGGGCGTCCGGGTTCTTGGCGTACAGGGTCTTGCCGGTCTTGGCGTCGACGACGATGGCGGCGAATGGCGGGTCATAGACCTGGGAGGCGGCCTGGTGGCGGATGCGCTGCTTGCGGCGCGCTTCAGCCGGCGAGACCATCGACACGGTGACAATCACGCCCAAGGCGATCGCCAGCCCGCGTGTGAAGGTCAATTGTGCTGTCGTCTTGCCCAACGCCATAGCCCTGAATTCCCGTCGTCGCGCGTCGCTGGCCTTGAGGCCAGGAGACGGCGTTGCATGCGGTGTCCGTGTTGGGCTGACGCTAGCCGCATCGCAGTTACTGGACAGTTAAGCCGTCGCAGCGCCCTCCCTGGCGCGGTCTCGACAGATGTAACGGGCATGGGCGGAGCAGCCGGCCGGTCAGGGGGTGTCGGTAAGGGGTATGGAACAATTAAGGTGTTGTGATTAAAGAATAAAAGTGACCATGACGCGCATGGGGCGGGAGGGCCGGACTGGTGGTGTTGGCGGCGTAGACAAGACCGTCCCGCTGCGGGACGCTGCAATGCAATTAACCACCAGACAAAAATCTCGACGCGCGTCGATTGGGTTACGACGGGTTGCAGGCCGACTTCACCCCGACAAACCCGGACAAATCCCGGCAGTCACCATGCAATACTGTTTGAGCGCGCCCTGCGGCGGGGCGTCTCGATCAGGCGCTGCGTGCAGACCGTGCGGGTGGACTGGCGAAGCGGCCGCCTGGGGATTAGATTAATGTGAAGCGCCCGCCGCGACGGGAGGGCGTGCTTTGCCTGCGAGACGACGCGCGACGATGCTGATGAGAGATGTGGGGGACGTGAGCGCGGACGCCGCGAGCCGATTGGGAACCCTGGTCTGTTCTGGTGGTTCCCATGATGGGTCCGGTGAACCGCAGGGACCAGGGGCGGCGCTGCTGACCCGGACGCGACCGAAGCGCCCGGACATGTACAAGGTTCTGCTGCTCAATGACGATTTCACGCCAATGGAATTCGTCATTGAGGTGCTGCGGAAGTATTTCAACAAGTCGCAGGAAGATGCGACGCGGATCATGTACCACGTGCACCAGACCGGCGTGGGGGTGTGCGGCGTTTATACATTCGAAGTCGCCGAGACCAAGGTAGCCCAGGTCATGGATTTCTCCCGCCGCAACCAGCACCCGCTGCAATGCGTGATGGAGAAGAACTGAAACGCGCGGAAGGGGAAGCCGTTGCCGACATTCTCACGGAGCCTCGAACAAGCCCTGCATCGCGCGCTCGCCCTGGCGAATGAACGTCGGCACGAGTACGCAACGCTGGAACATCTGCTGCTGGCGCTGGTCGATGACCAGGACGCGTCGGCGGTGATGCGCGCCTGCGGCGTCGATATCGACGTGCTGCGCCGCACGCTGTCGGATTACGTCGACACCGAGCTGATCAATCTCATCACCGACGGTCGCGAGGATTCGAAGCCGACCGCCGGTTTCCAGCGCGTCATCCAGCGCGCGGTGATTCATGTGCAGTCGTCCGGACGCGAGGAAGTGACCGGCGCCAATGTGCTGGTGGCGATTTTCGCCGAGCGCGAGAGCCACGCGGCCTATTTCCTGCAAGAGCAGGATATGACGCGCTATGACGCGGTCAATTACATCTCGCACGGCATCGCCAAGCGCCCAGGCATGTCCGAGGCGCGCCCGGTGCGCGGCGAGGACGACAACGAGACCCCTTCCAGCAGCGGCGATGACAGCGAGCAGGCGCGCGGCGGCAAAAAGAAGGGCGAGGCGCTTGAGGCCTATTGCGTCAACCTCAACAAAAAGGCGCGCGAGGGCCGCATCGACCCGCTGATCGGTCGCGCCCGCGAGGTGGAGCGCACCATCCAGGTGCTGTGCCGCCGCCAGAAGAACAATCCGCTCCTGGTCGGCGACCCCGGCGTCGGCAAGACCGCCATCGCCGAGGGCCTCGCGCGCAAGATCGTCAATGGCGAAGTGCCGGAGGTGCTGCGCGACGCCACCGTGTTTTCGCTCGACATGGGCACGCTGCTGGCCGGCACCCGCTATCGCGGTGACTTTGAGGAACGCCTCAAGCAGGTGATGAAGGAAATCGAGGCGCACCCCAACGCCATCATGTTCATCGATGAAATTCATACGGTGATCGGCGCCGGCGCCACCTCGGGCGGGGCCATGGACGCCTCCAATCTGCTCAAGCCGGCGCTGGCGGCGGGCGCGCTGCGCTGCATCGGCTCGACCACCTACAAGGAATACCGCCAGTATTTTGAAAAGGACCGGGCGCTGGTGCGGCGCTTCCAGAAGATCGACGTCAACGAGCCGTCGGTGCCGGACGCCATCGCCATTCTCAAGGGCCTGCGCTCCTATTTCGAGGAGTTCCACCGGGTCCGCTACACCAATGACGCGGTGACGGCGGCGGTGGAGCTGTCGGCGCGCTACATTCAGGATCGCAAGCTGCCGGACAGCGCCATTGACGTCATCGACGAGACCGGCGCGGCGCAGATGCTGGCGCCGGAGAACCGGCGGCGCAAGGTGATCGGCGTCAAGGAGATCGAGGCGACCGTCGCCACCATGGCGCGGATCCCGCCCAAGAGCGTGTCGCGCGACGAGGCCGAGGTGCTGCGTGGCCTGCAGTCGACGCTGGAGCGCATGGTTTATGGCCAGGATGACGCCATCAGGGCGCTGTCGTCGGCCATCAAGCTGTCGCGCGCCGGTCTGCGTGATCCTGAGAAGCCGATCGGCTCCTATCTGTTTGCCGGCCCGACCGGCGTCGGCAAGACCGAGGTGGCGCGGCAGCTCGCCTCGGCGCTCGGCGTCGAACTGATCCGCTTCGACATGTCGGAATATATGGAGCGCCACACGGTGTCGCGTCTGATCGGCGCGCCGCCCGGCTATGTTGGCTTCGACCAGGGCGGCCTGCTCACCGACGGCGTCGACCAGAACCCGCATTGCGTGTTGCTGCTCGATGAGATCGAGAAAGCGCACCCGGACCTGTTCAATATCCTGTTGCAGGTGATGGATCACGGCAAGCTGACCGACCACAACGGCAAGAAGGTCGATTTCCGTAACGTTATCATCATCATGACCACCAATGCCGGCGCGGCGGATCTGGCCAAGGCGGCGTTTGGCTTCACCCGCCAGCGGCGCGAGGGCGATGATCAGGAGGCGATCAACCGCCTGTTCACGCCGGAGTTCCGCAACCGCCTCGACGCCATCATCTCCTTCGCGCATCTGTCGAAGGAGATGATCGCCCGGGTGGTCGACAAGTTCATCATGCAGCTTGAGGCGCAATTGTCCGACCGCAAGGTGGCGATTGAGCTGTCCGACGAGGCGCGGGCCTGGCTGGTGGAGCACGGCTATGACGACGCCATGGGCGCGCGCCCGATGGGCCGGCTGATCCAGACCGCCATCAAGATCCCGCTCGCCGACGAGTTGCTGTTCGGCCGGCTGAAGGATGGCGGCCTGGTGCGGGTGGCGGTCTCCGCGGGCGGGGGCGACGACGCCGCCAGCGCGCTAACCTTCGAATATCCGCCAGGCCACGCGACGCCGAAGCGCCGGGTCGAGCCCGAACTGGCGGAGCCGGTATTGGCCGAAGCTGGGGCAGGAGCGGAGGCCGCTGCGGCGCCTGAGGCGCGGGGCGGCGTCAAGCCAGACGAAGCGCCAAACGCCGACGAGGCGCCGGCGCGCAAGCGTGGCCGCAGCCCGGCCAAGGTTGCGGCAAAGGCAGGAGACAAGGCTCGCGCCAAAACGCCAGCGGCGCCGCGCGGCAAATCCGCCAGCCCGTCGCCCAGCACAGGTGCCAGGCCGTCAACCAGGCGAGGCGGCAAGGGCTGAGGCTGGGCTGACGCTTGAACCCGATGGGCTGGCTCATCGGGTTCGGGTCAAGCCGGCGCCGCTACGGGGCGGTTTCGGTCGCGCATGCGTCCGCAAGGTCGCGGGCTGGAATGAGGCGGCGCGAGACGATCCGCCTGTGCGGGCGCTGGTCTGGACAATGGGCGCCGCGCGGCGCCTTTTATGCGTTGGCTCCTTGCCGTTGTAGAGGCGCGGCCGCTGTGAAGGTCCGCCGGCAGGCCCGCTGGTCGGTGGGCACGGTTGTTTGCCGGGAAAACTTCCTCTAGATGCAGTGGAGGGGGCGATCTGGCGCCAGCATGCCTGGCTCTCGCGGGTGGACGGACCGGACCAGCCGGTCAGACGCGAAGCCTGGGCCCGGCGACCCCAGGCCAATGCTCGCCGACGCCTTGAGATGCGACGGTCGTCGCCTGTTCGCATGATCTGAAGTGAGGCTGGGACGAAATGGGCGCCTGGAACGAAGCACGCCGTGAGCGCCGCCGCCGGCGCAAGCGCATGGAAGAGATCCTCGGCTGGATCGTGGTGCCGCCGCTGGTCATCGGCATGTGGCTGGCGGGAACCTACCTCTACAATGCCTTCGAAGAGCCCATCACCCAGATGCTCGACGCCGTGCAGATGATCCTGAACAAGCCGAAGTGACCGGCTGCGCATTTTGGCGCCTTGGGGGGGCAAGTTCGGCGCGCATCCTGCTAGGACTGATGCTGTAAAGTCGTGGATGCCCGTGACGAGCACGGGCATGACGGAGCGTGAGGGCTCAGGACAGATGCGTTGGAGGAGGGAGGCGAGCAGGCGGCGCAAGGCGTCAGGTTCGGCGCCGACAACGTCAGCTTTTACGCTCACTGGCTCGCCAGCGGCGCGACCGCGACGTCGCCAGCCATTTCAGTCAGAACAAGCATACATAAAGCCAGCCGCACACCACCACTGCGCCGCCCAGACGTCGCGCCTGCGCCACCCGCACATCACGCCTGCGCCACCGCACGTCACGCCTGCGCCACTCGCACATCACGTCATCGCCAGCCCCCAACGCCCGTCATGCCCGTGCTTGTCACGGGCATCCACGCGTTTGCGGCTTGGCGGCCTTGGCGGGCCTCAGGCGCCGCACGGGTCTTAACCAGCCTCCGATGCATCATGCCCATCGGGGGCTGCTATTAGCCTTCAAGCGCCTTGCGCAATTGCTCGGCCTGCGCGGCCAGCACATCGGGGGCGGCGACCTCCTGGGCTGCGGGGCGCAGGGCGACGCCGTTCCAGCGCGGTAGCACGTGGAAATGGGTGTGGAACACCACCTGGCCGCCGGCGGGCTCATTGGCCTGCATGATGGTGATGCCGTCGGCCTTGAAGGTGTCCTTGGCCGCCATCGCCACCTTCTTGATGGTGCGGGCCACGGCGGCGATGTCTTCGGGCTCCATGTCGAGGATATTGCGCGACGGCGCCCGCGGGATCACCAGCACATGGCCATCGGCGCGCGGCATGATGTCCATGAAGGCATAGGTCAGTTCGTCCTCATAGACCTTGTGGCTGGGCAATTGCCCCTTGAGGATCGCCGCAAAAACGTTCTTGGGATCATAAGCCGCCATATCGTCCCCATATCGCCCGGCATGACAGGTTCACGGTGAACCACCTCATGCGCCATCACTGCGTCGCCAGAGCACTGCCTGATCCAACGGCCCTGGCCGCCTGCCCAACTGTGACGTCGCGAACAGGTGGCCGTGGACCGCAACGCCCACCGTGCTCCGGGCGCGCCAGCCGAAATCATCAGGCAGATGTGACAAGCGTCTGCGGCGCGGTCAAGCAGGCGTGGCCGCAAAGCGCGGCGCGACCGTTGATGACGTATGGGTAAAGCCTGGAAACGCCGCGTCGCCGCGCAAGGTCCGGCGCGGCCGCGCCCAGCCCGCGATGCGCGTGACCCACCGGTTTACGGTCAAGCTCATGCGGCCGTTGCGCCTTGCAGATCCTGCAGGGTTGCGCCGGGATCACTCGTCGCGACGGAATGGCAGATGCCCGATGAGCACATCGTGGGCGGCGTCGATATAGCGGCCCTCATCATCAAGAAAATCCGCTACGGCGGCGCGCAGACCGGGATGGTTGATGTCATGGGCCGAAAAAGTCGTCACCGGCTCATAGCCCCGCGCCAGCTTGTGCTCGCCCTGGGCGCCGGCTTCAACGCGGGCGAGGCCGTGGCCAATGGCATATTCGATGGCCTGGTAATAGCAGATCTCGAAATGCAGGAAGGGGTGGTCCTCAATGCAGCCCCAGTGCCGGCCATAGAGCGCGTCGGCGCCAATGAAATTGATTGCGCCGGCGACATAGCGGCCGTTGCGTCGCGCCATCACCAGCAGCACCCGGTCAGCCATGGTGTCGGCGATCCGGCGGTAGAAATCGCGTGTCAGATAAGGGCGGCCCCATTTGCGGGCCCCGGTGTCCTGGTAAAAGCTGAAGAATGCGTCCCAGGCTTCTTCGGTGATGTCATCGCCGCTGAGACATGCGATCGACAGCCCCTCGACAAGCGCCGCGCGCCGTTCGCGCCGGATCACCTTGCGTTTACGCGACGACAGGGCGGCCAGAAAATCGTCGAAGCTGGCGTAGCCCCGGTTGAACCAGTGATATTGCTGGTCGCGACGCCGCAAGAAGCCATTGGCGGCCAGCAACTCGCAATCGCCGGCAGTGGCGAAGGTGACATGGGTCGAGGAAGCGTCGTTCTGCCGCCGCAACACCACAAGGCCCTTCACCAGGGTCTGTCGCGCCGTCCCGGCCAGTGAACCAGGCCGGGCCAGCAGGCGTGGGCCGGTCACTGGCGTGAACGGCACGCACACCTGCATCTTGGGATAATAGGCGCCGCCGGCGCGCTCAAAGGCATTGGCCCAGCCCTGATCAAACACATATTCGCCCTGCGAATGCGATTTGAGGTAGCAGGGGGTCACGGCCAGCACCTGGCCTGCGCTGTCCTGCACCTGCAAATGCATCGGCATCCAGCCGGTCATGGCGCAGGCGGAGCCTGATTCCTCCAGCGCCCGCAAAAAGGCGTGGGTGGTGAACGGATTGTCGACCCCGGCGCAGGCGTCCCAGTCGGCTGGCGCAACATCCGCCATGGCGTAAGCGAGATGCAGTTGCAGGTCGCGCTCCGTCATCGCCTTGCTTCCGTCATGGCCTTGGCTTCCATCATCGTCTGGCCTGCATCATCGCCACCTGGGCGCCCGTCACATTGGCCTAAGCCACCTCGAACATGCCCTCGACCTCCACCACCGCCGACAGCGGCAGCGAGGCGACGCCGACGGTGGAGCGGGCGTGGCGTCCGGCGTCGCCCAGCGCGTCGGCGATCAGATCAGAAGCGCCGTTCATGACGCCGGCGAGGGCGTCGAATTCGGGGGTGGAATTGATGAAGCCGCCGAGACGAACGCAGCGGCTGACCAGATCAAGATCGCCGATGCAGGCGCGCAATTGCGCCAGCACATTGATGGCGCACAGCCGCGCCGCGGCGCTGGCGTCAGCCGGGCTGACGGCGTCGCCAACCTTGCCCAGATGTTGCGGCGCAATTTTGCCATCAGGCCCAAGGCATAATTGGCCAGAGATGATCACCAGCGCGCCGGTGCGCACAAAGGGGGTGTAATTGGCGATGGGCGCAGCTGGCGATGGTAGCGTGACGCCAAGTTCCGCCAGACGCTGTTCAACCCTACCCATGTGCGCCGCTCCTTGCTCTGGCCCCGCCGCGCGGGGCATTGTTGGCTGCGGCCAAAATATACCAAGGGGAAAGCTGTGGCGATCACCACGCAGGGGCTGAAGCTGTCTGACGCCTTTCGCTAACACTGGCGTTCAGGCCAGTGGGACGCCGCGTCAGTTGGCGAGCGTCACCGGCGCCAGGATGCGTTGCGCGACCAGCATGCGTTGCGCCAGGCTGGCGAGACGCGCCACGGGACAGGCAGGCGAGAAACCGCCAGTGCGGCGGCGCCATGGCTGAACAGGATCAGAAAACTGGCCCAGAAGGCCAGCGACACAGAATGTGCATGCGCAGCCGCGCAAGCTGAGACAGGAGCAGGCATGAACGGCGACAGGAAAAGCAGCGTGCGACGGACGACCGTGACGGGCTGCGGCGGGCTGGCGGCGCGGGCGAGCGCAGCCGCCATGGGCCTCGCGCTGGCGCTCTCTATCGCGCCAGCCTTTGGCCCGGCGATGGGGCTCACCGGCGCCGCTCTTGCCGCGCCGGAGACAACCAGCGCAAAAGCCGCTGCCCCTGTGCCGCTGGCGCCGCACCGCGCCGTTTATGATCTGTCGCTGATTGATGGCGGCAAGGCGCTGGCCGGAGCCCATGGGCGCATTGTCTATGACCTCACCGGCGACGCCTGTTCCGGCTACAGCCTCGATTTTCGCCAATTGGTGGAGCTGGATCGCCAGGAGGGTCCGTCAGACCGCATCGACATCCGCACCACCACCCATGAGGACGCCGACGGCGCCAGCTATCGCTACCGGCAGATGACCAATCGCGCTGGCGGCCAGGTCGAGCAGGTGCAAGGCGTGGCGCATCGCGCCTCGCCTGCCGCGCCACAGGCTGGCGGCGCCAAAGACGCCACGGCGGGCCAGCAGGGCGCGCCTGGCATCGACATCACCCTGACCCAGCCGGAACGGCGCAAGCTGAGCGCCGCGGGCGACATCGCCTTCCCCTCAGCCCATCTGCGCCGTATCCTGGCGGCGGCGCGCGACGGCCAGCCGACCGTCGACGTCAAGCTCTATGATGGGGCCGAGACCGGGGCCAAGGTGTTCGACACCTTTGTGGTGATCGGCAAGCGCGCCGCCGCCGCCGCCGATCGCAAGATCAGCGAGCCCTTGCGCAAGGCCGGGCTCGACACGGTCGATCGCTGGCCGGTGGCGGTGTCCTATTACGAGCCAGGCCCCGGCGAGCGCACGCCCGTCTACGCCATCAGCTTCGATCTGTACGACAATGGCGTCAGCGGCGACATGCGCATCAATTACGGCGACTTCTCATTGAAGGCCGCGCTGAGCTCGCTCACCCAGACTGGCAGCGGCGCCTGCAAGGACGCTGGCAAAACTGGCGCTAGCAAGTCAGGCGCTGGCAAAAGCGACAAGTAACGCGGCGCCGTTCCTTGCGAGGGCAGAGGTCTGCGGACCAGGCTCCGTAAGGCGAGGTCTATCCGGGACGCTGTCAATTGAGGCTACCGGGCAAGGACCTGGCAGGCGGCGCTCGCCGAGCCTGCTTGTGATGCGCGCCACAGGCGGCGCGCTTCTGCTCTGCCGCCAACTGTCCTTGCTGCGACCTGCCGCAACATCAGTCGCGTTTGCGGCCGTCGCGCAGGCTGATGCCGCGAAACACCGCCTTGTCGCCAAATTTGCTGCGCAAGGCGTCGATCGCCTTCTCGGCCACGGCGTCACGCCGCGCGCTCTGATCGGCGAGGTCGCCCTGGTCGGCCTCCGCCGCCGGGCGCAGGTCGCCAGCGCCGACGCCGATCAGCCGCCAGGCCTGGGCGTGGCCATGGGCGGCGCATTCCTGCTGCAGCAAAGCGAGGGCCGGCTCGTACAGGCGCCGCGCCAGCTGCGTCACCGGCAGGCCCGAGCGATTGCGGGTGATGCTGCGAAAATCGCCGGTCTTCAGTTTCAGCGTCACGCCGCCGGTGGCGAGATTGGCCGCCTTGAGCCGGCTGGAGAGCTTTTCGCACAGCCGCCACAGCACCGGCTCGAGCACCGTCAGATCGGCGACGTCATGTTCCAGCGTGGTCTCCGCCGAAATGGATTTCGTCGGGCGCTCTGGCGTCACCTTGCGGCGGTCGACGCCATGGGCGAGATCCCATAGCCGCAGCCCGTCCTTGCCCAACTGCCGGGCCAGTCCCTCGGGCGATGCGGCGCGCAGATCGGCGATGCGCCGGAAGCCCCGGCTTTCCAGCGTCTTGCGCGTGGCGGCGCCGACGCCATGGATCAGCAACACCGGTTGTGGGCCCAGAAAGGCCATGGCCTCGGCCATGCCAATCACCGCAAAGCCGCGCGGCTTGTTGAGGTCGGAGGCGATCTTGGCGAGAAACTTGTTGTAGGACAGCCCGACCGAGACGCTGACCCCCAGCTCGGCGTTAATGCGGGCGGCGAGGCGCGCAAGACTCTCGGCGGGCGAGGCGCGGTGCAGCAGTTGCGTGCCGGAGAGATCGAGAAACGCCTCATCGATCGACAGCGGCTCCACCAGCGGCGTCAGCGCCCGCATCATGGCGCGGATGTCGCGGCTGACGGCGACATAGCGCGCCATGTCAGGCCGGATCACCACCGCCTCCGGGCACAGCTTCAGCGCCTGAAACATCGGCATGGCGGAGCGGACGCCATAGGTGCGCGCCACATAGCAGGCGGTGGCGACGACGCCGCGCTTTCCGCCGCCAATGATCACCGGCTGGTCGGCGAGCTCGGGCCGGTCGCGCTTTTCCACCGAGGCATAGAACGCGTCGCAATCGATATGGGCGATGGCGAGGCTGTCGAGCTCGGCGTGGGCGACCCCGCGCGGCGAGCCGCAGGCGCGGCACCGCCAGCGCTGGCCTTCGGCAGCCGGCGAGCGGGCGAAGCAGTCGCGGCACAGGCCTGAGAAGATTGCGGCAGCCGTCATGGTGCATCCGGGGGCAGGGCGCGGCGAGGGGCCGCCGGGCCCGACAATCATAAGGTGTGGCGATGGCGACGCAGCCTGGGACGGCCATGCGCCCGTCGCGCTATTGACCGCGACAGCGGAGCCAAATCGCGCTCGCGTCGGAAGCATATGGCGGTTCGGCAAACCACCTTGCCAGCAGGCGTCTTGCAAGCGGGTGACTTGCCAGCAATCTACTTGCCAAGGCGTCGGCGCGCAGGCCTGATGGGCTCAGTCCAGCGCTGGCCTGATGCCCGCCGCCATCTGCAATTGGCGCAGGGCGGGAGCGATCAGCGCCGGGTCCACGTTCTCGCTGGCGGCGAAGGCGATGACGGCGCTCTCGTCCTGCAGGATATGCTCAAGCACGGCGACAAGAAACTCCGGCTTCGCCGCCGCCGCGCGCAGACCATCGACGCTCAACCCGCTCAGCGACAGGAAGTCGCCAAGCCGGTCCTCATCGCTGGCCAGAAAGCCCAGGCCCGCAATGGCGAGGCTGGCGGGGTCAACGCCGCCGGCCCGTTCGCCGCCAGCCTGGATCAGGTCTTTTTTGCGGGGGATCAACATTGTTTGTCTTTCGTTCAGGGTTGCCCATCTAGGGTGCGACGCAGCCCCACAGCAAGGAAGCCCGCGGTGGATCATTCCCCATGAGCAAGACCATTCTCATTGTCGAGGATAATGAGCTGAACATGAAGCTCTTTGGCGATCTGCTGGAGGCCCATGGCTATCAGACCCTGAAAACCGCCCAGGGTTCGGAGGCGCTGGAACTGGCCCGCGCCCACAAGCCCGATTTGATCCTGATGGACATCCAGCTGCCCGACGTGTCGGGGCTTGAGGTGACGCGCTGGATCAAGGACGATGCAAGCCTGCGTCATATTCCGGTGATCGCCGTCACTGCTTTCGCCATGAAGGGCGATGAGGAGCGTATCCGCGAAGGCGGTTGCGAGGGCTATCTGTCCAAGCCCATCTCCGTCGCCAAATTCCTTGAGGCGGTGCAAAATTACGCTGGCCCGGCCTAAGGCGCAGCTGTGGGCGCGTGTAAACGTCAGGCGCCGCCCGCATAACGGTCGCGCTGAAGGCGCATGGCTTTCGGCCCTGCTGTCATGATTCTGCCGTTGCATTCCCGCCGCTTCCGGTTAGGGTAACGCTACGAGCGGTGCCTGGTCAGTGATGACCAGCGCGCCGCCCACGCTACAGCCCGGCGATGCTCAGGTCCGCCGCATCTCCTGGACGTCACGGGCTCAGGTCGGGAGTGAAATCGTGTGCCTCTGGCCGATTTCCTCCCGACCGCCTCTTTCCCCTACGTCATTTATCCGACTGTCGCCCGTCGTGGGTTTTTGGCGCGCGCTCCTGGCCGCGCCATTGCGCGCGATTGATGCCAAAGTGCGGTGAGCACGACAGATCGCACTTTGGTCAAGCCCGTGCGGCGCCTGAGCAATCCAGGATGCGGATGCGTCAGCATCTTCGCATCCTGGTATGAGTAGTCGCGCCTTCTGCCAAGTGAGGGGGGATTGAGGGCGCTGGGCCGGACACACAGGGCGCGCCGACAATGCGACCGACCAGGCCTCCTGGGCCGCGCGCGCGGACGTCGCGGACATCATCCCCAGTTTTGCAACAGCAGAGTTAATGCTTGCGACCGCAGACGTAAGCGGCGGTTAACCAGCTCGTGGCGAAATGATGACGCGAACGCTTCGATTCGCGCGTGTCACCCGGATGAGTATCATGGGCACAGTCGTGCAGTTCCGCCCGCGCCAGCAGCGCCAGGCCCCGATCATGGTTGAGGATGAGGACATCGACCTCATGACCGCGCTGGACGTCGCCATCCGCGATCTGCGCGATATCGCCGGAATGTGTGACCGCCCGGAAGCCAAAGAGCAGGCCCACGCCTGCCTGAGCATGCTCGAGCGCGCCTATGCGGAAGCCTCGGCCGAGGCGACCATCGCCTGGTGAAAGAGACGGCGGCCGCCGGCCCACGTGGACCATGGTCGCCGCCGGGCATGCGCGCAGCTCGCGACGACTTTGCTCCGGCGCCCGTCGCAGGCAACGCTGTCTTACATCCAGGCGAATATCGATCCTGCACGGGCCCTCGCGCGCCCTGACATGGACCGGATGAAGTCTGGCGCCAGCATGCCCGTTAAAAGTCGGCCCACTCCTGGGCGGCGGCGGCTCACTCCGCCGCTGGGGCGGGCGAGCGTACGCCCCGCTCCGCATCCTTAGGCCCGTGCTAACGGTCGCAGCCGAGCCGCCGCTCCTGGGATGAGATCGCCCGGACCTGATGGCGCTCATGAGCGCTCAGCGGCACGTCGGCCTCATGGTCATATTGGCAGCCGGCGTTGCCGAAGACGGCGATAGCGCGCTGGGTGCGGAAGCAATAGCCCGCAGCCCGATAGATGGCGTTGCGTTGCCGCCACAGATTCTCACACAGATCAGCCTGCGCCAGCTGCACGCGGGCGCCGTGCATGCCGCCGTCAGGCAGCGCCTGCGTCACATGTTGGCCGAGGCGGGCTGCAGCGATGTCGGCGCTGGCCAGCGCAGAGGTCAGCGAGGGCGGCAGGCTGCCGCCGACATAAAGCACGATGCTGGCGATCGCCGCCGCGCCGGCGCGGCGCCACCGAGCCCCAGACGTGGGCGCGCGCAAGCCCCCGGCTCCTAGGCAGACGTGGCTTTTGGCGTCGCGCTGGCGGGGCGCTGCGCCCGTCCGTCCCCCCGTCTGTGGCGTCATGCTGGTCTCCTTGCAGCCAGATCAGAAGCGGCAGTCGCAGGGCGCGCCGCGCCGCAGTCGCACATGCTGGATCGCTGATCCTGCCGCAACGGCAGTTTGACGCGCGCGGCGGGGCAAGCGCAGTAACAAGGCGGACAGAATGTGACAGGGGCGATCACAATCCAGCCAATGCGGCGTGGCTGACGCTTGTCGACACCGGCGTGGTCCGACCGGGATCAGCAGCGGCGCGTTGCGCCATGGCGGCCGAAAATGGTCGTGTTGCATCGCAAGGTCGACGGCTGAAGCGCGCGCATAAAAAAACCGCCCGGAGCGGGCGGTTAAAGCGGTGGGTGAGACCGCCGCTGCGGCGGCGTCCGGCTGGCGGACGCCGGAACCAGATCACTTGATCTTGGCTTCCTTGAACTCGACGTGCTTGCGCGCCACCGGGTCGTACTTCTTGATCGCGAACTTGTCGGTCATGGTACGGGTGTTCTTCTTGGTGACGTAGAAGTAGCCAGTGTCAGCGGTGGAGACCAGCTTGATCTTGATCGTAACGGCCTTGGCCATGGTCGAACCTCATCCGGCGGGCTCGATCCCGCTCGCGGCAATATAAAAAGGCCGGCGAAACCCGGCCAGGAACATGCGTGGGACATGCCGCATCGGCCCCGGCAAGTCAAGAGGATCGGGCGCAGCCGCCGCACAAATGCAGCTGATTCCTCCACATCCCGGGCGTTCTATGGCGACGCAGGGCGGTTTTGCGCGCGCCGCCGCCCGTTCCGCCACCCGTTCCGCCAATATGGCCGCCGCCGCCGGCAAGCCGCTGAAATGGCGGCGTTTCTGGCGGGGCGGTATTTCTGGCCAGTGCAGCGCTGGTGTAGCGCCATGCGGGCAGCTGGCTTGCGCCAAAGCTGCGCCGCACAAGCGAGACCTCAGCCGCCGCGCCGCAGCAAAACGCGGCCCAAAGCGAAGGCTGAATACAGGCCAAACAGGCCCGCCAGCATCACCGCGAATCCATGCGGCTGGATTCGGTCAAAGCCGAGGCCAACCGCCGGCGGACCCAGCATCATGCCGAGATTATACAGCAGGATGAACGCGGCGTTGGCGCTGGCGAGGTCGGCGCGATCGGTGAAGCGCGCGCCAAGATGGGCGAGGCCGACCGTGTACAGCCCGGCGCCGACGCCGCCCCAGGCCAGCAGCAACGCCTCCAGCCCCCACGGAATCGCCGCCGCCACCGGCATCAGCGCCGAGCTGCCGAGGCCGAACAGACCGATCAGCACCAGCAGGGTGCGGCGGTCCATACGGTCCGACAGCAGCCCGAGCGGGATCTGCAACAACATGCCGCCCATGGCGACGAAGCTGACGAGGAACGCCGCCTGATGCTCGGTGTAGCCCAGCCTGAGGCCATAGAGCGGCAGCAGGCTGAAACCGCCCGTCTCCACCGCGCCGAAGACAAAGGCGGCGAATGTGGCGAGCGGCGCGGCCAGAATGAAGTACAGCAGCGAATGGCTGGAGCTGTGGTCGAGCTCTGGCGTCACGCCTTTGGCCTGGGCCAGAGGGGCGAAACCGAGGCACATCAGCGCCGCGCCCGCCAGATAAGGCGCCCAGCCCTCCGTGCCCACCAGCGACAGCACCAGCGGCCCCGCAGCGAATCCCACGGACAGGAAGGTGGCGTAGACGCCCATCACCAGGCCGCGCCGTTTTGGCGGAGCGGCGGCGTTGATCCAGTATTCCGAGAGCACGAACAGCGCGCCCAGCGCCGCGCTATAGGCGAAGCGCAGCACGAACCAGGCGGGCAAGGATGGGAAAGCCTTGAAGGCCAGCAAGGAGAGGGCGGTGACGGCGATGGTCAGCCCGATCATCGCCCGCACGCCAATGGCCGCCGCCAGTTTCGGCACGAACGGCATCACCAGAATGCTGGCGAAGCCGGCCATGGCGGTGTTGAGGCCAATGAGACTGCCGGAGGCGCCCATGCGCTGCATTTCCAGCGACAGCAGCGGAATCGACAGGCTGAGCCCTACGCCAATTAACGACACCAGCAGAATGGCGCTGGCGAGGGCCCGCAGGTTGAGAGGTTCGTCAGGCTCCGCCGCGAGGGCGGCGGGCGGTGTGTTCTGGGTTGCGGTCACAATTCCTCGCGTTGGAACGCGCCCTGACGGGCGTAGAAGAACGGCACGGGCAGGCCATGGTCAAAGCCGCCCGCCGTGCGCTGTTCAAGCTCTTTCAGCACCACAGTGGTGATGGAGGGCAAATCCAGCTGGCGGGCTTCTTCCAGCTCCACCCACACCAGCTCGGTCAATTCGGTGTCGGCGGTCACCACCCCGTCGATGCGCTCGGCGATCTGATTGGCGTCGATGGCGAAAAAGCGCGTGTCGAAGCGCTTGGGCCGGCCCGGCGGGGTGATGGCGCGGGCGACGAAGCGCAGCGGCTCAAGGTCAGGAATCACGCCATGATTGGCGAAATCGCTCCACGGCCCGGCGGGCTGGCGCCGGCGCAGCGGTTCGGCCTTTCGCCCGAGCAACAGGCCCGTCTCCTCAAAGGTCTCACGAATGGCGGCCAGCGCCAGCGCCCGCCCACGCGATGGGGCAGGCCGCACCGTGCGGCTCATCAGTTTCTCGTCGACCACCGGGTGCAGGTCGCTCAGCGGCGCCATGAAGCGGTCATTGGTCTCGATGCGGCCGCCTGGGAACACGAACTTGCCTGGCATGAACCGATGGCCGTGGTGGCGGCGGCCCATCAGCACCTTGGGGTGCGAACCCGAGCGGTCGATAATGATCAGCGTCGCGGCGTTGCGCGGGCGGATATAGGGGAAAACCGGTTCGTGGCGCTCGCTCTCATCCAGCAGCTGCTGGTCATTCTGGCTGATGCCTGGCTGTGCCGTTCTCATGGTGAACTCCCTGTCGCGTCGCCGTTCGCGCGCTGGCGCGGCGACGTCATCTGTCATTGTGGGGCTGTCGCACCCTGGCGCGCGCAGTGGCGAACGCCGTAAAGGCGTGCGCCGCCGTTACGCGCTGATGTGCCGCAAATCACAGGGATTGAAAACCGTAGAATCCAGAAAGGGAAGCCCCAGGCCGCCCGTACGCCCGCCGTTGCGGAAGCTGCAGCCTTCAGGCCTCAGGTCTGGCGCGGGTTCCACGCCAGCCATGCGCGCCGCTCAGGCCCGCCCCGCGTATGAGGCCCGTGCCGTGTTTTGGGTCCTTGCCGGGTCCAGGGTCCTTGCCGGGTCCTGGGCCAGCCCCGCGTCTCAGGCCCGCCCCGGGTCCTCGCCAGCCTCAGGCGGCCAGCCGCCGTCGGCGCGACCGGCGAAGCGGTCCTTGCCGAAGCCATGCATGCGATGCGCCCATTGCAGGCCGACGACCGCGCCCTTCACCGGCTGCATCAGCACAAAGCCGAGGAAGATGGTCATGAGCGGCCACAGCACCATATGCGTCCACACGGGCCAGGTGTACCAGGTCTCGGCCAGCAGGATGCCCGTTCCGACAATATGGGCGACGATGGTGATCACCACATAGGGCGGCAGATCGTCGGCGCGCTGGTGGTGCAATTCCTCGCCGCAGGCGCTGCACGTCGGATTGACCTTCAGGAACTTGCCGAAGATGCGGCCGTCGCCGCACGCCGGGCAATGGCCGGCAAAGCCACGCCGCATGGCGGGGACCAGCTCACGCGGCTGTTCGCCACTGTAAGGGGAGTGGATGTGTGCCGGCATGGCGCGCTCCTGCGCTGTGCGCCGGGCCGCCCCAAAACAGCGAACCCGGCCTTGCGTCCGCCGCCCGGTCTGGCGTCGGTGGCGCTGGTTTAATCTACATCGTCAGGATGGGAAACCCTGACGAAATGTCCTGGCCTCATGGCCACGGGTCGGGGCCTCGCTTCAGACGCCCTTGCCCCTCGGCTGCTTGCTGGCCCGGCTGAGCATGGCCTTTTTGGCGCGCTTTTGCTCGGCGAGGCGGCCCTTGAGGCCCTTGGGGCCGCTTTTTCCCGTGCCTTTGCCCGCCGCTTTGGCCGCTCCCTTGGGTGCGCCAATCTTCTTGCCGGACAGGCGCGAGCGGCCGCCGCCGTCGCGGCCCAGCAATTCGAAGCGCAGGGCGCCGGCGATCGGCGCCGCCTCGGCCAGCCGCACCTCGATCCGGTCGCCCAGCCGCAGCGTGTCGCCGGTGCGACTGCCGACCAGCGCGTGCAATTGCTCGTCGTGGCGGTAGAACTCATCGCCAATCGTCGCCGCCGGAATGAAGCCGTCGGCGCCGGTGTCGGCGAGGCGCACGAACAGGCCGGCGCGATTGACGCCAGAAATCTGCCCGTGGAAGGTCGCGCCGATCTGGTCGGCGAGGTGATGGGCGATCAGCCGGTCGATGGTTTCGCGTTCCGCCGCCATGGCGCGGCGCTCGGCCACCGAGATCTGCGCGGCGATCTCATTCAGCGCCGTGCGGGTCATGGAGGCGGGCAGGCCGTCGTCGCCCAAATTGCCGACGCTGATCAGCGCCCGGTGCACCACGAGGTCGGCGTATCGGCGGATCGGCGAGGTGAAATGGGCGTAGCGCCGCAGGTTGAGGCCGAAGTGGCCGCAATTGTCAGCCGAATACTCCGCCTGGGCCTGGGAGCGCAGCACCACTTCGTTGATGAAGGTCTTGTGCCGGGTCTCCGCCACCTGGGCGAGAATGCGGTTGAACAGCTCCGGCCGCACATTGCCGACCTTGCCGAGCTTGATGCCAATCGAGGCCATGACCTCGCCCAGGGAGCGCATCTTCTCCAGCGATGGCTCGTCATGGATGCGATACAGCAGGGGCGAGCCGGCGCGTTCGAGGGTCTCGGCGGCGCAGACATTGGCGAGGATCATGAACTCCTCGATCAGCCGGTGGGCGTCGAGGCGGGCGGGCACGATCACCCGGTCGATCTGGCCGTCGGCGTCGAGCACCAGCTTGCGCTCTGGCAGATCCAGATCGAGCGGCGAGCGCTTGTCCCGCGCCTCGACCAGCGCCGCGTAAGCGGCCCACAACGGCTTGAGCACCGGCTCGAGCAGCGGCCCGGTGACATCGTCGGGCAGGCCGTCGATCGCGGCCTGGGCCTGCTGATAGGCCAGCTTCGCCGCCGAGCGCATCATCACCCGATGGACGCTGTGGCGCAGCTTGCGGCCATGGGCGTCGATGATGATGCGCATGGCCAGCGCCGGCCGGTCCTCTAGCGGGCGCAGCGAGCACAGGTCATTGGAAATGCGCTCGGGCAGCATCGGCACCACCCGGTCGGGGAAGTACACCGAATTGCCGCGCTCACGCGCCGTGCGATCCAGCTCGGTTCCCGGGCGCACATAAGCGGCGACGTCGGCGATGGCCACGGTGAGGACAAAGCCGCCCTCATTGTTCGGGTCGTCGTCCGGCGCCGCATGCACCGCGTCGTCATGGTCCTTGGCGTCGGCGGGATCGATGGTCAGCAGCGGCAGTTCGCGCCAGTCCTCGCGTCCGCTCATGCCCAGCGGCCGCGCCGCCTCGGCCTCGGCGATGACCGCCGGCGAAAACACATGCGGAATGCCATGGGCGTAGATCGCCAGCAGGCTGACGGCCTTCTCGGACGCCAGCGAGCCAAGGCGCTCGCGCACCCGGGCATGCGGGCGGGCGAAGCGCCCGACCTTGGAGACGCTGATCGACACCAGATCGCCTTCTTTGGCGCCAGCCGTGTCGCCGGGGCGGATCTCGATCTCGTCCTTGCCGAGGCTCTTCTTGTCGACGGGTTCAATCCAGCCGCCGCCATCGGCCAGCTGGCGGAAAATGCCGAGCATATGCGGATTGGAGCGGCCAATGATCTTGATCGCCCGACCCGTCCACGCCGGCCCGCCATCCGGGTCGGGGATGCGCGAGACGCGCAACAGGGCGCGATCGCCGACGCCAGGGGTCGGCTGGCCACGCGCAGACTTGTGCGGCGTGTTGATGATGATCTGCGGGGCTTCGCCCTCGCCGGACCATTCGGCGGGGCTGGCGATCAGCTTGCCATCGTCATCGCGGCCGGTGATATCGGCCAGCACCACCGGCGGCAGGCTGGCGGCGTCATGCAGGGCGCCGCGACTGCGGGTGAGCACGCCGTCGACCTCCAACTCGCGCAACACACGCTTGAGCCAGATGCGGTGCTCGCTGGAGATGTTGAAAGCGCGCGCAATATCCCGCTTCGACACCTTGCCCGGCGCCGAACTGATGAAAGCGACCAGCTGCTCGCGGGTCGGCAAGCCCGCCGCCAGGTCGCGGCTGTCAGCAGCAAGATCCTCGCGTGCATGGGGCGCGTCTGTGGCGCCGTCTTCGTCCACGCCGGCGATCGCGGCGGTGGCGGCGTGCCGGTGCGCCGCCTGTTTGCGCGCGGCGCGCGAGCGGGTGGCGCGCGGCGCAGCGCGGGATTTGCTGGGGCTCAGGCCTGGGCGTCGGGTCAAATCTGTTCCGTATGGGCATGCTCCGGGGCGCTGGCAGGACAGGCCTGGCCGCAGGTCGCCGGAACCGGGGGATCGCGCCGCACGCTATGCGGCGCACGATCAGAAGCTACGCCTGTATCACACTTGAGGCCGCAACGCCCATATGGGGATGCGCGGCCAGTTTCGCCAGGGCGGCGGCGCGCCCGGCTGCTGGCGGCGTTATCGGCGGTGGGGGTGGGGAGGCCCAAAACGCGTGGATGCCCGTGACGAGCACGGGCATGACGTTGCGGGTGTGGGATGTTTGGGGTGCCCCTGCGCCTATTCCCCCGTCATGCCCGTGCTTGTCACGGGCATCCACGTCTTGCTCCAGGGCGTCCACGGCGCCGCGACGAGCCCGCCCTCAGGCCTGAAATGAGCCGTCGAGCAGTGGCGCCACGTCGATACGCCTGTCGAAGACCCCGAAGCTGGCGGCCAGATCGGCGGCCTGTTGCAACTCCTGGGTCAACGCTGCGTCGATCAGCGTGTTGGTCGAGCGGTTGAGCTGGAAGGCGCGGAGCAGCACCTCTTCCGGCATGCCGGTCAGCCTGGCGTTGTAGGCGGCGTAAGCGGGGATATTGCCGTTGATCCAGTCGATGCCCTTGCGCACCCGCTCACGGAACACCGCCAGCTGCGGGCGGCGCGTCTCCAGCGCCTTCTGTGAGGTGACCAGCAGCATGATCGACGGCGTCAGGCCCTGGCCGTCGCGCAGCACCCGGGCGTCGTGGCGCAACACCACCTGGGAGATGAACGGCTCCCAGATCGCCCAGGCGTCGATGCGGCCGCCGCTGAAGGCGGGCAGGGCCTCGGGCGGGGCCATGAAGCGGATATTGACTTCGCGCGGGTCCACGCCCGCCTCCCTGAGCGCCGCCTTGATCAGGAACTCGCCCCAGCCGCCGCGGGTGCCGGCGATGGTTTTGCCGCGCAGATCAGCCAGCGTGCGGATGTCAGAACCCTTTCGCACGACAATCGCCTGACCGGCGGGCGCATTGCGCACCGCGCCAATCGCCCGGATCGGCGCGCCATTGCCAAACACGGTCAGCACCGAGAAATCGCCGGTGTAACCGACGTCGAGCGCGCCAGCGTTGATCGATTCAAGGATCGGCGCTGCGCTCTGGAACTCGCTCCAGCGCGGCGTGAACGGCAGGTCCGCGGCATTGCCAGAGGCTTCCAGCAACGCGCGCAGCCCGCCCTTCTGATTGCCGATGGTCAGTTGCGGCGCGTCCTTCGCCTCAGCCGGCAGGATCAGCCAATCGGCCAGCGCGGCGACGCCCGCCGCGCCGCCGCCGATCGACGCGGCGAGGCGCAGAAATGAACGGCGATCAAGCGGCATGACGGCCTCCCTGCACGGGCGTCGCCAGGCGAAGTGAGACAATAGGGCTGGGGGGCATGACATACTCCGGACCAGGTTCGCGTCCAGCAGCGCATGCGGTGGCGATGGCCGTCAACCGGCTGAAATAATTATGAAAATTTGTTCCCGAATGCGGGCGTCATGGCGAAGAATGCATGCGCGCCAGTGCATTCGCGGCGAACATTCTTTCCCGCTGTCTCGTGTCCCGTGTATCTCGCCGCCCCTGGCGCTCTGCGACGCTGGCGGCCGTCATCATTCCGCGCCGCGCGCCGATGAAGCCCCTCCGCCGCCCTCATCCCATGCCGTCATGCCCGTGCTTGTCACGGGCATCCGCGTATTGCCGCCCTCAGTGCCCCGCGCGACCAGTCCAGGATATGCGACGGGCGCCGTCCTCAACGCCCTTTGCTTCGCGGCGCCGGCAGCGCTGCATCCCGGCGCCTTCAAACGCGTGGATGCCCGTGACAAGCACGGGCATGACGGCGATGGAGGAGGCGCTGGGGCCTGATGCGGTGGCGATGTGGGCGAAACAACGCGCGGCAGCTCACTCGCGAGCAGCGGACGCAGTGCTCGCGCGGCAGGGCAAGCCCCCCAGGCGCCGGGCGCACAACCGAACTGAGCGCCCGAGCCCCCGATCACTGGGCCCCCTGAGCCCCCCTGAGCCTTCCTGAGCCCCCCCTGAGCCCCACGGCGCAATCACACCCGCCGTCATGCCCGTGCTTGTCACGGGCATCCACGTCTTGCTGCGCCGCGAACGCCAGGGTCCGCCGCCCAACGCCGCCCAAATCCGAAAAACCATCGCCTCAAAAACACTGGGCGCCGAACCCTGCGGTTCGACGCCCAAATCTGTCCAGGTCAGGAGCGTCGCAACGGTCAACCGTTGCTGGCGATCACTCGTCCCACGGCACGCTGTCGTCGGCGGCGATGGTCTTGCTGGCGGCGGTCTTGCTAGCGGCGGTCTTGCTGGCGGCGGTTTTGCGCGCAGGTTTGGCCGCCGCCTCGTCAGCCGCGCCGTCACCCGTCGCGGCCTTCTTCGCGGCGGGCTTTTTGGCGGAAGTCTTGCTCGCCGAAGTCTTGCTGGCGGATGTCTTGCTCGCGGCAGCCTTCTTCGCCGCTGGCTTCTTTGGCGCATCCTCGCCGTCCGCAGCCTTCTTGGTGGTCTTCTTCGCCGTCGCCGCCTTGCGCGCCGGCTTCTTCGACGGGCCGGCCTCGCGCTTTTTCTTGAGCAACTCGATCGCGTCTTCGAGGGTGATGGCCTCCTGGCTCATCGCCTTGGGCAGCGTGGCGTTGGTGGTGCCGTCGGTGACATAGGGGCCGAAGCGGCCGGCCTTGACCAGCACCGGCTTGTCGACCGCCGGGTCGACGCCGAGTTCGCGACCCGGATCAGCGGCGCCGCCTCGTCGGCCGCCGCCCTGTTCCTTGGTGATGATCAGATCGATGGCGCGATTGGCGCCGATCTCCAGCACGTCGTCGTCACGGCCCACATTGGCGTACATCTTGCCGTGCTGCACATAGGGCCCGAAGCGGCCAATGCCGGCGAGGATCGGCTCGCCGGTCTCCGGATGTCGCGCCACCTCACGCGGCAGCGACAGCAGGGCCAGCGCCTTCTCCAGATCGACCGAGCCGGGGCTCGTGCCCTTGGGCAGGCTCTGGCGCTTGGGCTTTTCGCCTTCGCCGAGCTGGGCATAGGCGCCGAAGCGGCCATCACGGATGGTCACCTCGAGACCCGTGGCCGGGTCAGTCCCCAGGCTGCGCACGCCCGGACGGCCATCGTCGCCGCCGCCATCCTGATCGGCGCTGGCCGCCAACTGACGGGTATAGCGGCATTCGGGATAGTTGGAGCAGCCGATGAACGAACCGAACTTGCCGAGCTTCAGCGACAGCTGGCCATTGGCGCAGGACGGGCAGGCGCGCGGGTCGGAGCCATCTTCCTTCTTCGGGAAGATGTGCGGGCCGAGGTAATCATTGAGCTTGTCGATGACCTCAGTGGTGCGCAGCCCCTTGGCGCCGTCGATGGCGACGATGAAATCGCGCCAGAATTCGTTGAGCACCGCCTTCCAGTCGATCTCGTGGTTCGAGACGCGGTCGAGCTGCTCTTCGAGCCCTGCGGTGAAATCATATTCCACGTAGCGGCGGAAGAAATTCTCCAGAAACGCCACGACGATGCGGCCGCGATCGTCCGGCACGAGGCGCTTCTTTTCCAGGCGCACATAGTCGCGATCGCGCAGCACCTGCAGCACCGCGGCATAGGTGGACGGGCGGCCAATGCCCAGCTCTTCCATGCGCTTGACCAGCGAGGCTTCCGAATAGCGCGGCGGCGGCTCGGTGAAATGCTGGGTGGCGTCGATGGCGCGCTTCTTCAGCGCCTCGCCCGTCTGCATGGGCGGCAGGCGGCGCGCGTCCTCATCCTCGTCGCCGTCGTCGCGACCTTCCTGGTAGAGCTTCAGGAAGCCGTCGAACTTCACCACCTGGCCAGTGGCGCGCAGCTCCAGATTGCGCCCGCCAGCGGTGGCGGCGATGTCGACGGTGGTGCGCTCCAGAACCGCCGATTCCATCTGGCTGGCGATGGTGCGGGTCCAGATCAGCTCGTAGAGCCGCGCCTGTTCGGCGTCGACGTAGCGGGCGACCTCAGATGGCTTGCGCGACAGATCAGTTGGTCGGATCGCCTCGTGCGCCTCCTGGGCGTTTTTGGCCTTGGCCGAATATTTGCGCGGCGCCGACGGTACATAAGCGTCGCCATACATCTGGCCGATGACCTTGCGCGTCTGGGCGATGGCCTCCGGGGCCATGTCGACGCCATCGGTACGCATATAGGTGATCAGGCCGACCGTCTCGCCGCCAATCTCGACGCCCTCATACAGCTTCTGGGCCGAGCGCATGGCGCTGGCCGGGGCCATGCCGAGCTTGCGCGAGGCCTCCTGCTGCAGGGTCGAGGTGGTGAAGGGCGGGTAAGGGTTGCGCCTGGCTGGCTTGGCCTCCACGGCGGTGACGGCGAATTGCGCCTTGTCGAGGTCCGCCTTGAACGCGTCGGCCTCGGCGCCGGAGCCGATGTCGAGCCTGGTGATCTTCTTGCCGTCGGCGCCGACGAGACGCGCTTCAAACGGCGCATCCTGGGCCGTGCTCAACTGGGCGATCAGCGACCAATATTCGCGGCTGACGAAGGTCTCGATCTCGCGCTCACGGTCGCAGACCAGCCGCAACGCCACCGACTGTACGCGGCCAGCCGAGCGGGCGCCGGGCAGCTTGCGCCACAGCACTGGCGAGAGATTGAAGCCGACCAGATAATCGAGGGCGCGACGGGCCAGATAAGCGTCAACCAGCGCCTGGTCGATCTCGCGCGGCGCCGCCATCGCCGCCTTGATGGCGTCGCGGGTGATGGCGTTGAAGGTGACGCGCTCCACATCGACGCCCTTGAGCGCCTTCTTCTGGTTGAGCGCCTCCAGCACGTGCCAGGAGATGGCCTCGCCTTCGCGATCCGGGTCAGTAGCCAGAATGAGCTTGTCGGCGCCCTTCACCGCTTTGGCGATCTCGGACAGCCTTTTGGCGCCGCGATCCTCCAGCTCCCAGACCATGGCGAAATCCTGCTCGGGATCCACCGAGCCATCCTTCGCAGGCAGGTCGCGGATATGACCGAAGGACGCCAGGACTTCATAGTCCTTGCCCAGGTATTTGTTGATTGTCTTCGCTTTCGCCGGAGACTCGACGACGACGACTTTCATGGGCTGCCACTGACGGTTGGGGTGAACGGAGAGCCTGGCAATCGCGCCTGCAGCGCCAATGCTGGCCGGTTTCGCCGGTAACGGGCAGGCGTGCCTGCCTCAGGGACGCCGCGTGGCGACCCGATGCAAACGCCGGCTCCAGGGACGGGATGAATGGGTCAAAGCCGCCAGCCTGTCAAATCCTGCCGCTCAAGGCGGCGGCGCCAACCAGGCTGGCCTCGCCGCAGGAGGCGGCGCGGCGCATGGGCGGGCTATATGGCTGAGTTCACGTTAGACAGGCGCGGCGCCCTGGGCGACGGCGGACGCCGCCCTGATGGGCGCCAGCCGGGCCAGGGGCCCGGCTATGGCTCAGATATAGGGCAGAGCCCGCTCCAGCAGCATGGGGGCGAGATCGCGCACGTCATTGGCGCCATACATGCGGCGCGGCTGTTCCAGCCGGGTGCGCGCCCAGGCCTCCGCCACCGCCGCGGGGGCCGATCGCGCCAGCGCCACGGCGGCGGCGAGGCCTGCCAGCCGCTCCGCCACGAAACGGGCCCGCCATTCCGCCTCATCAGAGCGCAAGGCCTCCGTCAGCTGCGTCGCTGCAGTGGCGACGCCCGGCAAGCCCTTGCCGTCGCTGGCGAGACGGGCGACCAGCGCCTCCGTGGCTTCCGTCGCGCGCCGGGCGGCGCGCAGCACGTCGAGCGCCATGACATTGCCCGAGCCTTCCCAGATGGCGTTGAGCGGGGCCTCGCGATACAGCCGGGCCATCAGCCCGTCCTCGACATAGCCATTGCCGCCGAGGCATTCGAGCGCCTCATAGACAAAGCCGGGCGCAGTCTTGCACACGGCGAATTTCGCCGCCGGAGTGATGGCCCGCGCATAGGCCGCTTCTTTCGGGTCGGTGGCGGCGCGGTCGAAGGACGCGGCGAGGCGCATGGTGAGGGCCGAGATGGCCTCCATGTCGAGCGCCAGATCGGCCAGCACCTGGGTCATGGCGGGCAGATCCACCAGCTTCTTGCCAAACGCCAGCCGATGGCGGGCGTGATGGATCGCCTTGGCCAGCGCCATCCGCATCACGCCATTGGAGCCGCTGACGCAATCGAGCCTGGTGTATTGCACCATGTCGATGATGGTGCGGACGCCGCGCCCCTCATCGCCCAGCCGCCAGCCGAAGGCCGCCACGAACTCCACCTCGGACGAGGCGTTGGAGCGATTGCCGAGCTTGTCCTTCAGCCGCTGGAAGCGCAGGCCGTTGACCGCCCCGTCAGGGCGAAAGCGCGGGACCAGGAAGCATGTCAGCCCTCCCGGAGTCTGGGCCAGCGCCAGAAAGCCATCGGACATGGGCGCCGACATGAACCATTTGTGGCCGGTCAGTTCATATTCATCATCATGGATCGGGGCGGCGGCGGTGGTGTTGGCCCCAACATCCGTCCCGCCCTGTTTCTCGGTCATGCCCATGCCGAGATTGACGCCACGTTTCTCCCAGAACGGCAGGAAGCGCGGGTCATACTGGCGCGAGCGCACAAACGGCAGCCACTGGCTCAGCCGTTCCGGGGCCACGGCGAGGCTGGCCATGGCGGCGTGGGTCATGGTCAGCGGGCAGACATGGCCTGCCTCAACGCCTGAAATGACGCTGAGCCGCGCCGCCCGCGCCACATGCGCGCCATTGGGCGGCGTGGGCTTGCCCTCGAGGCTGGCTTCCAGCCGGTCCCAGGTCGAGGCGTGCAGCCCGGCCTCCATGCTGGCCGCCATCAGGGCGTGATAGGCGGGGTGATACTCCACCTGGTCGGCGCGCTGGCCGCGGGCGTCATGGGTGCGCAGGCGCGGCGGATTCTCATTGGCGAGACGGCCCAGTTCGAAGCGCTCGGCTGCGCCCCAGGTCTCGCCGAACGACAACAGGCCCTGCTGCACCGGATCAACGCCATTGGCGGCGAGCGCATCGAGCAGCGGCCGGTCGAGCGTCACCAAATTGACGTCGACAAAGGGCGGCGCCTGGTTGAACACCTCATGCGTGTCATAGGCCGACAATTGGCCGGTCATGGCGGCGCCCTCCCTCACGGCGTGCTGTGTGACGACGACGGCTGCGCTAGGGCTATCGCGACCTCAGCCAGGCGGACTGGCATGTGGCAGGGCCTTGGCCTGCCGCCACTGTTCGCCAGTCACAGCGGCCTGGGCCAGGACAATCTGGCGGCGCCGACGTGGATCGGAGGCGGTATGGCGGACGGGCGGCGGGTCCGAATCGGATGATGGCGCAAATCAGCCCGGAAACAGCGTCTTGTGCGGCAGCATAGCCCGCCGGGCAGGGGGTGCAACCGGTGCCCGCCGCCGGTCATTCGCAGCCATTCATGCGCCGTCTGTCATCTGCCTTTTGTCATGCGCCGGCCAGTGCATTGCGCGCCGGCTGTGGCGCGTGGGCGCTTGTCACGGGCGGCGATTGGCCTCACGCTCCCGGCGTGAAGTGATGCGGGCGCGGTGCGCCGCCTTGTGGGGGGGCTCGCAGCGCTTTGCGGCGTGGGTCTTTCGCCTGCGCGCCCATGACGCGTCGTCCCGGCGCGTCGTCCCGGCGTGTCGTCCCGGCGTGTCGTCCAGGGACGTCGGTCCATCTGGCGTTCGCCGGGGCCCGGCGCCGTGTTCCTTGCGGCGGTCTTCGATTCCCCATATAGGCGGGCCCAGAATGAGCGCGTCCCCCACACTCCCGACTTTTCCGCATCGTCACCTGCTCGGCATCGAGGGGCTGACGGCGGCGGAACTCACCACGCTCCTCGACATGGCTGAAGAGGCCGTGGCGGTCAGCCGTCAGGTGGAAAAGAAGCGCGCGACCTTGCGAGGCCGCACGCAGATCAACCTGTTCTTCGAGCCCTCGACCCGGACCCAGTCCTCGTTCGAGATCGCCGGCAAGCGGCTTGGCGCTGACGTGATGAACATGTCGGTGGCCTCCTCGTCGGTGAAGAAGGGTGAGACGCTGATCGACACGGCGATGACCCTCAACGCCATGCGCCCGGACATTATTATTGTCAGGCACAATCAGGCGGGCGCGGTGCAATTGCTGTCGCAGAAGGTGGCGTGCTCCGTGGTCAACGCTGGCGACGGCGCCCATGAGCATCCGACCCAGGCGTTGCTCGACGCCCTAACCATCCGCCGCAACAAGGGCCGCATCGAGGGGCTGATCGTCGCCATCTGCGGCGACATCCTGCACTCGCGCGTCGCCCGTTCGAATATTCTGGCGTTGCAGGCGCTGGGCGCGCGCATCCGCTGCGTCGCGCCGACGACGCTCCTGCCGTCGGCGATCGAGCGCTTCGGCGTCGAGGTGCATCACGACATGAAGGAGGGGCTGAAGGACGCGGACATCGTCATGATGCTGCGCCTGCAGCGTGAGCGCATGAGCGGCTCGTTCATCCCCTCCAGCAAGGAATATTTCCGTTATTGGGGCCTGGATGAGGAGAAGCTGGCCTGCGCCAAACCCGACGCGCTGGTGATGCACCCTGGCCCGATGAACCGCGGCGTGGAGATCTCTTCCGACGTCGCCGACGGGCCGCAATCGCTGATCCGCGAGCAGGTGGAGATGGGCGTCGCCGTTCGTATGGCGGTGCTCGAGGCCGTGGCCCAGCATCTGCCGAACTATTGACGCGCGTTTTGAGCGGCGGCGGCCTGGGCGAGGTCAACGCCAACCTCCGGGACGCTGGCGATGACGCAGGACGCAAGCGCCGGACGCCTCGCCCGGGCCTTGACGCCTGGCGCAGCAGGAATGGCGCGACGGACATGACGCGAGAAGAGTGGCGCAAGAAATGACACAGCAATCGCCGACCCGCGTTTTTATCAATGCGGATCTGATGGATCCCGCGACCGGGGCGCGCTCGCGCGGCGCAGTGCTGGCGCGCGACGGCCTGATCGCCGACGTGCTGGCCGAAGCCCGCCCGGCGACGCCGGACGGCGCGGAGATCATCGACTGCCACGGCGCCCTGCTGGCCCCTGGCGTGGTCGACATGCGCGCCTTTCTCGGCGAGCCGGGGGCGGAATATCGCGAGACCCTGAAGACCGCCAGCCGGGCGGCGGCCTCGGGCGGGATCACTACCCTGGTGTCGGCCCCGGAAACCACGCCGCCAGTAGACAACGCCGCCACCGTCGATTTCATCAGGCGGCGCGCCCGCGACAACGCCATCGTGCGGGTGGCCCCGGCTGCGGCGATGACGCGCGGCCTCGCCGGGCTGGAGCTGGCCGAATATGGCCTGCTGCTGGAAGCCGGCGCGGTCGCCTTCACCGACGGCGCGCGGTCGGTGGCCAACGCAAGGGTGATGCGGCGGGCGCTGAGCTATGCGCGCAATTTCGACGCGCTGATCATGCACCACACTGAAGACGCAGATCTGACCGGAGAGGGCGTCGCCACCGGCGGTGAACTGGCCAGCCGCATGGGCCTCAGCTCCGTGCCGCGTGAGGCCGAGACCATCATGCTGGAGCGCGACCTGCGCCTCGTGCGCATGACAGGCGGCCGCTATCACGCGGCGATGATCACCCACGCCCAGTCCGTCGAGCTGATCCGCCAGGCCAAGGATGAGGGTCTGCCGGTGACGGCGGGCGTCTCGATCAACCATCTGGCGCTGAACGAGCACGACATCGCCGGCTATCGCACCTTCTTCAAGGTGAAGCCGCCGCTGCGCGCCGAAGAAGACCGGCTGGCGCTGCTGGAGGCGCTCGACGAGGGCGTCATCGACGTCATCGTCTCCGACCACAATCCGCAGGACGTGGAGGCCAAGCGGCTGCCGTTCCCGGAGGCGGCGCCTGGCGCCATCGGCCTCGAAACCCTGCTGCCGGTGGCGTTGCGTCTCGCCAACTCCGGCGCCGTGTCGCTGGAGCGGGCGCTTGACGCCCTCACGGCCCGCCCGGCGGGCCTGCTCGGGCTGAATTGCGGCCGGCTCGCCACGGGCCTCGCCGCCGATTTCGTCATCCTCGACACCGATGAGGCGTGGATCTATGAGCGCGACGCCATCCGCTCGCGCTCCAAGAACACGCCCTTCGAAGGCGGTCGCATGGAAGGCCGGGTGCTGCGCACGGTGGTGGCGGGCGCTGACGTTTTCACCGCCTGAGGACAAAACCGGCTACAGCACGCCCCGGCCATCAGCGCCCGGCGCGTGCTGCGGCATGCTTGTCCGCGGGGCTGACACGCCGCCCGAAAAATCTGTTGCAGCTGGTGCGCACGCCAGATGCGAAAGCACTCTACTATGCGCGCGCAGACGCCGGAGAACGATTCTGTTTAGCCGGGGCCACTGCTGCTGACACTCCGGAGCTATAAATGAATGCGTGGCTCGATGGCGCCGCCGTAGGCGCAAATGGCTGGCTGCTGGCTGGACTGGCGCTGCTGGTCGGATATCTGTTCGGCTCGGTTCCGTTCGGCATGATCTTCACCCGCATGTTCGGGGCTGGCGATCTGCGCAAGATCGGCTCGGGCAATATCGGCGCCACCAATGTGCTGCGCACCGGCCGCAAGGGCCTCGCCGCCGCGACCCTGGTCTGCGACGCGCTCAAGGGCACGCTGGCCATTCTGCTGATGTCGCCTTTCGGGTTGCTGGCGGCTCTGGCTGCGGGGCTCGGCGCCTTTCTCGGTCATCTGTTCCCCATCTGGCTCAAGGGCAAGGGCGGCAAGGGCGTGGCGACCTTCCTTGGCTGCCTGATCGGCCTTGAGCCACTGGCGGCGCTGATCTTCGCCGTCGTCTGGCTCGCCGTCGCCTTCATCAGCAAATATTCGTCGCTGGCGGCGCTGGTCGCCTCGGCTGCGGCCCCGCTGGCGCTGTTCGCGCTCGGCGCGCCTGCCACCGCCTGGCTGTTTATTCTGCTTGCGCTCTTGTTGTGGGAGCGTCACCGTGACAATATCTCCCGCCTGATCAAAGGAACGGAGAGCAGGATTGGCCAGAAATAGGCTGGATGCGCTTCTGATCTATTTTGGTATGTCTGGCTGTTGTTTGCGCCAGACTGTTCACAACTGTTGCTGGTCAGATTTTTTTCCTAGCGATGGCCGTGATTGTGGTCGCGGCTGTGGCGTCCAGCCCATGGGGCGGGGCGGCTGATGCAGCGGCCAGGCCGGTTGCTCGATGACAGGACCCGGTTTGACTGGCTCCGCTTGCTGCGAACCGACGGCATTGGCCCACGCAGTTTCTTCCGGCTGATCGACCGATTTGGCGGCGCGGCGGCGGCGCTGGAGGCGCTGCCCGAACTCGCCGCCCGCTCTGGCCGCGCCATCGCCCTGGCGGCCCCGGACGCCATCCGGCGTGAGCTTGACGCCGCCGCATTGCTCGGCGTGCGTTTTGTGGCGCGCGGTGAGGCGGATTATCCCGAGGCCTTGCAGGTGATAGACAGCCCGCCGCCGCTGCTGGCGGTGCGGGGCAACGCTTCGACCTTGAAGCGGCCGGCGCTGGCGATTGTGGGTTCACGCAACGCCTCGGCGGGCGGCCTGCGCATTGCGGCGGCGCTGGCGCGCGGCCTGGGCGAGCATGATTATGTCATCGTCTCGGGCCTGGCGCGCGGCATTGACGCCGCCGCTCATGAGGCCAGCCTGGGCCATGGGGCTGTGGCGGTGCTGGCCGGCGGCCACGACCGCATCTACCCGCGCGAGCACGCCAAATTGCTGGCGGCCATTGTTGAGCGCGGCGCCGCCGTCAGCGAAATGCCGCTGGGCTGGACGCCGCGCGGCCGCGATTTCCCCCGGCGCAACCGGATCATCTCCGGCATGGCGCTGGGCGTCGTGGTGGTTGAGGCGGCGCTGCGCTCGGGCTCGCTGATCACGGCGCGCTTCGCGGCGGAGCAGGGGCGCGAGGTGTTCGCCGTGCCTGGCTCGCCGCTGGATCCGCGCGCCGCCGGCGCCAACCGGCTGCTGCGCGATGGCGCCACCCTGTGTTGCGGCGTCGAGGATGTGGCCGAGGCGCTGGCGCCGCTAGCTGGCAAGCCGCCCCGCCATGACAATCTGCGCGACGATCCGGAGCAGACCGACGAGCCGCTGTGGGACGAACTGGACGGGGCGCTGTGGGACACGGCGGCGCCCGTCGCAAGGGTTTCAGGGTCCAGCGACAGGGGCTCCGCTGCCGTCCATGCCCCCACACCCGATGCCGGCCCCGCCAGCGAGGCATTGCCCCCCGGCGCCATGCGCCCGGTGGGCGCCGGAGGGGAGGCCGATGGCGGCGACGGCTATGGCGGCTGGGGCAGCCTCTTGCGCAATGCTACGGCAGGGCAGGCTGGCGGCGCCGCAGATCAGTCAAACTTGGCCCGGCCGTCTGGTCAGGCGTGCGCGGGGGAGGCGGCCGACGACAGGCCTGACAGCGACGCCAGTTTCGATGCCAGATTCTTTGGCGAAGCGGCGCCGGCGCCGCTCAACGCATGTGCTGGCGCGGGCGAGGCGCCGGCGAGGGGCGCAGCAAATGGACCAGCAAATGGACCAGCAAGTGGGCCAGCAAGCGGCCCAGCTCATCGCGCAGCAGCAAGCGAAGCGGACCGCAGCGGCGCAGCAGCGCGCGATGTCATCGCCGGCCTGCTCGGGGCCGCCCCGGTGGCCATTGATGATCTGGTCGTCCTGTCCGGGCTGAGCGCACCGCTGGTCAGTGTGGCGTTGCTGGAGCTGGATCTGCAGGGAAGGCTGCAACGCCATGGCGCCCAGGCGGTGTCATCCATGCCAGGCTGAGGCCGGCCACCGCTGACGCGACAGCTCAGTTTGCCTGGCGCCACCTGCGCTGGCTGGAGCTTCGCCAGGCGCCCATGTGCCTCAGCGCCGCTTGTTCACTTCCAGCTTTTGCGGGTCTCACTGTTCCTCACCTGGGCTGGCAAGTCGTGGGCGCCAGAGATTCCGCGGCGCCAGGGGGGAGCGCCTCACCTGGGTCAAAGCCGGATGTGAGCCCCCGGTGAGCCAGATTTGACCGGCAGGCCAAAGCTTTTCGGTCGGCGGAATGCGGGTCGCTGGATGATGTTCCCACGATGCCTGTTCCTGCACGCGTGGGGCAAAGAGGATCAGCCAGGACTGATTTGCCAGCATGGGTTAGCCAGGATGGGTAGCGAGGCTGGGTTAGCCAGGATGGGCTAGCCAGGATGGTCCAGCATCGGGGGCAGCCAGGAGGGCAGGCCAAAACCCGACCCGGCATGGCGGACATACGGCAACCCAAATCGCCACACCCTGGCTGCTGCACACATGCGCAGCAACCTGTCCGCCACGGCCAGACTGCCACGACCAGACTGCCGCCATTCGGCCCCCCGGAACCGGGGCGCCGGACCGGGCTGCCTCGCCCAGGCCCGCGAAACAGCTCGCGGCTCAGGCGTTGTCGGCGTTCCGCGCCTGCTCCTGGGCCTCCATATTGGCCATGGTCAGGAAATAGGCGAGCAGGTCGAGCTTGCTGCCGCGGGCCAGCTGATACAGCTCAAGGGTGATGTGTTCGATATATTGCGCGATGTCCGCGGCGCTCGGTTCGGGCACGGGAACAAAATGCGCAACGCCGTCGTCTGGAGGTGTTGAGGTCATGATTCGCCGTGTCATTGTTCGCGCCAATTAAGCCAAGCTTAACCACAGCCGTCAGCAAATCACTGCCTAATTTTCTCTGCAACCACAGATTGCAGTCACGTGTATTAGTCCTGGTCGTCGGCTTCGCTGCGGTCAGGCATGGCGATGCGGTCAAGCGCTCCTTGCAAGATGTATGACGCAGCGAGCTTGTCAACGACTTCGCCTCGTCTTGCCCGCGAGGTGTCGGCTTCTATCAGCATTCTTGTCACCACTGCGGTGCTCAGGCGTTCGTCACAGACGGCCATGGGAACGTCTGTCAGCTTGGCGAGATTACGCATGAACGCCGCCGTCGCCTGGGTGCGCGGGCCTTCGCTGCCATCCATATTCAGCGGCCAGCCGAACACCAGGCCGCCGACATTGTGCTGTTCAATGATCTGCAACAGACGCGCCGCATCGAGGCCGAATTTCTTGCGGGCGATGGTCTCCAGTGAGCTGGCGACGGTCAGATTGATGTCTGACAAGGCGAGGCCGATGGTCTTCGTGCCCAGATCGAGACCGAGCAGCCGTTTGCCGCGCGGCATATCGAGAAAGCGGCTGAGATCGGAGAGGTCGGCGCCTGGCGATGACATGAAGTGTGCTCCGGTAAGGCGCCCGACCTTATCGGTCGCGTGACGCTGCTGCCCCCGCTTGTGACCAGTCGCCCCGACTCTGTCCAGTCCACTTGCCAGCCCACTTGCCAGTCCGCTTGCCAGCCCACTCGCCAGTCCATCGATCGTCGTGGCTGGCGGCCGGCGATGTGGATGCCGCTGCACAGACGGTTGGCGCTTTCGCCCACGGCCGTCAGCCCTGTGCGCGCCCGCGCCCCATCCTCCGACGGCGGCCTGCCGTTTGCCTGGGAAACAGTTGCGCGAGGGGTGATTTTGCCGGCGCGATGCCGTACATCTCGCCCACACACCTCAATGCGTCGGCGCCACGGCCAAGGGCCGCGCGCAACAGGCGGGCACAGGGAGAAACAGATGCAGATCACCTGGTACGGACATTCGGCGTTTCGTCTGGACTTCGGCGGCCGCGCCGTCCTGATCGATCCGTTCTTTACCGGCAACCCGTCGTTCGACGGCGACATCAGCGCCATCGAGAAGGGCGTCTCGCACATCCTGATCACCCATGGCCACGGCGACCATGTCGGCGACAGCGTCGATATCGCCAAACGCACCGGCGCCACCGTCGTCACCAATTACGATCTGTGCATGCATCTGGCCTCGCAGGGCGTCGAGAAGTTCGAGCCGATGAACACCGGCGGCACCATCGACGCTGGCGGCTTCCGCGTCTCACTGGTGCGCGCCGATCACTCGGCTGCGATGATCGAGGGCGGCGTTGATCGCCCGCTAGGCAACGCCAATGGCGTCATCGTGCGCGCCGAGGGCGAGCCGACCGTCTACGCCATGGGCGACACCGACGTGTTCTCGGACATGGCGCTGATCAATGAGCTGTATGCGCCCGACATCGCCTTCGTGCCGATCGGCGACCGCTTCACCATGGGCGCCGAGCACGCCGCCTTCGCCGTGCGCAAGTTCTTCAGCCTGAAGTCGGTGGTGCCCTGCCACTTCGCCACCTTCCCGATCCTCGATCAGGACGCCCAGAAGTTCGTAGACGCCATGCAGGGCGCATCCACCCGGGTGATCCTGCCGGTCAGGAACGAGGCGTTCAGCGTCTGAGCCAGTCGATCAGGTGATGCAGCGGGGCCGGGCGCAGGTCCGGCCCTGTCTTGTGTCCGCTGCGCGGCGCGTTGATTGCCACCTGGCCCGGGGCATTGCAGGGCCTTGGGGCTGCGGCGTCGGCCCGTGTTGCAGCGGCGCGCCCCCGGATGCTATAGCCGCGCCAGCGTCGGTAACCATGACCGGCAGGGTATCGCTGCTGCGCGCCGCCTTGCCCGCGCGCCCGAGACAGGCGGCGATTGTGCGCCCCGGCGCCAGAACGCGCGGAAACGCCAGGCCTTGCACGTCAGGGCCGGCGATTTTGCTGTTTGATGTAGTCCAGAACGAACGGAGGCGGCATGTCCGTCGATGCGACCACGGTCCGGCGTATTGCCCAATTGTCCCGCATTGCGGTGAGCGATGAGGATGTTCCGCATCTGGAAGGCGAGCTGAACGCGATTCTGGCCTTTGTCGAACAGCTCGGTCAGGTCGATGTCGAGGGCGTCGCCCCGCTGACCTCCGCCGCCGCCATGACCATGCGCCTGCGCAAGGATGAGGTGACCGATGGCGGTTACGCCGCGACCATCGTCGCCAACGCCCCGGTCACCGAGGACAATTTCTTCCTCGTGCCCAAGGTGGTCGAATAATCGATCCGCAGCGGCGATCGGGCCTTAAGCGCCCTCCCGGCCTTGTTGCGGTTGCAGCCAGGGCGCGCAGGCCCCGCCTGCTGCGCCGAGGCGACCTGAGTTTGCGACCTGAGTTTGAAAGACACCCATGTCTGAGCTGACCGATCTCACTTTGGCCGAGGCGCGCGACGGCCTGCGCGCCAAAAAATTCTCTGCGGTGGAGCTGGCCCGGGCGCATATCGACGCCATGGAGCAGGCGCGCGCCCTCAACGCTTATGTGCTGGAGACGCCGGAAAAGGCGCTCGCCATGTCGGAAGCCGCTGACGCCCGTCTCGCCTCAGGCGAGGCGCGCCCGCTGGAAGGCCTGCCGATCGGCGTCAAGGACCTGTTCTGCACCGAAGGCGTGCGCACCACCGCCTGCAGCAAGATTCTCGGCGAGTTCGTCCCGGCCTATGAATCGACCGTCACCTCCCGGCTGTGGGCTGACGGCGCCGTGATGCTCGGCAAGCTCAGCAATGATGAATTCGCCATGGGCTCGTCGAACGAGACCTCGTGCTTTGGCCCGGTGGTCTCGCCGTGGCGGCGCAATGGCTCCGAGGCGGCGCTGGTTCCTGGCGGCTCGTCGGGCGGCTCTTCCGCCGCTGTCGCCGCGAGGCTGTGCCTCGCCGCCACCGCCACTGACACCGGCGGCTCGATCCGCCAGCCCGCCGCCTTCACCGGCACGGTCGGCATCAAGCCAACCTATGGCCGCTGCTCGCGCTGGGGCATCATCGCTTACGCCTCGTCGCTGGATCAGGCCGGGCCCATCGGCCGCACGGTGCGCGATACGGCGATCATGCTGAGCTCCATGGCCGGTCTCGATGTCAAGGACACCACCTCTTTCGACGCCCCCGTGCCGGATTTCGAGGCGGCGGTGGCGCGTGGCGTCAAGGGGCTGACCATCGGCATTCCAAAGGAATATCGGGTCGAGGGCCTGTCGCCGGAGATCGACGCTCTGTGGGAGAAGGGCGCGCAGATGCTGCGCGACGCCGGCGCCACGGTGGTCGAGGTGTCGCTGCCCAACACCCAACATGCGCTGGCCGCCTATTACATCATCGCCCCGGCGGAGGCCTCGTCCAATCTCGCCCGTTATGACGGCGTGCGCTATGGCGCCCGCGTCGACGGCAAGGACATCGCCGAAATGTATCAGAACACCCGCGCCGCCGGTTTCGGTCGCGAGGTGAAGCGCCGCATCATGACCGGCACCTATGTGCTGTCGGCTGGTTATTACGACGCCTATTATCTGCGCGCCCAGAAGACTCGCGCGCTGATCAAGCGCGACTTCGACAATGTCTTCGCCCAGGGCGTCGACGCCATCCTGACCCCGACCACGCCGTCGGCGGCCTTTGGGCTGGGCGAGAAGGGCGCGGTTGATCCGGTCGAGATGTATCTCGGCGACATCTTCACGGTGACGGTCAATCTGGCTGGTCTGCCAGGGATTTCGGTGCCGGCGGGCCTCGATTCCCAGGGGCTGCCGCTTGGCCTGCAGCTGATTGGCAAGCCGTTTGATGAAGAGACGCTGTTCGCCGCTGGCGAGGTGATCGAGCAGGCCGCCGGCCGCTTCAGCCCCGCCAGCGCCTGGTGGCGCTGACCCGAACGGTTCCGGGCGCGCGTCCCGGTCTGGAGCACGGCCATGACCTATGCGGTCAAGGAAATCTTCAAGACGTTGCAGGGCGAAGGCGCCCAGGCTGGCTCGGCGGCGGTGTTCTGCCGCTTCGCTGGCTGCAACCTGTGGAGCGGCCGTGAACAGGACCGCGCCAAAGCCATCTGCCAGTTCTGCGACACGGATTTTGTCGGCATGGACGGCGAGGGCGGCGGGCGCTTCAACAGTGCGACTGAACTTGTGGCGGCGATTGAGGCGGCCTGGGGTCCAGGCCAGGATAACCGGCTGATCGTCTTTACCGGCGGCGAGCCGCTGCTGCAGCTCGATGCGGCGGTGATCGCGGCGGCCCACCAGCGCGGCTTCCGTTGCGCTGTGGAGACCAATGGCACGCTGGCGGCCCCTGAGGGGCTTGACTGGATCTGTGTCAGCCCCAAGGCCGGGGCCGAGCTGGTGCAACGCTCCGGCCATGAGCTCAAGCTGGTGTTTCCGCAGCCGACCCTGATGCCGGATGCGGTGGCCGGGCTTGATTTCAGGAACTTCTTTTTGCAGCCCATGGATGGCCCGGACCGGGTCGCCAATACGGCCGCGGCGGTGCGGTGGTGCATGGATCACCCGCAGTGGCGGCTCAGCGTTCAGACCCACAAGGTAATCGGTATTCCGTGATGTTCGAGCTGTCGAAACAGTTCCGCTTTGAGGCGGCGCACACATTGCACCGCGCGGCGGAGACGGGTGAAGTCGAGAGCAGCCGCCGCATCCACGGCCACTCGTATCGCGCCGAGGTGACGGTGCGTGGCCGGCCGGATCCGGCCACCGGCATGATCCTCGATCTGACCCTGTTTGAGCGGGCGATGGAGGAGGCGCGCGATGGCCTCGACCACCGTTTTCTGGATGAAGTGCCGGACCTTGGCCCGGCCACCATGGAGAATCTGGCGCTGTGGATCTGGCGTAAGCTGCAGCCGGCCTGCGCCGGCCTTTACGCGGTGACCGTGCATCGCGACAGCAATGGCGAGAAGTGCACCTATTTCGGCGAGGCGGCCTGAGCCGCGCCACGCCCGGCCCCGGCGAGGGGCGCAATGAACCACGCCGGGCGGCTGGCCCGCGACAGAAGTGATGCAGCCGCTTGCGGCTGGAAGGATGGCCCGATGAATGCTCCAGTGCGTACGCCAAAACTGATCAAGGGCGCCACCGGCGACTGGGAGGTGGTGATCGGCATGGAGGTGCACGCCCAGGTGTCCTCCAACGCCAAGCTGTTCTCCGGCTCGTCCACCGAATTTGGCGGCGATCCCAACGACCACGTCTCGCTGGTCGACGCCGCCATGCCTGGCATGCTGCCGGTGATCAACGAAGAGTGCGTCAAACAGGCGATCCGCACCGGCCTTGGCCTCAAGGCCCAGGTCAATCTGCGCTCGGTGTTCGACCGCAAGAACTATTTCTATCCGGACCTGCCGCAGGGCTACCAGATCAGCCAGTTCAAGGACCCGATCATCGGTGAGGGCGTGCTCACCATTGATCTGGAAAACGGCGCCCAGGTGGAGATCGGCATCGAGCGCCTGCATCTGGAGCAGGACGCCGGCAAGTCGCTGCACGACCAGCACCCGACCATGAGCTTCGTCGATCTCAACCGCTCGGGCGTGGCGCTGATGGAGATCGTCTCGCGTCCGGACCTGCGCTCGTCGGAAGAGGCCAAGGCCTATGTGACCAAGCTGCGCTCGATCCTGCGCTATCTCGGCACCTGCGACGGCGACATGGAGAAGGGGTCGCTGCGCGCCGACGTCAATGTCTCGGTGCGTCGTCCGGGCGAGGGTCTCGGCACCCGCTGCGAGATCAAGAACGTCAATTCGATCCGCTTCATCGGCCAGGCCATCGAATATGAAGCCCGCCGCCAGATCGGCATTCTGGAAGATGGCGGCGCCATTTCCCAGGAGACCCGGCTGTTCGATCCGGGCAAGGGCGAGACCCGCTCGATGCGCTCCAAGGAAGAAGCGCACGACTACCGCTATTTCCCCGATCCGGACCTTTTGCCGCTGGAGTTTTCCCAGGCGCTGGTCGATGAGCTGGCCAGCAATCTGCCGGAGCTGCCGGATGAGAAGAAGGCGCGGTTCATCAACGAGCTGGGCCTGCCAGCCTATGACGCCGGCCTGCTGGTCGCCGACAAGGACACCGCCGATTATTTCGAGGCGACCCTCAACGCCGGCGGCAAGAAGCGCGACGCCAAGGCCGTGGCCAACTGGATCATGGGCGACGTCTCGGCCTTCGCCAACACCGTCAGCAAGCCGGTGTCGCAGACCTTCCTGACGCCAGACATGGTGGCGGGCATCGTCGATCTGATCGGCGAGGGCGTCATCTCCGGCAAGATCGCCAAGGATGTGCTGGCGATCCTGATCGAGGAGCAGGGCGGCGACCCGCGCCAGATCGTCGAAAGCCGCGGCATGAAGCAGGTGACCGACACCGGCGCCATCGAGAAGGCCGTCGATGAGATCATCGCCGCCAATCCCGAGAAGGTCGCCCAGGCCCAGGCCAAGCCGACGCTGGCGGGCTGGTTCGTCGGCCAGGTGATGAAGGCCACCGGCGGCAAGGCCAATCCGCAGGCGGTCAATGACCTGGTCAAGGCCAAGCTCGGCCTCTGACGCAGCCGCGATCCGCAGGGCGCCCGCGGCGCCCTGTGATGCAGACGTGTGACAAGGGGGGCTTGGGCCTCCCTTTTTTTGTTGGGTGAGGCCGGGCAGGCGGTTGGGCCATCCTTCGCCAGCGCACGGCTGGGGCTGACACACCTGCGCCATGCGTCGCGCGCGCTGGTCAGCGCGCCATCGGCGGCCCTAAACTGACAGGATTGAGACATCTGCCAGGACAGCCCAGGGCGCGCCAGAGGCTGCGGCTCAAGCGCGGCGCAAAGGCGGCGCCACACGCACGGCGTCCCTGCGGATATTAGACAAGACCCGAGGAGCGTTGCATGGCCCAGGCGCCGGCGGATGCCATTGAACTGTACTACTGGCCGACGCCGAACGGCTGGAAGATCTCGATCATGCTGGAAGAGTGCGGGCTGCCCTATGTGGTGCGGCCGGTGAATATCGGCAAGGGCGACCAGTTCAGGCCGGAATTTCTGGCGATTTCGCCCAATAACCGCATGCCGGCCATCGTGGATCCAGACGGGCCAGGCGGCGCGCCAGTGTCGGTGTTCGAATCCGGCGCGATCCTGCAATATCTCGGGCGCAAGACCGGCAAATTTTATCCCACTGACGAGCGTCAACGCATTGCGGTGGAGGAGTGGCTGTTCTGGCAGATTGGCGGGCTGGGGCCCATGGCGGGCCAGGCCCATCATTTCCGCATCTATGCGCCGGAGCAGACGCCCTATGCCATCGCGCGCTACACCAAAGAGGTGGCGCGGCTCTATGGGGTGATGGACCGGCGACTGGCCGGGCGCGACTGGCTGGCGGATAGCTATTCGATCGCCGATATGGCCTGCTATGGCTGGGCGCGCCTGTGGGAACGCCAGGGCCAGGAGATCGCGGATTTCCCGCATGTGGCGCGCTGGCTGGAGCAGATGGCGGCGCGCCCGGCGGTGCAGCGTGGCGTGGCGGTAGCCGGCTAGCGCGATTGGCGATCGATCGAATACGTCTGATCACGCCGCCATCCGGAAAACACGCGCGCTGGCGCAGCGCTGCGCCTGCCGCTGTGGCGACTTCAGGCCGCGCCGTCGCGCACGCCGTAAAAGCCCAGAAAAATGTCGAGGGCGATGTCGATGGTCCGCGCCAGCGTGCCCTCGGAGCTGTCGGATGGCGCGCCGAAGAACAGCGGCTTGACGACGCCGCCCTGGCACAATTCGTAAAAATGCGCCGCGGCGAGCTCCGCGTCGGCGACGGCCAGCTGACCACGCTGGCTACGGTCGCGCAAAAAAGCGGCGAGGCGGTGGATGCCCGCCTGCGGGCCCGCTTCGAAATAAATCTGACCGAGGCGCGGCAGGGTCACCGAGGCGGCGATGACCATGCGCACGAGGGCGATGTGCTCTGGCTCCAGCATGCGCCGCAGGAAATCCAGCCCATAGGCGCGCAGCACGGCGCGCACATCCGGATTGGCCTCATCAAGCTCGGCGAGGGTTTCAGCGGCGGCGCGGTGATCCTCGCGCACCATGGCGGCGAACAGGCCTTCCTTGCTGCTGAAATAGACATAGAGCGTGCCCTTGGAGACGCCAGCCTCGCGGGCGATGCGATCCATGCTGGCGGCGTCAAAGCCGAGCGCGCGAAATACCGTGCGCGCGCCGTGCAGAATTTGCTCGCGCTTGCCGTCGCCTGGTCCCTGACCGGCGAGGCCGACGGTAGCCGCGGACGCAGCGTTGGCCTGCGGCGCTGCATCAGCGGCGCCGCGGCCAGGCGGGCCGAGCGTGTCGTCTGATGCATGGCTGATCTGTCGCGCGTTCATTGGCGTCCTGCCTGTTGTCAGCTGCAACACAAGCGTGGCAAACGCTTCGATGGTTGCGGGCATGACTGTTTAACACGGAAGCAGTGTTCTTGCGCCATTGACTGAACCGTTCGGTCAAAATAATCAAGCCTCTGCTGTCCCGTAACCGGACGGCGACAGGCTGTGGCTGGAGTGGCGGGATGAGCAGGCACGACAATGCTGGCGGGCTTGGGGGCGGCGCGCCTGATGGCGCCGTCGCCGCGCGCGCCGCCGAGGCGACGTCGCAAGGCGCGGCCGCCCCTGCGTCGGGCAGCGCCGCCACCGCCCAGCCGAAGCGCGGCCGCGCCCGGCTGGTGTTGACCGCCCTTGGCGTGCTCACCGCCGCAGGCGCCATCTGGGCCGGCGCCCATTGGTGGATGACTGGCCGGCACATGATCTCCACCGACGACGCTTACGTCCGCGCTGACATCACGCTGCTGGCGGCCAAGGTCTCCGGCTATGTCACCGAGGTGCTGGTCGAGGCCAACCAGGAAGTGAAAACCGGCGATGTCATCGCCCGCATCGATCCAGGTGATCATCGCCTGGCGCTGGAGGCGGCGCGCGACAAGGAGCAGACGCAGCAGGCGGTGATCAGGCGCATTACCCACCAGATCGAGGCTGCGCGCTCCGCCGTCACCCAGGCCGAGGCCCAGGTGCTGGCGGCAAAGGCCGATCTGGTCCGCGCCGCCGCCGATCTCGACCGTCAGAACCGGCTGGCCCAGCGCGATATCTCCAGCCAGCAGAAGCTTGAGCTGGCCCGCGCCGACCAGGCCCGCGCCGACGCCGCGGTGAAGGCCGCTGAGGCGGCGGCCCAGTCAGCGAAGGCCAATGTGGCGGTGCTGCAGGCCCAGCGCGGCGAGGCGGAGGGGCTGCTCAAGGAATTGCAGACGGCCACCAGCAAAGCCGAGCGCGATCTGACCTTCACCGAGGTGCGGGCGCCCGTGGATGGCGTCGTCGGCAACCGGGCGGTGCAGACGGGCCAATATGTCCAGCCCGGCGCGCGCCTCGCCGCCATTGTGCCGCTGGACGACGTCTATATCGACGCCAATTTCAAGGAGACGCAGATCAAGAAGCTGCGTCCCGGCCAGAAGGTGAGCTTCACCGTCGACGCTTTCCCAGGCCGCGATTTCCACGCCACCGTCGCCAGCCTGTCGCCTGCCTCCGGCGCGCTGTTCAGCCTGTTGCCGCCGGATAACGCCACCGGCAATTTCACCAAGATCGTGCAGCGGCTGCCGGTGCGCCTGCGCATCGACCGCCAGGATGTGGCGCAGCACGTGTTGCGCCCGGGCCTTTCGGTGGTCGCCACCGTCGACAGCCGCACCGGCCCTGAGGGCGGCGCGACGCAGGCGGCGACGACGCAGCCCACAGAAGGCCCTGCGGTCGCCGGCGCTCCTGCCAGCAAAGCTGATTGACGTGGGGCTGCGACGCCCAGGGGCGGTGCGCCCATGGACGCGACCTTGCACCAGCCCCTCGTTATGCGCCCACGGCGGCGCTCCGGAGCCGGCGCCTGAGGTGCCGCCCAGCGCAAGCGCCTTACGCCTTTGGGGCAGGGAGCCGGTTTGATGTCAGCGGTCGCAACAGCTTCCTCCGGGCCGCAGCCCGTCGCCCAACACGAGGCCCAGCCGCTCAACGCCCGCCGCTTCATCGCGTTTATCGCGATGGTGTTCGGCATGTTCATGGCGATCCTCGACATCCAGATCGTCTCGGCCTCGCTGCCGCAAATCCAGGCCGGCCTCAGCGCCAGCGGCGACCAGATCCCCTGGGTGCAGACCAGCTATCTGATCGCCGAAGTGATCATGATCCCGCTGTCGGGCTATCTGTCGCGGGCGCTGTCGACGCGCATCCTGTTCACCATTTCGGCGGCCGGCTTCACCTTTATGAGCCTGATGTGCGCCACGGCGACGACCATCGAGCAGATGATCGTCTACCGCGCCTTACAGGGTTTTCTTGGCGGCGGCATGATCCCGACGGTGTTCGCCGCCGCGTATACGGTGTTCCCGGCGGACAAGCGGCCGATCGTGTCGCCGATCATTGGCCTCGTCGCCACGCTGGCTCCGACCATTGGCCCGACGGTCGGCGGTTATCTCACCGATATTTTCTCCTGGCACTGGCTGTTTCTGGTCAACATCGTGCCCGGCATCATCGTCACCTTGCTGGTGTTCTTCCTCATCGATTTCGATGAGCCGGACTTCGCGCTTTTGCGCAAATTCGACTGGTATGGCCTCGCCGGCATGGCGCTGTTTCTGGGCTCGCTGGAGTTTGTGCTGGAAGAGGGGCCGCTGAAGGACTGGTATTCCGACGAATATATCGTGATCTTCACTGGCGTGATGGTTATCGGCGGGCTGGTGTTCTTTTGGCGGGCGTTCTCTGTCGATGAGCCCGTGGTCAATCTGCGCGCCTTCTCGGACCGCAATTTCGCTACCGGGTCGCTGTTCAGCTTCGTCATGGGCATCGGCCTTTATGGCCTGACCTATCTTTATCCAATCTATCTGGCGCGCATTCGCGGCTACTCGCCGTTGCAGATCGGCGAGACCATGTTCGTCACCGGCGCGGCGATGTTCCTGACTGCGCCGGTGATCGGGCGGCTATCGGCGGTGATGGACCCGCGCGTGCTGATCAGCATCGGCTTCGGCATGTTTGCGCTCGGCACCTGGATGGTCACTGGCATCACCGCCGACTGGGACTTCTGGGAGCTGTTCGTGCCGCAGATCCTGCGCGGCGTCGGCATCATGGCGTGTATGGTGCCGATCAATAATATCGCGCTCGGCACCCTGCCGCCGCTGGAGGTGAAAAACGCCTCTGGCCTGTTCAACCTCACCCGCAATCTGGGCGGCGCCGTTGGCCTCGCCCTGATCAACACCACGCTCAACAACCGCATTGACCACCATCTGCAGCGGCTGGGCGAGCAGGTGACGTGGAGCCGTGAGGTGGCGCTGGAGCGGCTCAACACCCTGAGCGCGGTGATGGCGCCCAAGGGTTCCGACGCCGAGCTGGCGGCGCTGAAGCAACTGGCGCAGATCGTCCGGCGCGAGGCGACGGTGCTGGCCTTCGCCGACGTGTTCTATCTGCTGTCGTTCCTGTTTGTCGGGCTGATCCTGCTGACGCCGTTCATCCGCCGCCCCGACCCGCTGCTCCAGGTCGACGCCCACTGACATAAGGGCGCGCGGCTGCTGACGGAGCCGCGACCGGGACAGCGCAGGCGGCGCGTATGTTTTGCATAACGCCCCGCCAACGCGGGACGTGCCATTGTGCGACTTGCCCGGTGAGCGACTTGCCTGTTCGGAGTCTGGAGCTGTGCGGGCCAGCGATCAGCAGCCGACGCCGGCCTGCGGCTCGATCCCGCCTATACCGGTGCGAAAATGCTGACGCATCCGCATCTGACATGCTCAGGCGCCGCACGGGCTTTACCAGAACCCGATAAGGCATGCTCATTGGGTTCTGGCGTTACTCGTCGGTCGCCATCTGCCGCAGCAATTCGAACGCCTGCAGCACGGCGGCGGCGCGGATGTCCTGCCGGCTCAGATCTTCGCCGAACCGGCGCTCGACATGCAGCGTCTCGCGGCCCTCGCGGGCGGCGGCGAAATGCACGAGGCCGACCGGCTTGTCTTCGGAGCCGCCGCCGGGACCGGCGATGCCGGTGATCGCAACCGTGACATTGGCCGGACAGCGCGACAGCGCGCCGATGGCCATTGCCCGCGCCACCTGCTCACTGACCGCGCCATAGCGCTCCAGCGCTTCCTTCGGCACGCCGACCATCTCGTGCTTGGCGCGGTTGGAATAGGTGACATAGCCGCGATCGATGACCTCGGACGATCCTGGCACATCCGTGAGCGCCGCCGCGACGAGGCCGCCAGTGCAGGATTCAACCGTCGACAGGGTCAGTCGGTAATGGCGGTAGAGCGCCAGCAGTCCTGCCGCCTGCTGGGCGATGTCCGGCGAAGTGCTCATGGGCGTTTCCCGTCAGTTGTCGTTGGAGGTCCGCCTGGTTGTGGCGCCAGATTGCTGGCCAGTTTCGGGCCAGAATGGATTGCCGCGACCGGAGCTCCTGGCGCACAGGCGCGAGCCCGGTTTGTCGCTGGCGCCTGATCAGCCATCGGCGGGCAGGCGCACGGTGACGACGGCCTGGGCGGCGATGCCTTCGCGCCGGCCGGTAAAGCCAAGGCGCTCGGAGGTGGTGGCCTTGACCGAAATCCCAGTCTCGCTGACGCCGGTGATTTCCGCAATCCTGGCGCGGATCGCCGCGCGGTGCGGCCCCACTTTGGGATATTCGGCGATGATCACCCCATCGAGGTGGTCGATGACGCCGCCCCGGGCCCGCGTCAGCGCCACGGCGTGGGCCAGAAAGCGGTCCGATGACGCGCCTGCCCATTGCGGGTCGCTGGGCGGGAAATGCGTGCCGATGTCGCCGTCGCCGATGGCGCCAAGCAAAGCGTCGGTGAGGGCGTGCAGCAGGACATCGCCGTCCGAATGGGCGGTCACGGCGAGGTCACTGGCGATGCGCACGCCGCCCAGCCAGATGTGATCGCCCGGCACAAAGGCGTGCACGTCATAGCCGAGGCCCGTGCGGCTGATCATTGTCCGCCCCGTCGTCGCCGGAAAATCCTCCGGGTGGGTGAGCTTGGTGTTGGCGACGTCGCCGTCAAAGATCTGCACCGGCAGGCCGGCCCATTCGGCGATGGCCGCGTCATCGGTGAATTCGGCAGGCTCGCGCGCGGCGCGGCGGTGGGCGTCGAGCAGGGTTGCGAAGGCAAAAGCCTGCGGGGTCTGGATCGCCCGCAGCGTGGCGCGCGGCGGCGTCGCGGTGACGCGACCGGCGTCATCCACCGCCTTGATGGTGTCGGTGACGGCGAGGCCTGGGGCCGCGGCGCCATAAGCGCGGGCGGCGGCGATGGCGCGGTTGATCAGCGCCTCACTCAGCCATGGTCGCGCCGCGTCGTGCACCAGCACATGCTGCGGCGCCTCAGCCAACGAGGCCAGCGCTTCAAGCCCATGGCGCACTGAAGCCTGGCGCGAGGCGCCGCCATCCACGGACATCAGCCGTCCAGCGGCGCTGACCGCCAGCGAGGCAGTCGCCTCATCGAACAGCCGCCGGTCCTCATGGCGCACCACCACCACGACGCGACGAATGTCCGGCGTCTGCAAAAATCGCCGCAGGCTGTGCAACAGCACTGGCTCGCCCTGCAGCTGGCGATATTGCTTCGGCGCGCCGCCGCCGGCCCGCTCACCGCGACCGGCGGCGACAATGATGGCGTCAACCGGGCCGTGGCTGGCGCCGGTTGCGGCGTCATCGCCCGGGACGGTGTCTGTCATACTGGCTGCGGTCATGGCAGGCTCCTGTTGCGCGACACGCTTTAACCGCCCCGGCACGCATGGGCAACTTTGCCGGCCCCTGGCGGCGAGGGGCTGAGGGGCAGGTGGGGGCGCGGGGCGGACGCGATCGGGCGGGCGAGGGAACTGGCGAGGGAACTGGGGAGGGAACTGGGGAGGGCTCTGGCCGTCGCGATGGCGTCGCCGGATTGTGCGGCTGGGCGCATTGTGGCGCTTGCGCATGGCGAGGCGTTCCGCGCACCAAGGCGTCCCGAGGCCAAGGCATCCGGAGACCAAGGCATCCCGAGGTCAAGGCGACCCGAGGCCCGGCGCGGAACTGCGGCGTCATTGCCTGTGTTGTAGGCGCCATAGCGGAGATTTGCCTTTGTGGCGGTAAGCCTGGGCGTTACAACGCCAGCATGACCGAAAATGTGCGGCGCGGCCTCAGCGCCATTCAGAGACTGCGCGCTGGCGGCGCGGCGCTGGCCCCCATGTCTGGCGTGACCGACATCGGCTTTCGGCGGCTGGCCGAGCGCTTTGGCGCGACCCTCGTCGTGTCCGAAATGGTCGCGTCCGGCGCTTTGGCGCGCGGCGACGCCGAGGCGCAGACCCGGGCCGAGGGCGCGGGGGTCAGCGTGCATGTGGTGCAGCTGGCGGGTTGCGACGCATTCTGGATGGGCGAGGCGGCGCGGGTCGCCGAGGACGCGGGGGCCCATGTCATCGACATCAATATGGGCTGCCCGGCCCGCCAGGTGGTGGGCGGCCTGTCCGGCTCCGCCCTGATGCGCGACCTTGACCATGCGCTGACGCTGATCGAGGCCACGGTGGCCGGGACCCGCCTGCCGGTGACGCTGAAGATGCGCCTGGGCTGGGACGACGCCAGCCGCAATGCGCCGGAGCTGGCCCGCAGAGCCGAGGCGGCGGGCGTCGCCATGGTGACGGTGCATGGCCGCACCCGGCAACAATTCTACAAGGGCAATGCCGACTGGGGCGCCGTCGCCGCCGTGCGCGCCGCCACCAGCCTGCCGCTCGTGGTCAATGGCGATATCGCCACCGCCGCCGACGCCCGCGCCGCGCTGGCGCAATCGGGCGCCGATGCGGTGATGGTCGGTCGCGCCGCGCTGGGCCGCCCGTGGCTGGTCGGCGAGATCGCCGCCGCCCTGACCGGCGCTGAGCCGCCGCAGCTGACGCGCGCCGCGCAGACCGAGGCCATGTGCGAGCATTATGACTGCATGATCGACACCTATGGCGCCGATGTCGGCGTCCGCCACGCCCGCAAGCACCTGGCCGCCTTCGCCGGGCATATGGGCGCGCCAGTCGCCCTGCGCGCGGCGCTGACCACGGCGCGCCATCCGCAGGACGTGCGCGCCATGCTGCGCGACATTCCATACACCGGCTATCAGGAAGAAGCTGCATGAGCACCAGGCAGGGCGCCCCCACATCTCCGGCCGCTGACGCCGCCCGGACGCCAGCGCAGCCGGCAGAGCTCCGCGCGCCTTCCGCCGACGACATCCTCAATGTGATGCCGGCTCCGATCATCGCCGTGGGGCCAGACAATCAAGTGCTGTTCGCCAATGTGGCGGCCGAGGATTTCTTCGAGCAGAGCCAGGCCGTGCTGCAGCGCCGCACCCTCAACCAGACCTTCCCCTTCGGCTCGCCTGTGCTGGCGATCGTCGAGGAGGCGCGGCAGCGTAAGACCAGCGTCAACAGCTATGGCGTCGCCATCGAACGGCCGTGGACGTCACGGGTGCGTGTCAGCGACATTTTTGCGTCGCCCATGGCGGACAATGATGAAAATATAATCATTGTGCTGCAGGAACGTACAATCGCCGAAAAGCTTGACCGCCAATTGACCACGCGCAGCGCGGGCCGCTCAATGAGCGTGCTCGGCTCCATGCTGGCTCATGAGATCAAGAATCCGCTGTCCGGCATCCGTGGCGCGGCGCAATTGCTCGAACATGACGCCTCGCCGGAGGATCTGGAGCTGACGCGGCTGATCTGCGATGAGGCTGACCGCATCGTCAAGCTGGTCGAGCGCATGGAATTCTTCTCGGACGAGCACAAGGCGGAGCGGGAAGCCGTGAATATTCATGGCGTTCTCGACCATGTGCGCAAGCTGGCGCTGAGCGGCTTCGCCCGCCACATCCGCATCAACTGTCAGTACGATCCCTCGCTGCCGCCGGTGCACGCCAACCGCGATCAGCTGATCCAGGTGTTCCTCAACCTCGTCAAGAACGCTGCGGAAGCGATCGGCCCTGACGCACAGGATGGCGAGATCAACCTGACCACCGCGTTCCGTCCCGGCATCCATCTGCAAGTGCGTGGTTCGCGCGAGAAAACCAGTCTGCCGCTTGAGTTTAGCGTCACGGATAACGGTCCGGGCGTGCCGTCGGACATGCTTCCCGACCTGTTTGATCCGTTTGTCACCACCAAGATGCAGGGAAGTGGCCTGGGTCTTGCATTGGTAGCCCGGATTATCGACGACCACGGTGGCGTCGTCGAATGTGAATCAGGGGCGCACAGAACCACTTTCAGGGTTCTGATGCCGATCTACTCCGCCCAGGATGGGCGGACAATGGAGGCTTGAACCAATGGCTCGCGGACAAATCCTGCTCGCTGATGACGATGCTGCGATCAGAACGGTGCTGAACCAGGCGCTGACGCGGGCGGGGTACGAAGTCCGGGCGACCGGACAGGCGTCGACCCTGTGGCGTTGGGTGGAGGCCGGCGACGGCGATCTGATCATCACCGACGTGGTGATGCCGGATGAGAACGCGCTCGACGTGTTGCCGCGCATCAAGAAGCTGCGGCCCGAGATGCCGATCATCGTCATGAGCGCGCAGAACACCTTCATGACGGCGGTGCGCGCCTCGGAGCGCGGCGCCTATGAATATCTGCCCAAGCCCTTCGATTTGAAGGAGCTGGTGGCCATCGTCGGCCGGGCCATGTCACGGCCGCGCGGCGCCAGCCTCGCGTCTAACGTCCAGGACGGCGAGGATATCCCGCTCATTGGCCGCTCGGCGGCGATGCAGGAGATTTACCGGGTCCTCGCCCGACTGATGGCCACCGACCTCACGGTGATGATCTCGGGCGAATCCGGCACCGGCAAGGAGCTGGTGGCCCGCGCCCTGCATGACTATGGCAAGCGCAAGGGCGGCCCCTTCGTGGCGGTCAATATGGCGGCGATCCCGCGCGATCTGATCGAGGCCGAGCTGTTCGGCCATGAGAAGGGCGCCTTCACTGGCGCCGCCCAGCGCAGCGCTGGCCGGTTCGAGCAGGCCGAGGGCGGCACGCTGTTCCTCGACGAGATCGGCGACATGCCGATGGAGGCGCAGACCCGCCTGCTGCGCGTGCTGCAGCAGGGCGAATACACCACCGTGGGCGGCCGCACGCCGATCCGGACCAATGTCCGCATCGTCGCCGCCACCAACAAGGATCTGCGCGGCTCGATCCAGTCCGGCCACTTCCGCGAGGACCTGTATTTCCGCCTCAACGTCGTGCCGTTGCGGCTGCCGCCGCTGCGTGAGCGGCTTGAGGATATCCCGGACCTGATGCGCCACTTCTTCGCGCTGGTGGAGAAGGAGGGGCTGCCGCGCAAGCAGATCGACGCCGAGGCCATGGACCGGCTGAAGCGCTATCGCTGGCCGGGCAATGTCCGCGAGCTGGAAAATCTGGTGCGGCGTCTGGCGGCGCTGTATCCGCAGGACATTATCACCGCGCCAATCATCCAGGCTGAGCTTGAGCCGGCGATGAACGCCTCCACCCCTGCGGCGGCGCCGTCGCCAGCCCCGGCGATCAGCGCCAGCATGCCAGCCCCGGCGGCCAGCAGCGCGCCCGCAGCGCCGGTCAGCCCTGGCGCCGGCGGGCTCTCGGCCTCGGTCGAGCAGCACCTCGCCAATTATTTCGCCGGCTTCCGTGACGGCCTGCCTCCGCCCGGCCTGTATCACCGTATCCTGCGGGAGGTGGAGGGGCCGCTGATCGGCGCGGCGCTGTCCGCCACCCGTGGCAACCAGATCAAGGCCGCCGAGCTGCTCGGCCTCAACCGCAACACCCTGCGCAAGAAGATCCAGGACCTCGATCTGCAACTGGTGCGCTCCGCCCGGGTGCGCTGAGGCCGCAAGGGCCGGGCGCCACGCAAGCCGTGGCCGCCCGCGCCCGCGCTGCCTGATGGGTCATCGGGCCACCGGCAGCGTAGCAACTACTCGCCACCGACCACACCCGACACCCACCACACCCACCTCGTCATCCCCGTGCTCGTCACGGGGATCCACGTCTTGCCGCGACGCCCAAGCGTGCGCGTCCCCGCTGAGGCCTGTCCACCCCCATGGCGTGAGCAGTCACCGGCTGATCATCTCCCAGCCCGGCAGCGCGTGGCCCCCAAATCGCCGGGGCGCCCCACCGACGCAACGTTCCCCCACGCGCCCCACACTTGCGTGAAGTCGCCGCTGCAGGGTTTGCCAGCCGCCTCCAGAATGTCGTATTTCGACAACACTGTTGTCGTGGCGCCACCTGTCTGATTCAGGACGCCCCACGGATGCAGGCGCCCGGATCGCCTTTGCATGAGCGGAATGTGCAGGCTGCGGGCCTCGCCAGCGGATCCTCGGTCAGCTGCGCGGCGTGCGCGGTAGCTTTATGCGCCGGTGAAACTAATTCGGTCATCATACTTTGATGATTGATGTTTTCAGACTGGTTAATCTGGTTTGTGAGCGGGGCGTCGGGCAGGGTATTGTGGCGAAGGGGCGCGTTTGAGTACAGGTTCGACACAACAGGCGATCCCGCCGGATGACGGGCGGCGCAGCCCGCAAGCAAATGGCAAGGCCACGCATCAGGACGTCGGCCAGGATGCCGGCTCCGGCGCAAATGTCGGCGCCGACTTGAGGCTGGAGGCCATCGCGCCCACCGGGCGGGTGTCTGGCGCGCTCGGCGTGGTGCTCGTCTGCTGTGCGCTGGCCTGCGCGCTGATCACCTTCCTGGTTTTGGCTGGCATGACGCCGGTGTTGCCGACCCATGAGGTCGTGGCGTGGATGCTGGGCGTCAACGCCGTGCTGGTGGTGGTGCTGCTGGGGCTGGTGCTGGCGCAGACGTGGCGGCTGTGGCGGGCGCGGCGTCAGGGGGCGGCTGGCGCGGGCCTCAATATTCGTATCGTCAGTCTGTTCTGTTTCGTGGCGGCGTTTCCGGTGGTGCTGGTGGCCTCGGTGGCCTCGATCACGCTGGAGCGTGGCCTGGATCCCTGGTTCATCGGTTCGATCAAGGCGCTGATGTCCAACACGGTCGAGATCGCCAAGGAATATCGCGACGCCCAATGCCGCACGGTGATCCGTGAGGCCAATCTGATGGCGGCTGACCTCAACCGCGCCCGCGTGATCTATGACGCCGATCGCAAGCTGTTCCACGATTTCCTGCAGTCGCGCTCGGCCTTCCTCGGCTTCCCCATCACCTTCCTGATGACCGTCGACGGCTCGGTGGTCGAGCGCTTTGACAGCGGCCTGATCCAGAACGTGCCATTGCCGACCCGCGAAGACCTGAAGAACGCCTCCGACGACGACGCCACCTGCCTGATCCCCGGCAACCGCAACGTGTTTGGCGCGGTGCAGAAGGTGCCGGAGCTTAACGGTATGGTGCTGTTCGTCGCCCGCACCGTCGATCCCAAGGCCATCGCCTTCTTGCCGATGGCCGAGGCTGGCGTCGCCTATTACCAGGTGCTGGAGGAGAAGAAATTCGGCATCCAGGTGGCCTTCGCCTCGATGTTCGCTCTGGTGGCGATCATCGTGCTGCTGTCGGCGCTGTGGTTCGGCATGAGCTTCGCCAACCGGCTGGTCAATCCGGTGCGCCGCCTGATCCATGCCGCCGACCAGGTGGCGAGCGGCAATTATTACGTGCAGGTGCCGACGCAGAAATCCGATGATGACCTCGGCCACCTTGGCGAGACCTTCAACAAGATGACCGGGCAGCTGCGCCGACAGCATGATGGCCTGGTGTCGGCCACCGAGGTGATGGACCGCCGTCGCCGCTTCATGGAGGCGGTGCTGGCCGGCGTGTCGCCCGGCGTGGTCGGCGTCGACGCCACGGGCCTGATCACCATCGTCAATCCGTCGGCTGAGACCCTGCTGCGGGCCAGCGCCGACGATCTGGTCGGCCAGCCGATCCGTGAGGTGATGCCAGAGGTCACCAGCCTGCTGCAGGAGGCCGGCGAGGGCCGCCGCCTGGTGCAGCGCCAGATCGTCATCGACCGCGACCAGCATGAGCGCACGCTGAACGTACGCGTCACCTCCGAGCAGGCCGACATCAGCGGCGGCGGCGTGGTGGTGACGCTCGATGACATCACCGATCTGGTCAACGCCCAGCGCACCTCGGCGTGGGCCGACGTCGCCCGGCGCATCGCCCATGAGATCAAGAATCCGCTGACGCCGATCCAGCTGTCGGCCGAGCGCATCCGGCGCAAATACGGCAAGGTGATCGTGGCGGATCGCGAGGTGTTCGACCAGTGCACCGCGACAATCATCCGCCAGGTCGACGACATCAAGCAGATGGTCGACGAGTTCTCGTCCTTCGCCCGCATGCCGGCCCCGACCATCGATGAGGATGATCTGGTCTCCACCGTGCGCCAGGTGGTGTTCCTGATGCGGGTCGGCAATCCGGAGATCACATTTGTGGAGCACATGCCGGACGGGCCGCTGCCGGCCCGCTATGATCGCCGGCTGATCTCCCAGGCGGTGCAGAACGTCATCAAGAACGCCGCCGAAGGCGTCATGGGCATGGCCGAAGCCGACCGGGATGGGCCGGGGCGGGTGGATATCGCCCTGCGGCAGGAGGACGGCCAGGTGGTGATCGAGGTGACCGACAACGGCATGGGCTTCCCGAGGGAACACCGCAACCGTCTGCTGGAGCCTTACGCCACCACACGCGAGGGCGGCACCGGGCTCGGCCTGCCGATCGTCCTGAAGATTTTTGAAGAGCACGGCGGCGGGCTTGAGCTGCTCGACGCCCCCTCGGTCGCGACAGGCGGCCATGGCGCGCGCGTCCGTTTGTGGTTCCCGGTGAGCGGGGCCAGGGCGGATGCGGGCGAGCAGATTGCAGCAGGGAGCCAGACAATATGAGCGCCGACATACTCGTCGTAGACGATGAAGGCGATATCCGCGATCTGGTTGCGGGCCTTCTGGAAGATGAGGGCTATCGTTGCCGCACCGCGGCGAATTCTGATGAAGCGCTGGCGCTGCTCGAAGCGCGGCGCCCCGCGCTGGTGTTTCTGGATATCTGGATCCAGGGCAGCCGCCTCGACGGCCTGCAACTCCTCGACATCATCAAGGAGCAGCATCCGGAGCTGCCGGTGGTGATGATCTCCGGCCACGGTAATATTGAGACCGCCGTCGCCGCCATCAAACGCGGCGCCTATGACTTTATCGAAAAGCCGTTCAAGGCCGACCGGCTGCTGCTGGTCGCCGACCGGGCGCTTGAGGCGTCGCGCCTGAAGCGTGAGGTCAAGGAACTGCGCTCGCATTCGGTGCAGGCCAGCCGCATCGTCGGCAAATCGGCGCCGATCAACCATCTGCGCCAGGTCATCGAGCGGGTGGCCGCCACCAACGCCAGGGTGATGATCCTCGGCGCGCCCGGCGCCGGCAAGGAGCTGGCCGCCCGCACGCTGCACCAGGCCTCTGGCCGCGCCTCCGGGCCGTTTGTCGTGGTCAATTCAGCGACGATCACCCCGGAGAACATGGAGAGCGAGCTGTTTGGCGTTGAGGGCGTCGACGGTCGCGGCCGCCGGGTCGGCGCGCTGGAGGAGGCGCACGGCGGCACGCTGTATTTCGACGAGATCGCCGACATGCCCATGGAGACCCAGGGCCGCATCCTGCGCGTTCTGGTCGACCAGAATTTCCAGCGGGTCGGCGGCTCCACCCGGGTCAATGTCGACGTGCGCATCATCTCGTCGTCGAGCCGCGACCTCAACGCCGAGATCGCCGCTGGCCGGTTGCGCGAGGACCTTTACCACCGTCTCGGCGTGGTGCCGATCCGCGTGCCGGCGCTGGCCGAGCGTCGCGAGGACGTGCCGGAGCTGATCGCCTTCTTCATGGACCAGATCTCCACCGCCACCGGTCTTGGTCGCCGCGACATCGCTGAAGACGCCATGGCGGTGCTGCAGTCGCATGACTGGCCAGGCAATGTCCGCCAGTTGCGCAACAATGTGGAGCGCCTGATGATCCTCGCCGGCGGCGACCCGGATGCGGTGGTCGACGCCTCTATGCTGCCCGCCGAAGTCGGCGCGCTGGTGCCGACGACGCCCATGGGTTCGGGCGGCGAGAAGCTGATGGGTCTGGCCCTGCGGGAGGCGCGTGAGATTTTTGAGCGCGAGTATCTCACCGCCCAGATCAACCGCTTCTCCGGCAATATTTCGCGCACGGCGGAGTTCATCGGCATGGAGCGCTCGGCGCTGCATCGCAAGCTGAAGTCGCTCGGCATCGGCTCATGAGCCGCGTCGCCTTTGTCAACGGCCGCTATCGTCCGCGCGCCGAGGCGACGCTGTCGATCGACGATCGCGCCGTGTTGTTCGCCGACAGCGTTTATGAGGTCTGCGAGGTTCTGGATGGCGCCTTGATCGACCTCGACGCCCATCTCGACCGCCTTGAGCGCTCCATGGCTGAACTGGCCATGCGCGCGCCTATGGGGCGGCGGGCGCTGGTGCATGTCATGGGCGAGACGGCGCGGCGCAATCGTGTCCGCGACGGCATGGTCTATGTCCAGGTCTCGCGCGGCGCCGCGCCCCGCGACTTCCTGTTCCCGGACGCCGCGGTCAGGCCGTCGCTGGTGGTCACGGCGAAGAGCATCAACCGCGCCAGCGCTGAGGCCAAGGCGGCGCAGGGCATGGCGGTGATCACCCGCCCGGATAATCGCTGGAGCCGCGTCGACATCAAGACCACCGGCCTGCTGCCCAACGTGCTGGCCAAGGAGGCGGCGCGGGCGCAAGGGGCGCGGGAGGTCTGGTTCGTCGACGCCGATGGCTTCATCACCGAAGGCGGCTCCAGCAACGCCTGGATCATCACCCATGACGGCGTGCTGGTCACCCGGCCCGCCGACCCAGGCATCCTGCGCGGCGTGACGCGCGGCTCACTGCTGCGCCTCGCCGCCGCCATGGGGCTGCGCGTCGACGAGCGGCGTTTCCCGCTGTCCGAGGCGCTGGCGGCGCGCGAAGCCTTCGTCACCGCCGCAACCACGCTGGTGGCGCCAGTCATCCGCATCGACAGCCAGCCCGTGGGCGATGGCCGGCCGGGGGCGCTGACGCTGGAGCTGCGCCGTCGCTTTCATGGCGTGACGCAGTTCACACAGCTGGGGTGAATTTTGCGTGGGCGAGGCCGGTTTGGCGCGTCGGCAGCGCGGGTTAGCCTTGCAATTCAAGGCGTTTGCCGCTGTAATCGCCGCACCGGTCGAGCCTCCTCCGCAAGCTGATCTGCGGGGCAACAATAAACCGTAGTCCGTTGCATGACCGGTTGCGACGCACTCACGAGGTAATCACAATGGCGGGCGAACGCGCGCAGAACCTCCAGGACACTTTTCTCAATCACGTCCGCAAGAGCAAAATCCCGTTGACTATTTTTCTCGTCAATGGCGTGAAATTGCAGGGCGTCGTCACCTGGTTTGACAATTTCTGCGTTCTGCTGCGCAGGGACGGCCACTCGCAGCTGGTCTACAAGCACGCCATTTCGACCATTATGCCAGGCCATCCGGTGCAGCTGTTTGAGCCGGCGGACGAAGCCGACAAGGCCTGAGTGACGTCACGTCGCCGTCTGGGCGGCGTGTCGGCTCCGCGTCCACAATACATGGGGCGCGGCCAGAAGCTCACTCGCCCAGAGGCATGGCTTCGCAGACGTGTACCTCGCAAGCGATTCTGGCGACGTGCTACGTCGCCCTGTTCAGACAGGGCGATGCGCACATCGCATCCTGAACATGATTGGGAGCGGCGCCGATGGCGCCGCTTTTTTTTATGCTCGCCCGCACATGACATCATCCGGCTGGCATCACCCGGCTGTCATCATGCGTCTGCCGCCCGCGGGTCATGCCCGACTGGCTGGCATGCAACACCCAGCTGCGCACAAAATCTGGCGACGACGGCCAAAAGTCCTCAACTGGCGATTTACTTCTGGGGGCGTGCTGCCCATCTGATAGGGGACAGACAATCGCGTCTCGCGCTCGCGGGGCGTTTCGCCGGCGATGGCGCCGGCGCCAGGTGACGGAGCTTCGCCACGACTGAGCAGCACAATGGCCCGGAGAAGAAAATCTTCGAGGCTGAAAAGATCATCGCTTCCCGCGCCAGGACTCTGGTGGTGGGACCATATCTCAACGAGCGCGCCCGTCTGCGCGCCGCCAGCAAGGCGGCCAGCGGCCAGGGCGGACCGGGCGTCGGGGTGGTGTTGCGCGAGAACAGCGCCCGCCTTGACGAGGCCATTGGTCTTGCCGCCGCCATCGACCTCACCATCGTTCGCTCGCATCTGGCCAATATTTCGGAGGTCAAGCCCGCCACCTGGTTCGGCAAGGGCAAGATCGAAGAGCTGGCCGCCATCATCGCCGAGGACGACATTAGCCTCGTCGTGATGGATTGCGGCCTGTCGCCGGTGCAGCAACGCAATCTCGAGCGCGAGTTGCGCTGCAAGGTGATCGACCGCACCGGGCTTATTCTGGAAATCTTTGGTCGGCGGGCCCACACGCGCGAAGGCGCGCTGCAGGTCGAGCTGGCGCATCTGGAGTATCAGCGCAGCCGTCTGGTCCGCTCCTGGACCCACCTTGAGCGTCAGCGCGGAGGCTTCGGCTTCCTCGGCGGCCCTGGTGAGACGCAGATCGAGGCCGACCGTCGCCAGATTCGCGATCGCATGGCGCGCATCGAGCGCGATCTCGACCAGGTGCGACGCACCCGTGGCCTGCACCGGCAGAACCGCCAGCGCACGCCATGGCCGACCGTGGCTTTCGTCGGCTACACCAACGCCGGCAAGTCGACGCTGTTCAATCGCCTGACCCGCGCTGGCGTGATGGCCGAGGACATGTTGTTCGCCACCCTCGACCCGACTGCGCGGCTGGTGGAATTGCCGCGTGGCGCCCGCGCCATCCTGTCGGACACGGTGGGCTTCATTTCCGAGCTGCCGACCATGCTGGTGGCGGCGTTCCGGGCGACGCTCGAGGACGTGATCCACGCCGACATCATCCTGCATGTACGCGACATCGCCCATGCGGACACGCAGGCCCAGGCGGCTGACGTCATCACCATCCTTGAGGAGCTGGGTGTCGGCGTCCGCGACAGCGGCCGCATTATCGAGGTGTGGAACAAGGCGGATCTGCTCGACGACGAGGCGCGCCTGCGCCTGAGCAATCTGGCCGCCAACCAGCCGGCGGAATCGCGCCCGGTGCTGGTGTCTGGCCAGACCGGCGAGGGGGTCGAGCGCCTGCTGGCGGCCATCGAGGATCGCATGGCCGGCGGTCGCGCCGTCTATCGGGTGACGTTGGACGCCGGCCGGGGCGCTGACATCAGCTGGCTCTATGACGAGGCCGAGGTGCTGGATCGCCGCATGGATGAAGACGGCCAGGTTGTGATGGCGGTGCGGATCGCGGCTGAGAAGGAGCCACGCCTGCTGCGCCGCATCAACAACGCCCGACTGATCCGCGGGGCCGCCGCCACACCCCAGACGCCAGATGACGCGCCCGCCGAGCGCAGCCGTCGCGGCGACTGGAACCCGTGGAACGGCCCGGCGGCCTGAGCAGGCCGCCTTGCGCCGCCGCTCAAGGGGGGGAGACTGGCTCCACCCGATGCAGAAGAGCGTGGATGCCCGTGACAAGCACGGGCATGACGAGCGAGGGGTGCGGTTAGGCAGCTCGGGCGAAGTGGTCTGGCTTTGCCGGGCCCGGATGCTGGCCGTAGCCAGCTGGGCGCCAGCGGCTTCGCTCAAGTGACGCCGCTCCGCGCGCCTCATTTCTCGCTCCTCAACGCTTCACCAGCCGTCATGCCCGTGCTCGTCACGGGCATCCACGTCTGCTGAACCATCGTGAAGCCACCTCCGGCTGGCCAGCAGGCCGCGCGGCGCCTGAGGATCCTACGCCCTCCGAATGCGATCCGGCTCGAGCGCACGCAAGAGCGTGGATGCCCGTGACGAGCACGGGCATGACGGGGGCGAGGCGGTTAGGGGGGCAAGAAGTTGATGCTGGCTTGCGCCAGGTCGGGCTGGCGGTGGCCAGTTGGGCGCCGACTGCTTCGCTGCGATGGCGGCTCGCCGCGCACCTCATTTCTCGCGCACACGCTTCACCAGCCGTCATGCCCGTGCTCGTCACGGGCATCCACGTCTGCTGAACCATCGTGCAGCCACCTCCGGCTGGCCGGTAGGCCGCGCGGCGCCTGAGGATCCTACGCCCTCCGAATGCGATCCGGCTCGGGCGCAGGAAAGAGCGTGGATGCCCGTGACGAGCACGGGCATGGCGGCGGTGGTTGCGGGGCAAACACTGATGCGCCGGGGAGCAGCCCCTGGCTGGCGCCGTTACGCCGCCAGGCCGCGTTTTTGCAGCAGGGCTTGCGGGTCGGCGTCGCGCTCGCGGAACTTGAGCCAGGCCTCGCGCGGGTCGCGGACATTGCCGGCGGCATAGACGAAGTCATGCAGCCGTTGCGCCAGCACGGGGTTGAAGATGTCGCCGCTGTCGCGGAAGGCGGCGAAACCGTCGGCGTCGAGCACCTCTGACCACAGATAGCTGTAATAGGCCGAGGAATAGCCGTCGCCGGCGAACACATGCAGGAAGTGGCCGGGCCGGTGGCGCATGACGATGGCGCGCGGCATGCCGAGGCTGGCGAGGGTCTCCGCCTCGAAGGCGTCCATGTCGAACTTGCTGAAATCGTCGCGCTCATGCAGGCGCAAATCGACCAGCGCCGAGGCGACATATTCCACCGTGGCGAAGCCCTGGCCTTCGTTGCGACCGTCGAGCAGCCGCTGCAGCATGGCGTCGGGCATCGGCTCGTGGCTGCGCCAATGGGTGGCGAAGCGCTGCAGCACCTGCGGCTGCTCGAGCCAGTGCTCATAGAGCTGGGACGGGAACTCGACGAAATCACGCGGCACGCTGGTTCCGGCCAGCGACGGATAGGTGACGTTGGACAGCATGCCGTGCAGCGCGTGGCCGAATTCGTGGAACAGGGTGCGGGCGTCGTCAAATGACAGCAGCGCCGGCTGGCCCTCCGCAGGGCGGGCGAAATTCATCACATTGACGATCACCGGGCGGATGTCGCCGACCAGCTTCTGCTGGCTGCGGAACGAACTCATCCAGGCGCCGCTGCGCTTCGACGGGCGGGCGAAATAATCGCCGTAGAAGATCGCCACCAATTGGCCATCCGGGCCGGTGACCTCAAACGGCCGCACGTCATCGCGCCAGGTCGGCAGGTCTGGCCGGGGGCGGAAATTGAGGCCGAACAGCCGGTGCGCCACGTCGAAGGCGGCGTCAATCATCCGGTCCAGCTGCAAATAGGGCTTGAGCGCCGTCTCGTCGAAGGCGGTCTCGTTCATGCGCTTGCGCGCCGCATAGAACCGCCAGTCCCAGGGTTCGAGCGGGCCATTGTGGCCATCGGCGGCGAACAGCGCCTGTAGCGCCGTCTGGTCAGCCAGCGCCCGCTCACGCGCCGGACGCCAGACGGAATCGAGCAAGGCCGCCACCGCCTCCGGCGTGCGCGCCATGGAATCATCCAGCCGGAACGCCGCGAAGCTGTCATAGCCCAGCAGCTTCGCCTTCTCAGCGCGTAGCGCCATGGTCTCGGCGATGATGGCGCGATTGTCATGAGCGTCGCCATTGGCGCCGCGCGAGGCGAAGGCGCGGAAGGCGCGCTCGCGCAAATCGCGCCGCGTGGCGCTCTGCATGAATGGCTCATATAGCGAGCGCGACAGCGTGATGACGTAGCGACCGGGCTGGCCGCGCTCGGCGGCGGCCTGGGCGGCGGCGTTGCGCACGTCCTCGGGCAGACCGTCGAGGTCAGCCTCATCGAGGGTCATGTGCCAGCCGCTCTCATCGGCCAGCACGTTCTGGGCGAATTGCGCGCCCAGGGTGGCGAGCCGCGCCGCGATATCGGACAGGCGCTGCTTGGTCTCCGCCGGCAATCCAGCGCCGGCCCTACGGAAAGACGTGAGGTTGCGCTCAAGCAGGCGAGCCTGCTCCGGCGTCAGCCCATCCGGCGATACGGCGGCCACCCGCGCATACAAAGCGTCATTCAGGGCGACGGCGTTCCAGTGCCGGGCCATCACCGGGGCGATTTCGCGCTCGATCTCCTGAAGTTCTGGCGAGGTGTCGGCGCTGCACAGATTATAGAACACGCCGCTAACCTGGCTGAGGGCGCGGCCAGCCCGCTCCAGCGCCGCCAGCACATTGTCGAAATCGGCGGGCGCAGGGTCGGCGGCGATGGCGTCGATCTCGGCCTTGTGGCTGGCCAGAGCCTGCTCAAACGCCGGGCGGAAATCGGCGGCGCTAAACGACCCGAACGGCGGCACGGCGAAGGGCGTGTCCCAATCGGCGAGCAGGGGATTGCTGGTGGCGGCGGCTTGGGTCATGGCGACTTTCATACGCTGGTTGCGGATGGGGCTGAGGTCGGATCTTCGCCCCACGTCAGCATCGGAGCGGCGGCTGGTCCATAGGCGCGGCCCAGAAAAATTGGGCATGGCGCGCCGCGCAGGCGGGCGGCGAGGCCAGGGCTGTCTATCAGGGCAGCGAAATGGTGGCTGACGGGAAGGGGCCGGTCGCGGCTCAGGGAGATGTGAACGAGAGGCAGTCAGGCTGGCTGGCAGGATGTAGCGGCGCTGCAAGGCAGCGGATGCGCGCCGCGGTCGGCGCATCCCAGGCCGCGCGCAAGGTCACACGTCACGCCGCTATCCAGCCCGGCGTTATGGCTGGCAGGGCAAGAGGACGCGCCTGTGCGTCACGAAAATGGGGCGCAACCGGCTATGGCGCGCCCGCCTCAGCCCGGTTCAGAAGCCGCTGCGGCCCGGCGGGCGGGGCCAGCGCACCACCGCGCCTGGACGGCCGAGCACCAGCCGCCCGACCAGCGCCAGAATGGCGAACACGGCGACAATGGCGATGGTCAGCGGCAACAGCACGGCGAGCAGCGCCAGCACCACGGCGCCGATCAGCAGCCGCTTGCCAAGCCGGGCGGCATTGGCGCCCCAGATGCTCTCTGGCTCCGGCGGCGCAACGTGGACGCTATCGCCGACCAGTTCGCCCTCCAGAATCACCGGTTGCTCGCCGCCGCGTGACCAGGGGGTGTCCGGTTTGCCATCGTGTCCATCAAAGTTGCGCATTCACCATGTCCTTGCGGGCCGCAGGATGTCGAGGCTGACATCCGCTTGCTGCGCCCAATTGCGTAACGTCAGCGCTGGGGGCGCCGACGGGGTGCTGCTGACAAGATGGTGATCCAGCGTGAGGGATGCAATGGAAAAGGCGCCAAATGCCGGGGCGACAGTGCAGGTAAACTGGGCGGGCCGGCCGGCGGCCATCGCGCCGCCGCGATTGCCGCTACACTTACGTCAGACATCATGCGCCAGCGGCAGCTTTTTACAGTGTGCGCCCTTTTGCGCGGGGCGAAGTGGCGAGGAGCGACAGCATGAACAGCATGAACACGACGCCATTGCAGCACAGGGGCGGTGGGCCAGGTGGCGGGCGGCGGCTGGGCTTTACGCTTTTGGCGCCGGCGACGATCGCGATGGCCGTCGCAACTTTCGGCCTGTTGTCGCAGCCTGCCGCCGCCTCGGGCGTGCAGCTGGCGCAACTGGTTTGCGATTCGGGCGGTTGCGGCGCTGGCGCGAGCCGCGCGACGCCGCCACAGGGGCCGTTGCCGCGCCCCTATTACGGTGGACAGAACGCTGAAGAGAAGCGGGCGCTGCAAGAGCGCGACCGCATGCGGCGCGAACGGCGCGAGCGCGGCGAAGCCAGTCAGCGCTGATGCGCAGCGCTGACCGGGCGCGCGCAGAGCCGAAAGACTATTGCGCCTGGATCATTAGGGTGCGGGCCAAGGCGCCCACGCCATTCGCGTCGCGGCGAAGCGACCGGATGTCTATTGATGGCGCCCGGCGGATCGCCAGGCGCCATCATTAGACTGCCATTGGCCTGCAATGGCGCGCCCTGGCCGGCGAGCGCATCAGGACGTTGCGGCGGGCCCAGCCACCACACCTCCAGGCAGGGCGCGCATTCGGATCAATCAAACGCTGCCGTTTGTTCGAACAACGCTCTGAAGTCGCCAGCTGGGCATCCGGCTGGTCCTGCGCCGGTCCGCGCACTTCTGGCGTGTGGCCAGCGGCTGTTTCAGGGCGACGGCTTCAGGACGATGGCGACCGGAATGTGGCCAGCAATTGCGTCAGGGCGGCGCATTTGTCTTCCCCGCCGAATTCGACATGGCAGGCGCTGTGGTGGCTGTTGATCAGCTGCGTCGCCGCGACCATCAGCTCTTCGCCCTGCGGCGTCAGATGCACTGCATGTGAACGGCGGTCGGTGGCAGAGGGACGGCGCTCCACCAGCTTGCGCTCCTCCAGCTGGTCGAGCAGGCGCACCAGCCGCGCCCGCTCGATGCCGAGCGAAGAGGCGAGGGTGATCTGCGACAGCCCGGGGTTATGCGCTGCGATCACCAGCACGGCATACTGCGCCGGCCGCAGGTCGAGCGGAGCCATCTGCCGGATAAAATCATTGAAAATCCACAGCTGGGCCCGGCGCAGCAAATAACCGAGATCATTGGCGAGTGGGCCGTAGCAAATTGTTGTCGACGACAGTGATTGCAATTCAATATTATTCATATTGGGAGCACTCCCTTCAGAATACCCCCCCCAGTATTCGGCCTAATCTGATGTTTAGTGTGGGAGCTATTATTTCACGGCGGCATAATATGCAAGCCGCGAGGGGATGCTGCGCGCCGTATGTCTGTCCGGCAGCACGGGGCGTTGCTGGAATGCCTCACCTGCTGAGGGGCGCCACGTGCGCAAGCTGGTGAAGCGGCGCGGCGCAGTGGTCGTGACCGGGGCAGCGTCGTTTGCGCGCCGCTGCTGGAGAGGGCGGGGCGGCGCGCCATGCGGTCGTGATCAGGGCTGGACATGGCGCCCGCGCCGGATCATATTCCGCGCGGATTCCAGCCGCCGGGAGTTTGGCCTTGAAGAGATTGCTGCAGCTTGCGTTCACCTGGTGGTCCGGCGCCACTGCGGGGACCCTCCTCACCACCTGGCGCTCCGGCCAGTTCGTCGGCGAGGACGAATTCGGCAACCGTTATTATCGTAAGCCTGGCAAGGATCCGACCATTGGCGTCGAGCGCCGCTGGGTGATTTATAATGGCGAAGCCGATGGATCGGCGGTGCCTCCGGGCTGGAAGGGCTGGCTCAACCAGACCGTGCACGTCGCGCCCAGCGAAGAGAAATACCAGCCGCGCGACTGGCAGAAGGCGCATGAGGCGAACCCGACGGGCTCCGCCGCCGCGCATCGCCCGCAGGGCTCGATCCTGCGCAGCGGCGAGCGTCCGCCGGCCACCGGCGACTACCAGCCCTGGACTCCCTGATGCTGGACTCCCTGATGCCGACGGCCGATGCGCTTGTCGCATCGGCCTTTGCGCGAGCCTGAGCGGCGATTGAGCCACGCAGGCAGCGGATGCGTGAGCAGTTTCGCAGTCTGTTTTAAGCGCAACCCCAGTTGCAGGCGGTTGAGGCCCGGCGACCGGGCGGCCGGCCCACAATGCGTGGCCGCGCCGAAATCTGCTCAATGCTGCGCCAGCCCAGGCGCAGGACCAGGACCATGACCATGCCCAGGCGCAGCTAACCGCGCCTGGCGCCGGCGCCGCCTGTCGGGCGCCAGTGTTTTTCGTTACAGCACCATCTGGGTCTGGGTGACCACCGCCACCAGCTTGCCGGCGCCATTGGTGATGCGCGTCTGCCAGACCTGGGTGCGACGACCGCGATGGATCGGTGTGGTTTCGCCACGAACCGTATCGCCGGCAGGGGCGCCCGCCACGAAATTGGTCTTGCTTTCCAGCGTGGTGGTGCCCTGACCTTCGCGCAGATTGACGACGGTGGCCACTGCGCCAAGCGTGTCCGCGAAGGCCATCACCGCACCGCCATGAATGGTTGGCGGCTCGGTGCAATATTCCGGTCGCACCAGCATTTCGGCGACAATACGCTCAGCCGACGCCTCGATCACACGGATGCCGAGATGTTTACTGAACGGCGGCATGCGCGCGTTAAGCTGGTTGACCAGATCGTTATTTTCGCTGCTCATGCGGCGTCTCCCCTTCATGTCTTTGTGCGGCAGTGGCCGTTGGCGCTTCTTGTACGCGTTGCGACGGCGTCGCCGCCACCCGCAGCGGCGGCGGATGCGTGCATGGTGACCCGGGGCGCGCAGCTGCGCCATGACCTCGGAGGTCATTATGCGCAAATTTGTGCGAGGAAAGGTGGTCGCAGCCACCGCGGCGCAAACACGCGGTGGGCGTCGACGGGCGCGATTGACGCCGACGTTACGCCATTGCAGCTAGTAAGGGGCAATCCACGCTGCGGCCCAACGCAGCGCTGCAGCACATATTTGACGACGCCTCCTGACGTAGCGGCAGTCTCATGGTTGTTCGATCCCGGCAGGGGGGCGGCAAGTCAGCGCCACAAGTCAGGGCTACAAGTCAGGGCTGCCAATCGGCGCTTCGATCTGATGTCGCCGCCTGGCGCGATCTCGCCGTGTTGTAGCAAGGTCTTGCGCCCGAGGCCGAACTGACGCACACGGAACAGGGAGCGGCAGGTCGCGTGCCGGAACCCGAAGAGAGCAGAATGTCGCAGCAGCCTGGTCAATCCGAATGCCACGCCCCACACATCCGCAGCCAGCGAGGCGGCGGGCGCGGTCTGCGGCTGTGGACGGCGCTGGGCGCAGGTTTGGCGCTGGCTACAGGCGTGGTTCTCGGCGCGGGCGCGGCCCGGGCTGAGCCAATCCACAATCCGCTGGCGGTATTCTCCGGCCTCGACAAGATCACGGGCCGCATCATCTCATTCGAAGTGGCGGTGAATGAAACCGTGCAGTTCGGCGCGTTGCAACTGACGCCGCGCATTTGCAACACCCGGCCATCGACCGAGGCGCCCAACACCACCGCCTTCGTGGAGATCTTCGAGATCACCTTCCAGAGCGAGCGCAAGCGGCTATTTGAAGGCTGGATGTTCGCCGCAAGTCCTGGCCTGCACGGGGTGGAGCACCCGGTCTATGACGTGTGGCTGACGGCTTGCAAGGGCGGGACGGAACCTGCGCCGCCAGCGCGGCTGGAGGAGAGCGAGCCCGCGCCCGAGCCGCCGCCGCCACGCCGTAACCGCCAACGCTAGGCGAGCCCACGCGCCCTGAACTGCTCGCGGGCGGGCGAGGTTTGCGGCCCTGCAAAAAGTCCCGCCTACACGGCGATGTGACTGGCTGCGCGGCCGACGCTGGCGCCATTGGCGCCGTCAAGTCAGCCAGCCTTTGACGCGGTGATCGTCTGCGTGCCGGCCAGGGTCTGAATTTCAGCCCTAGCCTCAGCCTTTGTCTGGCTATTGCGCTTCGTCACTCTGTTGGCAAGGTTTTGGCCGCCTGCCACAGCGCTTCCATTTCGTCGAGATCAAGATCTGCCAGCGGACGCCCCAGCCGTTGCGCGCTGTCTTCAATATGGTTGAATCTGCGGCTGAATTTGTCATTCGTGGCGGCGAGGGTGCGCTCCGGGTCGACGCCGACGTGCCGCGCCAGATTGACCAGGGCGAACAGCGCGTCGCCGATCTCACCCTCCAGCTCGGTGCGGGCATTTTCATGCGACGGCGTGTCGGCTTCAGTTGAGAGATAGGTCGCAAGCTGTTCTTTCACCTCGATGATTTCTTCATCGATCTTGTCGGTGACCTGGGTCGCGTCAGGCCAGTCAAAGCCCACCGTCGCCGCCTGGCGTTGCAGACGCAGGGCGCGGGCCAGCGGCGGCAGCCCGGCGGGGACCTGGGCCAGCAGCCGGGAATCGTCATCAGCGAGGCCCGCCGCCAGGCGTCGCTGACGGCGCGCCGCTTTCTCCTCCGCCTTGATGCGGCTCCAGCTGCCGCGGATCGCCTCTGGCGTGCGCGCCACGGCGTCGCCGAACACATGCGGATGGCGGCGGATCATCTTGGCGGTGATCGCCTCCACCACGTCAGGGAAGGCGAACGCCCCCTGTTCCTCGGCCATGCGGGCGTGAAACACCACCTGCAGCAACACATCGCCAAGCTCATCGCGCAAATCGTCCATGTCATTGCGGGCGATGGCGTCGGCGACCTCATAGGCCTCTTCGATGGCATAGGGCGCGATGCTGCGGAAATCCTGGGCGACATCCCAGGCGCAGCCACGCTTAGGGTCGCGCAGGCGGGCCATGATGGCCAGCAGGGCCTCGATATCCCGGCCAACCCGCGCCGCGTCGTCAGAGGTCATCGCGCTTCCCCGTCATCGTCATATCACCGCCGCACGCGGTCTCAGCCTGGGCGCTGAACTGGAAATGCATCCGCCGCAGGCAAAGCGCAACCGCCGCGCGGGCGTGCCCAGAACCTGATGACACTTGCGCATCGGTCTCGGGCCAGTCGTCGTCAGCCAGCGCGCCGTCCTCATTCAGCGGCCCTGGCTGGCGTTATGGCGCAGCCTGGGCGTGTGGCGCAATCGCGCGCCCGCTCAGACGCGCCCGCGCCGCCGCTGCGGACGGGCCGCCGCCTCGCGCTTGATGGGCCGGCGCGCCAGCACCTCGGCAAGGAAACGGCCGGTGTGGCTGCGGGGATTGCCGGCGATATCCTCGGGCGTGCCCTCGGCGACGAAGGTCCCGCCGCCCTCGCCGCCCTCTGGCCCCAGATCCAGCACCCAGTCGGCGGTCTTGATCACCTCGAGATTGTGCTCGATGACGATGACCGTATTGCCCTGGTCAACCAGCTCGTGCAGCACCTCCAGCAGCTTGGCGACGTCGTGGAAGTGCAGGCCGGTGGTCGGCTCGTCGAGAATATACAGCGTGCGGCCGGTGGCGCGGCGCGACAGCTCCTTCGACAGCTTCACGCGCTGGGCCTCGCCGCCCGACAGCGTCGTCGCCTGCTGGCCGACCTTGACGTAGCCGAGGCCAACCCGCGACAGGGTCTCCATGCGGTCCCGGATCGACGGCACCGCGTGGAACAGGGTCGCCGCCTCATCCACCGTCAGGTCGAGCACGTCGGCGATCGAGCGCTCGCGATATTTCACCTCCAGCGTCTCGCGATCGTAGCGTTTGCCCTTGCACACGTCGCAGGTGACGTAGACGTCCGGCAGGAAGTGCATCTCGATCTTGATGACGCCGTCGCCCTGGCAGGCCTCGCAGCGGCCGCCCTTGACGTTGAAGGAGAAGCGGCCTGGCTGGTAGCCGCGCGCCTTGGCTTCAGGCAGGCCGGCGAACCAGTCGCGGATCGGCGTGAAGGCGCCGGTATAGGTGGCGGGGTTGGAGCGTGGCGTGCGGCCGATCGGCGACTGGTCGATGTCGATGACCTTGTCGAGATACTCCAGCCCCTCGATGCGGTCGAACGGCGCCGGATGCTCGAGCGCGCCATTCAGCCGGCGCGCCACGGCGCGATACAATGTGTCGATGATCAGCGTCGACTTGCCGCCGCCCGAGACGCCGGTGACCGCCGTGAACGTGCCCATCGGGATGGTTGCGGTGACATGTTTGAGATTGTTGCCGCTGGCGCCGATCAGCTTCAGCTCGCGCCCCTTGCTTGCGACGCGGCGCTTCGCAGGCACAGGCACCGACATCTTGCCTGAGAGATACTGTCCGGTGAGCGAATTGGCGTCGGCGAGAATGTGGGCCGGCGTGCCTTCGGAGACAATTTCGCCGCCATGCACGCCGGCGCCTGGGCCAACGTCGACCACATGGTCAGCCTGCAGGATGGCGTCCTCGTCATGCTCGACGACGATCACCGAATTGCCGAGATCGCGCAGGCGCTTCAAGGTCTGCAACAGCCGCTCATTGTCGCGCTGGTGCAGACCGATGGATGGCTCATCGAGCACATACAGCACGCCGGTCAGGCCCGAGCCGATCTGCGAGGCGAGGCGAATACGCTGGCTTTCGCCGCCGGACAGGGTGCCGGAGGCGCGGGCGAGGGTCAGATAATCCAGTCCGACATCGAGCAGGAATGACAGCCGGTCGACGATCTCCTTGAGGATGCGGCGGGCGATCTCATTGTGCTTGTCGTCGAGGTGCTGCGGCAAATCAGCGAACCAGTCGCGGGCGGCGGCCACCGACATGGCGGTGGCATGGCCGATGTGATTGTCGTTGATCTTCACCGCCAGCGCCTCGGGCTTCAGGCGGAAGCCGCCACAGGCGGGGCAGGGCGTCTCGGCCATGAAGCGCGAAATCTCCTCGCGCACCAGATCGCTGTCGGTCTCGCGATAGCGCCGCTCAAGATTGGTGATGACGCCCTCGAAGGGCTTCTGCACCTCATAGGCGCGGACCCCGTCATTATAGGCGATGCGCACCTTCTGGCCGCCCGTGCCGAACAGGATCACCGCCTGATGGGCGGCGTCGAGCTTTGCCCAAGGCGTCTTCAGCTCGAAGCCAAAATGCGCCGCCAGCGCCGCCAGGGTCTGGGCGTAATAGGGCGAGCTGGACTTGGCCCAGGGCGCAATGGCCCCCCTGGCCAGCGACAGGTTGTGATCGGGTACCACCAGCTCGGCGGACACCTGCTTCTGCGCGCCAAGGCCGTCGCAGGTCGGGCAGGCGCCGAAGGGATTGTTGAACGAGAACAGCCGCGGCTCGATCTCGGGGATGGTGAAGCCAGACACCGGGCAGGCGAATTTTTGCGAGAACACGATGCGGCGGGGCGCGGCGCCATCCTCGGGCGCATCGGCGAATTCAATGATGGCGATGCCATCGGCCAGCTCAAGCGCGGTCTCGAAGCTGTCGGCCAGGCGGGCGGCCATGTCGGGCCGCACCACGATGCGGTCCACGACCACGTCGATGTCGTGCTTGAGCTTCTTGTCGAGCGTCGGGGTGTCGTCGATCTCGTAATAGGCGCCGTCGATCTTCAGGCGCTGGAAACCCCGGCGCTGGAAATCAGCGATCTCCTTGCGATACTCGCCCTTGCGGCCGCGCACCACCGGCGCCAACAGGAACAGGCGGCTGCGCTCCGGCAGGGCCAGCACCTTGTCAACCATCTGGCTGACGGTCTGGCTCTCGATCGGCAGTCCCGTGGCCGGCGAATAAGGCACGCCCACCCGCGCCCACAACAGGCGCATGTAATCGTAAATTTCGGTGACGGTGCCGACGGTAGAGCGTGGGTTCTTCGACGTGGTCTTCTGCTCAATCGAGATGGCGGGCGACAGGCCGTCGATCTGGTCGACGTCCGGCTTCTGCATCATCTCGAGAAACTGGCGCGCGTAAGCGGACAGCGATTCCACGTAGCGCCGCTGCCCCTCCGCATAGATGGTGTCGAAGGCCAGCGACGATTTGCCGGAGCCGGAGAGGCCGGTGAAAACCACCAGGCTGTCGCGCGGGATGGTCAGATCGACGTTCTTCAGATTGTGCTCGCGGGCGCCGCGGATGCTGATGACGCGGCGATCCAGGGCGGCCTTTGCCCGCCGCAGGTGGGCGGCCTCATCCATGTCTTCAGGCGCCAGCAGGGGCGCAGAGGCATCCGTCGCAGCGTCAGCCTCCGCCGCGTCGACCTTGCGCCGCGCGGGGCCAGCACCGCCGCTCTTGCGCGCGCCTGGCTTGACTGCACTCACTTTGCCCGCGCCTGCTTTGCCAGAGCTCGCCTTGTCAGCGCCGGTCTTGCTCGCGCCCGCTTTGCCGCCCGCGCCCTGCGCCGCGCCGTCAAACATGTCGTCCAGAGAAGCCATTGTCGCTCGCCGTATCCCACATTATCGCGGCGGTCGGCGTCGGCCTTGCGGCGCGGCGCATCTCGTCGCCTGTTTCCTGAGCATGATGCGCACAAGCAGATGTCGCTGATGCACAGCCAATCAAGCCACCAGTCATAGCCACAGCGCGCTATGCGCCAGTCCGCTACGCCACACTGCAGTGCGCCAACACGAACCCGTCGTGCGCAGAGGGGCCCAATTAGCGGCCCCTGGGGTTAGCGCATCGCAGCGCCCGTCGGGCGAATGCCCGGGCGCCCGCATGCCGCCAAGGCCGCGCCATCAGGCGCAGGGCGCCTGTGACCTATCTCAAGGCAGCAAAACCTCGCGTAAGCATCACCGCTTATGCGCCAGGCCCAACGCCAGTCGCCAGTCGCCAGTCGCTAGCCAGCCCAAAGCGAGCCAGGACCAAGCGAGCCAGGACCAAGTCAGCCAGTCCATAGCCCGCCTGGACTTGGCTAAGTCACTATCGTCCAGCGCCGCCCGGTCGTGATCTGGCCCGACAAGGCGCCGGTCGCACTGCCAGCGCTAGCCCAATGGCGTTTGTGCGCGCGACTGAACCTGCCGAGCCACCCCAGGCTGATCCACGCACGCAGACATAATGCTGATGCGGCAAAAGCCAAGCAGCGCCGGCAGCATTGCGCGTCGCCCTCGTCATCAATTCGCCGCGCGCAGGGGGGGAAACCCGCGCAGAGCAACACCTTCTACAGGGCCAGAATCCACATCTTCGTCGAAGTGTAGCTACGGAACTGAACGCGCCGTACCCTGCGACAACGCTTCCGCCGGCCGTTGACGCCCTCACGTCACGCCACAACGGCTGCGTTCGATTGCGCCATCGCCAGCGCTGTGGTCACGGCGCGAGCGTCGACGCCTGGCCTTGCGCTGTGACGCCCGGCGCCAGGCAACGCAGCAAACAACTCCCCGGCCATGAATACGATGCTCCGGCGCCGCCGGATGTTTGGCGGCGCTGAAAACCAGGCGACTGAACGCCCGCCTGGGCCAGACCGGCGCCCGACAGCGCGGGAGGCCAGTGGCCCCCAACCGTCACGCACTCCTGGTCTGCGTTCGGGGAGCTCAATCGCCCCGATCAGGGGATCGGGACCGCAATCCACGTCCGCCGTCGCCCAAATGATGGGTGGCTGCCCATCGAGACAAAGCCACGCCAGCTCCTGTCGTCAGCGCCTGTGTCCCCCCCACCGGCGCCGCGTTCTGTCGCCTCCCGAATATGATGCTCGCAACACGCCGGGCCTATCCACATCACCGTTTCACTCGCTAGAACAAATATAGAACATTAATTGCATCAAGCGCAAGTCACATCGAGCGCTAACACGTTGATCAGGCAGCCGGCGGACAGGGCCAGCCGCACTGGCGCCAGCTGTCTTACGATGATTGGGCGGGGCTCAACGATGGCGCCGCCGAGTCTCCGGGGTGCGCAGACCATTTCTGGCATGCCGGTGTTTTGGGTCGCTGGCGCGGTTGGCGCTGATGTTCGGGGAGTTTTCAACCGCGCTGCGCCTGCGTGATTGCGGCTGCAGTGGCGCCAGCGCGCGATCGCGTTAGAGTGGGCGGAGACTGGCCCCAGGCGAGCAGCGTCTGGCTGTCCGCCGACCTGGCTACAGGGTGCTTTGGGGCCCGATGGATATATGCGGCTGGCCCGCGTGCGACGCGCCTGATGCGCGTTGCGGCGCGTGCAGCGGCCGCTGGCTACAAGAAGGAGGGCCGCATGGCCGGTAGCGTCAACAAGGTGATTCTCGTCGGCAATCTTGGGCGCGACCCGGAGACCCGGCGCATGCCCTCCGGCGAGCCGGTGGTTAACCTGCGCGTCGCCACCTCCGAGACCTGGCGCGACAAGAACAGCGGCGAGCGCCGCGAGCGCACCGAATGGCACGCGGTCGTGATCTTCAACGAGAATCTGGCCAAGGTTGCGGAGCAGTATCTGCGCAAGGGCTCCAAGGTCTATCTCGAGGGCCAGTTGCAGACGCGCAAATGGACCGACCAGCAGGGCCAGGAGCGCTACACCACAGAGGTCGTCCTCCAGCGCTTCCGTGGCGAGCTGACCATTCTCGACAGCCGCGGCTCGGGCGGCGGTGACTTCCCTGACGAGGGTGGTGGACGCGCCATCGGTGGCGGCGGCGGCGGCGGTGGTCGGGGCGGCGATTTTGGCCGGTCCTCGCCCATGGATCGGCCGTCTGACCGCTCCGGCGGCTTCGGCGGCGGCAGCGGCGGCCTCGACGACGATATCCCGTTCTGAGCTGTCGCTTGCCAACGGCGGCGCCCAGCCTCGCGCAGGGGCGTCGCCGGTACATACACCGGTGACTGGCCGCTGAGACGGCTCTCTACAGAGACTACTGGCCGCCGCGCGCTGGCGGTGGGTTAGGTATGCGCTCATACAGCGCGAATTGCAGGCTACGCGCGATCATTTCGGCCCGCTCGATCAGCAGCCTGGCGTCTTGCGGCGCGAACATCGCCTGCACGCTCTGCCGCCACAGCGACAGCCAGCGCACGAACAGTTCCGGCGTAATACGGTGACGGTGTTTGAAATGCGCCGGCACAGGGCGACCGTGATAGCTGCGTGTTCCCAGCATGGTCGAACACCAGAAGTCAGTCAGCGTCTGCAGGTGTTCCGGCCAATGCGCCACGGCGTCATTGAACACCGGCCTTAGCTCCGGATCGCGGCGCACCCGCGCATAAAAGGCGTCGACCAGCCGCCGCAGGCTGTCGGCGTCGATGGCCACTGGCGGCGCCCAGGCTGAGGTGTCCGCCTCAGGCGGCGTCTGGGGTGGGGGCGCTTCAGTCATGGTCGATCCCCTTCCGTGCAGGCTTCGGGCGCTGGCTTGCCTCTGATATGGTCTTGCGCCATGCCCGCGTCAAAGGCCCGTCATAGCCCATGCGCCTGCAACGCATGATGCTTACGCCACGGCGTCTTGATGTCGGCAACGCCCTGTCTGATGCGAGATCCATCGCATGGCGGGCGGCGATCATCCACTGTCCCGCTGCACACAGCCCTCCATGGCGTCCCAAGGGTAGCGCCATCGCCGCGCGTTGTGGCGATTGATTCCCCTGCGTTCCTATCGGCTTGCGCCGCCGGGAGCAGGATTGGCTATTGTCAGCTGAATCGGGTAAAGCGGGGGCTTATTGTTCAGGATCGGCAGGATCGGAAAGCACCTTGGCGGAAGACGACCAGCAGGGCCCCGGAGCACCGGACGAGCTCCCCGGAAGTGACATCAAGGCGGTTTCGCTGACAGACGAGATGCGCCGCTCGTATCTCGATTACGCCATGAGCGTGATCGTGTCGCGCGCCCTCCCGGATGTCCGCGATGGCCTCAAGCCCGTGCACCGACGCATCCTGTTCTCGATGCACGAGAGCAATTATCTGCCGGACCGGCCCTATAACAAATCGGCCCGCGTCACCGGCGATACGATGGGTAAATACCATCCGCACAGCGGCCCGGCGATTTATGACGCGCTGGTGCGTCTGGCGCAGAACTTCTCGCTGCGACTGCCGTTGGTTGATGGTCAGGGCAATTTCGGCTCGATCGACGGCGATCCGGCGGCGGCCGAGCGCTACACCGAGGTGCGCCTGGCGCGCCCCGCCGTGTCGCTGCTCGACGACCTCGACAAGAACACCATCGACTTCCAGCCGAACTACGACGGCCGTGAGAAGGAGCCGGTGGTTCTGCCGGCCAAATTCCCCAATCTGCTGGTCAATGGCGCCGGCGGCATCGCCGTGGGCATGGCCACCAATATCCCGCCGCACAATCTGGGCGAGGTCATCGATGGCTGTCTCGCCTATATTCGTGACCCGGAGCTGACGATTGATGATCTCATCGAGATCATCCCTGGCCCCGATTTCCCGACTGGCGCCGCCATTCTCGGGCGCGCCGGCATCCGCTCGGCCTATCACACCGGTCGCGGCTCGATCATCATGCGCGGCGTCTGCGAGGTCGAGGAGATCCGCAAGGACCGTGAAGCCATTGTCTTCACCGAGATTCCCTATCAGCTGAACAAGGCGACGCTGATCGAGAAAATCGCCGAGCTGGTGCGCGACAAGAAGCTGGAAGGCATTTCCGATCTGCGCGACGAATCGGATCGTGACGGCATGCGCGTCGTCATCGAGCTGAAGCGCGACGCGGTGGCTGAGGTGGTGAAGAACCAGCTGTTCCGCTACACGCCGCTGCAATCGACCTTCGGCGCCAATCTGGTGGCGCTGAACGGCGGTCGCCCGGAGACCATGAACCTCAAGGACATGATCAGCGCCTTCGTTGATTTCCGTGAGGAAGTGGTCTCGCGTCGCACCAAATTCCTGCTCAACAAGGTGCGCGACAGGGCGCATGTGTTGGTGGGTCTCGGCATCGCCGTCGCCAATATCGATGAGGTGATCCACCTCATTCGCACCGCGCCCGATCCGAACGCCGCCCGCGAGGCGCTGATGACCCGCCGCTGGCCGGCCATGGACATGGCGCCGCTGATCGCGTTGATCGATGATCCGCGCCACCGGCTTGAGGACGACAACACCTATCTGCTGTCGGAAGCCCAGGCCCGCGCCATTCTTGAGCTGCGCCTGCAGCGCCTGACCGCGCTTGGTCGCGACGAGATCGGCGACGAACTCAAGACCATCGCTTCGGAAATCGCCGAGTATCTGGCCATCCTGTCGTCGCGCGAGCGCATCATGGAGATCGTCTCCAATGAGCTGATCGAGGCGAAGACGGCCTTCGCCACGCCGCGCCGCACCCGCATCGACGATTGGGCGTCGGATGTGGATGACGAGGATCTGATCCAGCGCGAGGATATGGTCGTCACCGTGTCGCACGCCGGCTACATCAAGCGCGTGCCGCTTTCGACCTATCGGGCGCAGCGCCGTGGCGGCAAGGGCCGCGCCGGTATGAACACCCGCGAGGAAGATTTCGTCACCCGCCTGTTCGTCGCCTCGACCCATGCGCCGATCCTGTTCTTCTCGTCGCGCGGTCAGGTGTACCGCGAGAAGGTCTGGCGCCTGCCGCTGGCGCCGCCGCAGGGGCGTGGCAAGGCGCTGATCAACATGCTGCCGCTGCAGGAAGGCGAGCGCATCACCACCATCATGCCGCTGCCTGAGGATGAGGCGAGCTGGGCCGAGCTCGACGTGATGTTCGGCACGGTGAGCGGCAATGTTCGCCGCAACAAGCTGTCGGATTTCACCAATGTGAACCGCGCCGGCAAGATCGCCATGAAGCTCGATGACGGCGACGCCATCGTCGGGGTGCAAACCTGCACTGAGGCCGACGACGTGCTGCTGACGACGGCGGAGGGCCAGTGCATCCGCTTCCCGGTGCCTGAGGTGCGCGTGTTCAAGGGCCGCGATTCCACCGGCGTGCGCGGCGTCAATCTGGCCGAAGGCGACCGGGTGATCTCGATGGCGGTGTTGCGCCACATCGACGTCACCGCCGATGAGCGCAGCCTGTATCTGAAGCAGGCGGGCGCCGCGCGCCGCGCTGCGACGGGCGATCAGGATGAGGCCGCTGATGCGGTGGAGCTGGAGGCTGAGGCCGAAGCCGTCGATGGCGGCCTGACGCCGGAGCGCTACGCTGAACTTGGCGGCGGCGAGCAATTTGTGCTCACCGTGTCCGAAAACGGCTATGGCAAGCGCACCTCGGCCTATGAGTACCGGGTCACCGGGCGCGGCGGCAAGGGCATCGTCGCCATGGCGGTCAATGACCGCAATGGCCCCCTTGTCGACAGCTTCCCGGTGGAGGATTCGGACCAGCTGATGCTGGTGACGGATGGCGGCCAGCTGATCCGCGTGCCGGTGGATGGCATCCGCATCGTCGGTCGCTCCAGCCAGGGCGTGATTGTCTTCAATACCGCCGATGGCGAGCGCGTAGTGTCGATCGAGCGTATCACCGACGACGGCGAAGGCGCCGAAATCGACAACGGCGCTGGCGATGCTGGTGCAAATGATGGCGGCGCAAATGATGGCGGCGCAAGTGATGACGGTCCCGCCGATCCGGCGTAACCGCGCCAATCGTTCGTGGCGCGCCCGGCAGGTCTTGAGCCTGCGGGGCGCGCGGCTCTAGCGGCGTGAGCCGCGCGACGCCGCCAGTCGTCGCTCACCCGGGTCCGGTCGTATGGCCGGTCAGGGCAGGGGGATGGGACGGGCGGTGACGAGGCTTGCAGGCTCAGGGGGGCGCTGACGCCAGAATGGGCGCAAGCGCCGTCTGGCGCGGGATTTGCGTCAGGCAGTTGCGCCAGCATCGTTGCCTTCCGGCTTCGGGTCGCTATATTCCCGCCAGACTGAACGTCAGAACTGTAACATGGCCGTCGTCAGGCGTGGCGTCCGGCGCCGCCCAGGCCCCTTCTTCTTTCGTGGAGATTTTCTCACGTGATCATTTCACCTGCATTCGCCCAGTCGGCTGGCGCGGCTCCCGGCGGCGCCGACATGATGCTGCAGTTCCTGCCGTTCATCCTGATCTTCGTGATCATGTATTTCCTGATCCTGCGCCCGCAGCAGCGCCGCGCCAAGGCGCACCAGGAACTGATCAAGAACGTGCGCCGCGGCGACACGGTGATCACTTCTGGCGGCCTGATCGGCAAGGTGACCAAGGTCGCTGACGACGCCCCGGAAATCGAGGTCGAGATCGCCGACAACGTCCGCGTGCGTATCGTTCGCACCATGATCACCGAAGTGCGCAGCAAGGCGGAGCCGGTCAAGGCCTGACCCGCGCCATCGCGCTCGCGGTCCGCCCTGGCGGGCCGATTTGCCTGGGTCCTTGTGGCCCATTTCTGTAGCGACGGCCGCCGAAGCCGCTGCGCCGCGAGGCGGAGCGCTTTGCGTGGCCTGGCAGGCGACGTTCGGGGGCGGAGCGGCGCGGGCGCAGACAGCGCCCGGCGACCTCGGCCTCGCGGCGCAGGGCGCATCTGGTCGGGCTGGATTGATCTCGCCTGGCCGGGGGCTCCTGGGCCGCCATCGTGCAAGACCGCAGACTGTCCGGCGGGGCCAGCCCCCCGGAAACAGCAGCCCAGACCGTGGAAAGCTCCTGATCGATGCTTCGCTATTCGACTGGCAAGATCGTCGCCATCATCCTGTTGACCGTGCTCGGCTTCGTTTACGCCGCGCCGAATTTGATGTCGCCGGCGACCCGCGCGGCGATCGAAAACAGCGCGCCGTCGTGGTTCCCGGCCTGGCTGCTGCCGCACAAGGCCATCGTGCTTGGCCTCGATCTGCAGGGCGGCTCGCATGTGCTGCTCGAAGTTGATTCCAACGATCTGATCCGCACCCAGGTGGCGACCCTGCGCGATGACGTGCGCCGGGTGTTGCGTGACAACAAGGTCACCCCCCAGGGCGGTATCTCGGTGCTGCCGCGCGGCGTGCAGATCCGCTTCGCCGACGCCGCCGAGCGCGACAAGGCGCTGCCACGGCTGCGCGAGCTGTCGCAGCCGATCGGCAATTCCCTGCTCGGTACTGGCGGCGCCCAGACCCTTGATTTCGTCACCACGCCGGAAGGCGCGCTGCAGATCACGCTGTCGGAAGCAGGCCTGCGCGACCGCGTCAGCCGCGCCATCAACCAGGCCATTGAAGTGCTGCGCCGCCGCGTCGACGCGCTGGGCACCACTGAGCCGAATATCCAGCGCCAGGGCGCCGACCGTATTCTGGTGCAGGTGCCGGGCCTGCAGGATCCGCAGCGCCTGAAGGATCTGCTCGGCAAGACCGCCAAGCTGCAGTTCCGGTTCGTTGCCGAAGGCGGCGGCGCGCGCGGCGAGGTCGACATGCTGCCGTCGCGCGATGCTGGCGGCGCGCTGACCCCGGTCGAAAAGCGGGTGATCGTGGAGGGCGAAGACCTGGTCGACGCCCAGCCGTCGTTCGACCAGCGCACCTCGGAGCCGATCGTCAATTTCCGCTTCAACATGAAGGGCGCCCAGCGCTTCGGCCAGGCGACCACCGAGAATGTTGGCCGGCCGCTGGCCATTGTGCTCGACAATGAGATCGTCTCGGCGCCGCGCATCATCAATCCGATCACCGGCGGCTCCGGCCAGATCTCCGGCCGCTTCACGGTTGAGCAGGCCAATGATTTGGCCCTGCTGCTGCGCGCCGGCGCCTTGCCGGCCAAGCTGACCGTGGTGGAAGAGCGGACAGTCGGCCCGGGTCTAGGTAAGGATTCAATCGACGCTGGTCTCAAGGCCACCTATGTGGCGGCGATCTTCGTCGTGCTGTTCATGTTCGTGACCTACGGTCTGTTCGGTCTGTTCGCCAATATCGCGCTGATCGTGCACGTGGTGTTCATTCTGGCGCTGATGTCCTTGCTCGGCGCGACCATGACGCTGCCTGGCATCGCCGGCATCGTGCTGACCATCGGCACCGCCGTCGACTCCAACGTGCTGATCTATGAGCGCATCCGCGAGGAGGTGAAGGCGGGTCGGTCGATCATATCGGCCATCGACGCCGGCTTTACCCGCGCCTTCGCCACCATCTTCGACTCAAACAGCACCATGGGCATCGCCGCTGTCATCCTGTTCCTGCTCGGCACGGGTCCGGTGCGCGGCTTCGCTGTGGTGTTCATTCTCGGTATTCTGACGACGGTGATCACCGCCGTGACCATGACGCGCATGATGATCGCGCTGTGGTACCGCATCGCCCGTCCGAAGACCCTGCCGTTCTGAATCTGGACGCCTCGCCACACGGCGAGGCGGTCTGTCCTGGCTGGCTGATCGCGCCCCTGGCGCATCTCGTCCGGCCCCATCGCCTGGCTGGAAGCGGGGCCCTTTGCGGGGCCCGGCCTCTGGGGGAGGCAGTCCTGTCGCACAGCTTCAGGATCTGGCTCCAGCGTCCTGAATTGACGTGTTATTCTGGCGTTGACCACATGGGGCGCCGCAATAGCGCTTTATCTTTGGTTCCGGCGAGTTCACCGCCGCGTCCGGAACGCCGTGAAAGGGCCACCGATCGTGCGTTTGCTCCGTATCGTTCCTGACAACACCCGGTTCAAATTTGTCGGGCGCCGGGTGTTCAGCTTCCCGTTTTCGGCGGCGATCTCGGTCATCACGGCCGTGCTGTTGCTGACGTGGGGGTTGCACTTCGGCATCGACTTCACCGGCGGCACGCTGATCGAATTGCAGGCGCGCAATGGCCAGGCCCAGGTGGCCCAGGTGCGACAGGGCGCCAACGCCATCAGCGTCGGCGAGGTTGAGGTGCAGGAGTTCGGCACGGGCGGCGTGTCGCTGCGCATCCCGGTGCAGCCTGGTGGCGAAGCGGCCCAGGGCGAGGTGGTGCAGAAGGCTCGCGCGGCGTTCGAGAAGGACTTTGAGTTCCGTCGCGTCGAGTCGGTTGGCCCGCGCGTCTCGGGCGAGCTGGTGCAGTCGGGCACGCTCGGCGTCGTGCTGTCGATCTTCGCTGTGCTGGCCTATCTGTGGTTCCGCTTTGAGCTACAATTCGCCATTGGCGCGATCATCGGCACCATGCACGACATCGTGCTCACCGTCGGCTTCTTCGTCATCACCCAGATCGAGTTCAATATGACCTCGATCGCGGCCATCCTGACCATCGTCGGCTATTCGCTGAACGAGACCGTGGTGGTGTTCGACCGTACCCGCGAACTGATGCGGCGCTACAAGACCATGCCGCTCGATGAGCTGCTTGATCTGTCGATCAACACCACCCTGTCGCGCACCGCCATGACGGCGACCACCACGGCGCTGTCGCTGCTGGCGCTGGTGCTGTTCGGCGGCGACGCCATTCGTGACTTCGCCGTGGTGATGCTGTTCGGCGTGGTGATCTGCACCTATTCCGCCATGTATGTCTCGACCCCGGCGCTGCTGTATCTGAACGTGCGCAACGCCCAGAACGCCCGCGACACCACCGAGGCCGAGGACGCCGCCGCCATCGCCAACGCCAGGAAGACCTGAGCCGCGCCATGAGCGAGGAACGCTTTCTGCGCGGCCATTACGAGCTGGACGCCTATGGCAATGGCGGCTTTCGCTTCGGCGGCATGTCGCATCGCGGCTCGGTGCTGATGCTGCCCTCTGGTGTGCGGGCCTGGCCGGTGACGTCGCTCGCAGAGCTGACGTTGGCGTCGCTGGCCCCGGCGCTGGCTGAGGCGGCGGAGATCGATCTGCTGCTGATCGGTACGGGCGAGCAATTGGCGCCGCCCGAAGCGGAACTGATCGCGGCGTTGCGGGCAGGCGGCCTACGCATCGATGTGATGAGCACGTCGACAGCGGCGCGGACCTATAATTTTCTGGTCTCCGAAGGTCGCAAGGCCGCTGCAGCCCTGATCGCCGTGCCCTGAGCCGGTATCCGCAGCGGCTGGCATCCGTCGTCTGTCGCGACCATGGCGCGCGTGAGGCTGGTCGCGGTAAGCCGCATTGGCGCCTGCAGCATCGCCCTGATGTGCGACCATGCCTGCCGAACCAGCCAAACCTGAATTGAAGAGCTATGTCTGATGGCGGATGACAGCGACGCAGGGGCTCTCGCCAGCGCCTTCCAGCATTGCCAGGAGGTGACGCGCGCCGGCGAGCGTGACCGCTATCTGGCGACGCTGCTGGCGCCCGAGGCGGCGCAGCCCGGCCTGTTCGCGCTCTACGCCTTTGCCCATGAGACAGCGCGGATTCGCGAGGCGGTGAAGCAGGCGCTGGCCGGTGAGATACGCCTGCAATGGTGGCGCGACGTCATCATGGGCGAGGGCCAGGGCGATGTCAGCGCCAATCCGGTGGCGGCGGCGCTGCTGCACGTCATCAACCGCTACCGCCTGCCGCAGCAGGCGTTTATCGATCTGCTCGATGCCCGCACCTTCGATCTCTATGAGGACCCGATGCCGTCGGTGGCGGCGCTGGAGGGCTATTGCGGCGAGACCTCATCAGTGCTGCTGCGCCTCGCCAGCCTGATCATCGCCGATGGCGCCGATAGCGGCGGTGGCGATGCCCCAGGCCATGGCGGCGTGGCCTTGGCCTTCGCCGGGCTGCTGCGCGGCCTGCCATGGAGCGCGCGGCTGGGGCAGGTGTTTGTGCCGACAGAGGTGCTGCAGCGCCACGGCGCCAGCCGGGACGATGTCGTCGCCGGACGCGACACGCCGCAGCTGCGCGCGGCGCTGGACGAGCTCAACGCGCTGGCTGTTGGCCATTACCGGAAATTTGTCGCCGCTCTGCCGGGCAGCCCCAAAGCGGTGCACAGCGCCTTTTTGCCGGTGGCCACGACGCCGCTGTATCTGGCGCGGCTGCGGGGCGCCGCATGGCGGCCGTTCATTGACGTGGTGGAGCCGCCGCAATGGCGGCGACAATGGCGGATGTGGCGCGCCGCGCGCGGCGCCTGGGGCAAATAGGCCGCCCGCCCATCGTGCCGCGCATCCTGAGCACGATCAGATGGGCTGGGGGGCTTAGACCAGCGGGCTTTCCCAGCTCAAAGGGGCGGCCAGCTCAGCTGCAGTCGCGGGCCAGCCAGGCGGCGAGGTCGGCGCGGGCGCGGTCGGTGAAGGCGCGCTTGCGCGCCGCGGCCTTTTCCTTGCCGCGCATGCGCTTGCCGCTGTCATTGCGCAGCGGCTCGGTGAGCGGCGGGAACAGCCCGAAATTGACATTCATCGGCTGGAACGACTGCGGCGCCCCGGCCTCGCCATCGGCGGCAATGTGGCCGCCGGTGATGTGGTTGATCAGCGCCCCCAGCGCCGTAGTGGGCGGCGGCGGCGCGAAGGGCTTGCCGAGGCGCTCGGCGGCGGCGGCCATGCCCGCGAAAATGCCGATGGCGGCGCTCTCCACATAGCCCTCACAGCCGGTGATCTGGCCGGCGAAACGCAGGCGGGGCTGCGCCTTCAGCCGCAGCATGCCATCCAGCACCCTGGGTGAATTGAGATAGGTGTTGCGGTGCAGCCCGCCGAGACGGGCGAATTCTGCGCCCTCCAGCCCCGGGATGGTGCGGAACAGCGCGATCTGGGCCCCATGCTTCAGCTTGGTCTGGAAGCCGACCATATTATACAGCGTGCCCAGCGCGTTATCCTGGCGCAATTGCACGATGCCATAGGCCTTGACGGTCGGATTATGGGCGTTGGTCAGTCCCACCGGCTTCATCGGGCCATGGCGCAGGGTCTCGCGGCCACGCTCGGCCATCACTTCGATCGGCAGGCAGCCGTCGAAATAAGGGGTGTCGGCCTCCCATTGCTTGAAGGAGGTCTTCTCCCCGGCGATCAGGCCGTCGATGAAGGCGTTGTACTGGTCCTGGTCGAGCGGGCAATTGATGTAGTCGGCCCCGGTGCCGCCAGGGCCGACCTTGTCATAGCGCGACTGAAACCAGGCCTTGCTCATGTCGATGCTGTCGCGGTGCACGATGGGGGCGATGGCGTCGAAGAACGCCAGCGATTCGGAGCCCGACAGGGTGCGGATCGCTTCGGCGAGATCGGGCGAGGTCAGCGGCCCGGTGGCCACGATGACACTGTCCCAGGCCTCAGGCGGCAGGCCGGCTACTTCGCCACGCTCAATGGTGATCAGCGGGTGGCTAGTGAGGGCGGCGGTGACCTGGGCCGAGAAGCCGTCGCGATCCACCGCCAGCGCGCCGCCTGCCGGCACCATGTGATCGGCCGCCGCCGCCATGACCAGAGAACCGAGGGTTCGCATCTCCTGATGCAGCAGACCGACGGCATTGGCGTTGGCGTCGTCGGAACGGAACGAGTTGGAGCACACCAGTTCGGCGAAACCATCGGTGCTGTGCGCTTCGGTGCCGCGCACCGGACGCATCTCGTGCAGGATGACCGGCACGCCTGCATTGGCCAGCCGCCAGGCCGCCTCACTTCCGGCAAGGCCGCCGCCAATAACATGAACTGGGGCGTCGGCGCGGGGGGAGATGTCAGACGGGGCGGTGACGGTCATGGATCGCGAAAAACCTGTGTTCGGATGAAACGACGGCTGTGACGGAGGCGGCCGGGGGCGCCCGCAAGGTGGGCGCGCGCTGTGCCTGCGCGCAGGCCATGCCATAGCATTGATTGGGGCCAAAGGCCCAGTTCTCACGGGGATGGCGCCTGGCGCACGCCACGCCCCCTGGACGAAAGCTCTGGCATTACCTATCTTGAACATGTGGCGCAGGGCCGCCTGTGGCGCTACGCCCGGTCGCAGCTGCGGCGCAAGTGCGGTTGCCGCCACGCCTGTACATGTTTCCGGGGCGATTGTGCTTCCGGCTCTCGATTGCGACGGGGCTCAGGCTCCGCGCCCCAGGACCAGAATATGGCTCGTACTGTTTCGCCCATGCAGATCATGCGGATTTCTGACGCAGCGGCGGCGCGCGTGCAGGAGATCATCGCCAATTCCCCTGAGGAAATCCTCGGCGTGCGCGTCGGCGTCCGCAAGGGCGGCTGCGCCGGCATGGCCTACACCATGGATTACGCCCGCGAGGTCAATCCGCGCGACGAGGTTGTCGAGGACAAGGGCGTGAAGATCTTCGTCGACCCGGCGGCGGTGCTGTTCCTCCTCGGCACGGAGATGGACTTCAAGACCGACCGGCTGTCGTCGCAGTTCGTCTTCAACAACCCCAACCAGACCTCGGCCTGTGGTTGCGGCGAATCGGTGGCGATCACCCCCGCTGCAGGCGCCGCAAGCGCCGGGCATGCAGCTGGCTGACGACGGCCTTGCTCAGGTGGCTTGGGGGGTGAGCGCGCGGCCATACGACGCTGCTTGCGCGCCATTAGTGCGCAGTCCTGTGTGCGTAGCCGTCTGCGCGTCGCGTGGCGTCCGCAGCCACGTTATCCCCCTGTCTCAATATCCTCCGTCATGCCCGTGCTCGTCACGGGCATCCACGTCTTCGCCATGGCGCTTTGCCCTTAAGCCGTGCGCTGATGAAGCGGCGGCGGCAAGGCGTGGATGCTCGGGACAAGCCCGAGCATGACGGCGAGCGGGGGGGCAAGCGCGAGCAACGCGCACGTGGGCCCGCAACGCGCGCTCCAGTGCGCCGACGCTGGCTTTCCGACACTGGTTTCCCGACACTGGCTTCCCGACGCCCGCTGTCTCGCCGTCGGCGTGCTCGCCGCCCGGTCGTCCTCCGTCATGTCATCCGCTGGATTTCCATCCTCCGTCATGCCCGTGCTCGTCACGGGCATCCATGACTTTGCCCTAACGCTTTGCCCATACGCCATGCGCTGATGGAGCGGCGGCGCCCAAGGCGTGGATGCTCGGGACAAGCCCGAGCATGACGGCGAGCAGGGGGGCAAGCGCGAGCAATGATGGTGACAAGGGGGGCGCCCTGGCGATGACGCAAGAAGGGACTGCAACGGGGCAGTCCTCTCGTTCAGCCCCCAGCTCTGCCCCCCCCAGTGCCCCGACCACGACATCGAATATTGGGGAGATATGCGACCACGGCAGGCGGCGCGGGCGTTTCATGTTGACGGCGCCGTTGCGCGGTCACGGCAAACCCTGCCAATCTGGGCGCATGACAACGACATCAACTCCCGACCGGTCCCACACCAGCGCCCTGCTCAAGGCCGCTGAGAGCGGCGGACCTTCCTCCTTCCGCAAGGCCGCCACCGTGGTGCTGCTGCGTGATGCTCCCGAGGGCGCCGAAATCTTCATGGTGGTGCGCCACCATCAGATCGATTTCGCCTCTGGCGCCCTGGTGTTCCCGGGCGGCAGCCTCGACAAGGCTGACGCGCTGATCGCCGCCGATACGGCGCTGTGCGCCGAATGCGGCGTCGCGGACGCCGAGCTGCTGGCCTTCCGCATCGCCGCCATTCGCGAAGCCTTTGAGGAATGCGGCGTGCTGCTCGCCCGGCGTCGCGGCTCGGACAAATTGCTGCCGGCGGCGGAATTGGCGCCGATCGAGGCCAAATGGCGCGCCGGGCTCAATGACGGCTCGCTGTCGTTCAACGACCTGCTGCAGGCCGAAGATCTGGTGCTGGCCACCGATGCGATGATCCCTTACGCCCACTGGATCACCCCCGAGGGCATGCCGAAGCGTTTCGACACCTGGTTCTTCCTGGCCGTCGCGCCCGAGGACCAGCTGGCGCTGCACGACGGGCATGAGGCGGTGGAATCGGTGTGGCTGACGGCGCAGCAGGCGCTGGATGGCGCCAAATCCGGCAAATACACCGTGATCTTCCCCACCGAGCGCAATCTGTGGAAGCTGGCGCAGCACGCCACCGCCGAAGCCGCCTTCGCTGCCACCGCCGCCGACACCATCGTCTCGGTGTTGCCGGTGCTGAAGAAGGGCGAGGACGGCGTCTATCTGCATATCCCGGAAGCGGCTGGCTACGGCGGCGCCAGCTTCCGCGTGGAAAAATAAGGGCTTCTCTGCGGTCCACCCATGGCGAGAAAGCCTGGAGGCCTCGCCCAATGGGCGACCATCGGAGATGCAGTTCGCTCAAGGCCGCCCCAGGGCGGCCTTTCGCGTATCCAGGCGGCGATGGTGAAGCGCGAGAATGCTCAGTCATCCGCGCCGCGCGTGGCTAAAGCGGCGCACACGCTGAACCGCGGTGGGTTGTGGCGCGGCTCAGCCGGTCAGGCAGACACGCTAGCGCAGCACTACCCGACCTGGCGCGCGACGTAAAAAACCCGCCACGGCACGCCGGGCGGGTTCTTCGTTCAATGTTAGCTTGGCTGCGCTGACGTCAGCCTGGATGGTGGACGCCGGCGCGCTCCCTCGCGTTCAGCCGACGTCCTCGTCAGCCGTCTCGTCATTGGCCTGACCCGGCGCGCGGCTGCGGGCAGAACGACGGGTGCGGGTGCGGGCAGGGCGCGCAGCCTTAGCGCCAGCCGCCTCATCAGCAGCGGGGAGCTCAGCCTGGGTAGCCTCAGCCGCAGGGGCCTCTGCGGCAGCGGCAGCCGGCTTGCGACGCGGCGCGCGCTTTGGCTTCTCAGGCTCCACGACAGGCGTCGCTGCGGCAGCGGCCGTCTCGACCGGCTGTTCGGCGGCCTTGCGGCGCGCCCGGGGCTTCGGCGTCGCGGCGACCGGTTCAGTCACGGGCGCCTCGGGGGCTTCGTCTGCCACAACGGAAGCCTCAGCGGCGGCACTCGCCGCCTTGCGGCCGCCCCGTTTGGGAGCCTTGGCAGCCGACTTCTCAATCGACTTGGCGGCCGACTTCGCCGGCGACTTGGCTGGCGCGCTGGTCTCCACCACAGCAGCATCAGCGTCCGACACCTCGTCGTCACCCGTAGCCTTGGAGGCATCTGCGCTGCTCGCCTTGGCAGGGGCCTTCTTCGACGCCCTTGCGGCAGGCTTGCGGGCCGGCTTGGCTGGCGCTTCGGGGGCGGCGTCAGCAGCCGGTGCTTCCGAAACCGTCACGGCAGCCGCAACGTCATCTGCGACAGCAGCCTCAACAGCTGGCGCCGCATCTGGCGCAGCGGCGTCGTCGCTGACGTCAGCGCGAGCCCTGCCAGCGCTACGGCGTCCGCCGCGGCGGCGGCGCGCGCGCTCGCTGGTCGCAGCTTCAGCAGGTCCAGTGATCGCGGCGTCTTGTGCTGCGTCTTGTGCTGCGTCCTGAGCCTGTTCAGTTCCGGCAGCTCCAGCTGTCGGCGCCGTGGCGTCCTGCGCTGCAGCCACAGTGGCGACGGCGCCCGTCTCGCGATCAGGGCCGACAATTGCCGTGTCGGCGGTCGCCTCGTCAGCCCCGTCCACGGCCTGGATCGCCACATCCGCCTCGCCAGAGCGACGATCACGGCGGCGATCACGGCGGCGACGGCCACGACGCTCGCCCTTTTCGGCGGTCTCTGTCGCAACAGCGACGGGCGTGGCGTCCTGGATCGCCTCTGGCGCGAAGGCCACAGGCGTCACTGGACCAACGTCACGTGGCGCGGTCTCGCTGGTTTTGGCGCTGCGGCGGGCGACGCGCGGCTCTGACAGCATGAACGCCGGAACGTGCTCGCCGAAGCCCAGCGGCGACGGCTCATCGCGCTCGTGGCGGCCATTGCGGCCACGCCGCTCGTCACGGCCACCGCCGTTGCGGGCCTCCTGACGATAATCGCGACCGCCTTGCTCTGGACGACCATCTTGACGTCCATCTTGCCGACGACCGTTACGGGCCTCCGCCGGCTGGGCGCGGTTGTCCTGGCGTCCGCTTTCTTGACGTCCGTTGTCCTGGCGTCCGCTGTCATGACGCCCCTGGTCCTGGCGCGGCCGGGCGGCCGCGTCATGGATCGACGGCTGCTCCACGGCAGCCAGATCAGGCGCTGCGCGCTCATCCTGGCGCTCGGCGCGCGTCGCATCCTGGCTGCGCTCGCCGCGGCCCCGGCCATTGCGGCCACGGCCATCACGCTCGCGACCCTCACGCTCACGGCCACGGCGGCGATCGTCGCCGCGCTCATGGCTGCGTGCGCCGCTGTCGCTCAGATCGGCTTCGTCGATGGATGGGCCAAGCCATTCGAACGCGGCGCCAGTCATCGCCTCAATGGCGGCGGCGTATTTCGAGTCGTCCGGGGTGATGATGGTGTAAGCGGTGCCCTTGCGACCGGCGCGGCCGGTGCGGCCGATACGGTGCACATAGTCTTCGGCATGATGCGGCGCGTCATAGTTGAAGACGTGGCTGACGTCGGGGATGTCGAGGCCTCGGGCGGCGACATCCGAGGCGATCAGCAATTGCACCTCATTGTTGCGGAAGCTGTCCAGCGCCTGCATGCGCGAACGCTGGTCCATGTCGCCATGCAGCGCGGCGACCGAAAAACCGTGCTTCTGCAGCGACTTCAGCACCACGGCGATGTCACGCTTGCGGTTGCAGAAGATGATACCGTTCTTGATGTCCTCGGCGCCACGGATCAGCCGGCGCAACGTCTCGCGCTTGTGCGGCGCATCGGCGCCAGAGGCGACGGCCAGCTGCGTGATGGTGCGGGCGGTGGAGGAGGCGCGCGCCACCTCAACCTTCACCGGATTGCTGAGGAAATTGTCGACCAGTTTCTGGATTTCCGGCGGCATGGTGGCCGAGAAAAACAGCGTCTGGCGGGTGAACGGCACCATTTTGCAGATGCGCTCGATATCGGGAATGAAGCCCATGTCGAGCATGCGGTCGGCTTCGTCGATCACCAGCACTTCAATGCCGCTGAGCAGCAGCTTGCCGCGCTCAAAATGGTCGAGCAGGCGGCCAGGCGTGGCGATCAGCACGTCGACGCCACGGGTGATCTTGGCGTCCTGGTCGCCAAACGACACGCCGCCAATGAGCAGCGCCACGTTCAGCTTGTGCTGGGCGCCGTATTTGATGAAGCTTTCCTCGACCTGGGCGGCCAGTTCGCGCGTCGGTTCGAGGATCAGCGTCCGCGGCATGCGGGCGCGGGCGCGGCCGGTCTCCAGCAGCGTCAACATGGGCAGCGTGAAAGCAGCAGTCTTGCCAGTGCCGGTCTGCGCAATGCCAAGCACGTCACGACGCGCCAGTACATGCGGGATGGCTTCAGCCTGAATTGGCGTCGGCTCGGTATAGCCGGAACTTTCAACTGCCTGGAGAACTTTGCCGCTGAGGCCGAGGTCAGAAAATGCCATGGGTCCGTTGAAAAGCGTCTGCGGGCCGCCAAAATGGCCGGCGCGAATAGGGGAGCCAGACCGGATGTCGGACTCCCTGGGGGCGCAGCGTCTTGCGGACTATGGTATTAACGCTGAGCTTGTCAACGCATATCGCATAACTGGCGAACAGTTTAACTGTGCTGGTCGCGTGCGTTGCACATGCGCCGCAGATTGCCCGCGGTCCGGCCGCAGGCATGGGGAAGCAGGCCCTAACCCTCCGTCACGCCTGCATTGCCAGCGACAGCGCAAGGTTGACTGGGACAGCGACAGGCGGAGCAGGGCGGCGATGTTGCGACCCATGCGCCGGCCCGCTCTGGCGCAGCGCCGCAAGTTCGCGCCATCCTGCCGGGGCGCCTTATGGCGCCTGCGGTGACTGCAGCGTTTGGCGCCGGGGCCGTCAGCGCTCAGATATCGAGCGCCGTGGTGTCGGCGAAGGCGGCGCGCTCCTGGATGAAAGCAAAGCGGGCTTCCGGCTTGTTGCCCATCAACCGGTCGATGGCGTCCGAGGTCTCGGGCCGCGCCTCCTGCTCGACATGCACCCGCAACAGCGTGCGCCGCGCCGGGTCCATGGTGGTTTCCTTGAGCTGCGCCGCCATCATCTCGCCGAGGCCCTTGAAGCGGCCCACATCCACCTTTTTGCCCTTGAAGTCCTTGGCGATGATGCGGTCCCGTTCCTTTTCGTCACGGGCGTACAGCGTCTTGCTGCCTGCCGTGATGCGATACAGCGGCGGCACCGCGAGGTAGAGATGGCCGTTATCGATCAGCTTTGGCATCTGCCGGTAAAAGAAAGTGATCAACAGCGAGGCGATATGGGCGCCGTCGACGTCAGCGTCGGTCATGATGATCACGCGCTCATAACGCAGATCCTGATCACGGTAGGCGGCCCCGGTGGCGCAGCCGAGCGCCTGGGTCAGATCCGACAGCTGCTGGTTGGCGGCGAGCTTGTCGCGGCCAGCCGAGGCGACATTGAGGATCTTGCCGCGCAGCGGCAGCACGGCCTGGGTCTTGCGGTCGCGCGCCTGTTTGGCGCTGCCGCCAGCCGAGTCGCCCTCGACAATGAACAGCTCGGAGCCGGCGGCACCAGCGTTTGAGCAATCCGCCAGCTTGCCAGGCAGGCGCAGGCGGCGCGTGGCGCTCTTGCGCGCCACTTCCTTCTCCTGGCGACGGCGCATGCGCTCTTCCGAGCGCTCGATCGTCCACTCCAGCAAGCGCAGCGCCTGCTGCGGCGCAGCGGCCAGCCAATGGTCGAAAGCGTCGCGCATGGCGCTTTCAACGATGCGCACGGCTTCGTTGGAGGCCAGCTTGTCCTTGGTCTGTCCGACGAATTCCGGCTCGCGAATGAACACGGACAGCAGCGCGGCGCAGGTGGCCATCACGTCATCGGCGGTGAGATTGGCGGCGCGCTTTTGCTGGCCAATGCGCTCGGCATGGTCGCGCAGACCCCGCAGCAAGGCCATGCGCAGGCCCTGCTCATGGGTCCCGCCCTCGGGCGTTGGGATGGTGTTGCAATAGGAATAGACGAAGCCGTCAGCCTCTGTCAGCCAAGAAACCGCCCATTCCACCGAGCCATGGCCGCCGGGCTTCTGGATCTTGCCAGAGAACAACTGGTCCGCGACCTGCGGGGCGCCGTCGATCTCGCGCGCCAGATAATCCTTGAGGCCGTTGGGGAAGCGAAATACCGCCTCCGCCGGCACATTATCGATGCCGCCAAGCAGCGACGGCGCGCATTTCCAGCGCACCTCGACGCCGCCGAACAGATAGGCCTTGGAGCGGGCCATCTTGAACAGGCGGCGCGGATTGAACGTCGCCTCGGGACCGAAAATCTGCGCGTCGGGGTGGAAGCGCACCGTGGTGCCACGGCGGTTGTTCACCCGACCCACCGTCTCCAGCCCGGTCTGGGCGAGGCCGCGGCTGAAGGTCTGGCGATACAGCATCTGGCCGCGCGCCACCTCAACCTCCAGCACGTCGGAGAGGGCGTTGACCACCGAGACGCCGACGCCATGCAGGCCGCCCGAGGTCTCATAGACCTTGGAATCGAATTTGCCGCCGGCGTGCAGGGTGGTCAGAATCACCTCGAGCGCCGATTTGTCGGGGAATTTCGGATGCGGATCGATCGGAATGCCGCGACCATTGTCGACAACGCGGATAAAGCCGCCTTCCTCCAGCTCGACCTCGATAAACGAAGCGTGGCCGGCCACCGCCTCATCCATGGCGTTGTCGATGACTTCGGCGAACAGATGGTGCAGCGCCTTTTCGTCGGTGCCGCCAATATACATGCCAGGACGACGGCGAACCGGCTCGAGCCCCTCAAGCACCTCGATGGCGGAGGCAGTGTAACCGGCCTCGTCCGGCGTCGCCGGACCGCTGGCGCGGCTCTGCGCCAGCTTGGCGGCCTGGGTCTGGGCGCGGGTGGACTTGCCTGCGCGCGCGCCGTCGCCGGCCTTGCCGTTGCTACCCCGGGCCGCAGCGGGCGCGAGCGCCCCATCGCCGAAAAGGTCGTCCTTGTCTGACATATGCCTGTTCTGATCCCGATTCGTTCTCGTGTGACTATGCCAGTTTCAGCGCCGGAAGGCGAAACCGGCGGCGCCATGCGCCGGTCCATGCGCCGCATAGGAAGCCGCACAATGGGCATGCGCAGCATGTGCGGCAACGGCGTGTATGACGGGCGGTAGTCGCTGTTCAGGCTGATGGGCGGCCGCAGACCATGTGGCCAGCGCCATACATAGCACGCGCCTGCCGCCCGGCCAAAGTCGGCCTTAACCCACAGGCGTCACCCAACTCCTGCGCTTCCGTCCCATCGCCGCCATCTGGCTGTGGCGCGCCGGGCAGGGGCGACGGGTCGGCGCCACACTTGGACCAGCAAAACATGTAGGCCGGCAAAAAAAGAAAGGCCGGGCGGGGCCCGGCCTTTCCAGTTGCTGCGCCAGGGGCGATCAGCAGGAGTAGTACATCTCGAACTCGACCGGATGCGGGGTCATCTCGAAGCGCATCACTTCGGTCATCTTCAGCTCAATGAAGCTGTCGATGAAGTCCTGGGTGAACACGTCTCCAGCCTTGAGGAAGGCGTTGTCCTTCTTCAGCGACTCGAGCGCCTCACGCAGCGAACCGCAGACGGTCGGGATCTTCTTCAGCTCACGCGGCGGCAGATCGTACAGATCCTTGTCCATGGCCTGGCCCGGATCGATCTTGTTGATGATGCCGTCGAGGCCAGCCATCAGCAGGGCCGAGAACGCGAGGTAAGGGTTGGCGGTCGGATCGGGGAAACGCACCTCGACGCGCTTGGCCTTCGGGTTGTTCGACCACGGAATACGGCAGGACGCCGAGCGGTTGCGGGCGGAGTAAGCCAGCAGCACCGGGGCCTCATAGCCTGGTACCAGACGCTTGTAGGAGTTGGTCGACGGATTGGTGAAGGCGTTCAGGGCCTTGGCGTGCTTGATGATGCCGCCGATGAACCACAGGCATTCCTGGCTCAGGTCGGCATATTTGTTGCCAGCGAACACCGGCTTGCCGTCCTTCCAGATCGACAGGTGCACGTGCATGCCCGAGCCGTTGTCGCCGAACACCGGCTTCGGCATGAAGGTCGCGGTCTTGCCGTAGCTGTTGGCCACCTGATGGATGCAGTACTTGTAGATCTGCATCTGGTCGGCGGTCGACACCAGGGTGTTGAACTTCATGCCAAGCTCGTGCTGGGCCGAAGCCACCTCGTGGTGGTGCTTCTCAACCGAGACGCCCATCGAGGCCATGGCCGCCAGCATCTCGCCGCGCATGTCCTGGCAGCTGTCGATCGGGGGAACCGGGAAGTAGCCGCCCTTGGTCGGAACGCGGTGACCCATGTTGCCGCCGTCATACTCGCGGTCGCCATTGGTCGGCAGTTCCGACGAGTCGAGCTTGAAGCCGGTGTTGTACGGGTCAGCCTTGAAGCGCACGTCGTCGAAGACGAAGAATTCGGCTTCCGGGCCAACGAAGGCGGTGTCGCCAATGCCGGTCGAGGCGAGGAAGGCTTCAGCCTTGCGGGCGATGCCGCGCGGGTCGCGGCCATAGGCCTCGCCGGTGCCGGGCTCAAGCACGTCGCAGATGATCGACAGGGTCGGGGCGGCGAAGAAGGGGTCGAGCTGGGCCGAGGACGGGTCGGGCATCAGCAGCATGTCGGACTCGTTGATGGCCTTCCAGCCAGCAATCGACGAACCGTCGAACATGGTGCCGTCAGCGAACATGTCTTCGTCGATCAGCGTGATGTCGAAGGTGACATGCTGCCACTTGCCGCGCGGATCCGTAAAGCGGAAGTCGACATACTTGATGTCCTCTTCCTTGATGGTCTTGAGCACGTCCTGAGCGCTCTTAGTCATCATGTTCCCCTATCTGCATCAGGAGCGCCGACCTGCTTTCCGTCAGGCCTGCGCGGGTAAAACGAGTGATGGCCACTGGGCCGTTTCATGCGTGGCGGCGCCGGAGCGCCGCGCCACGCGTCAATGTGTTGGTCCGGATGTCCGTCCGGCGCCCCGCAGGCCGCCTGTCGCCGCGATCAGATCGCGTCCGGCCCGGTCTCGCCGGTGCGGATGCGGATGGCTTCCTCAACGGTGGAGACAAAAATCTTGCCGTCGCCAATGCGGCCGGTCTGGGCGGCGTTGCGGATGGCTTCCACCGCGCGGTCAACCTGATCGTCATTCAGCACGATCTCGATTTTCACCTTGGGCAGAAAATCGACGACGTATTCGGCGCCACGATACAGTTCAGTGTGACCTTTCTGGCGGCCGAAGCCCTTTGCCTCGATGACAGTGATGCCCTGCAGACCAATATCCTGCAGCGCTTCCTTCACTTCATCGAGCTTGAAGGGTTTAATGATCGCCTCGATCTTCTTCATGAGCCGCGCTCCTCCGCACCGGGTCCGGGCCGCAAAACTTACGGGCTGTTTATGCCTTGGCGGGCAGACGAAAGAAACGGGGATGTTGCGCCGCCCCTGCCTTTGGCGCCGCATTATTAGGCGAAAGCTGATTAAAAACTGTTCAAATTCGCAGGAGCAGCGGGGCTGCGCGGCGCTGCATCGCGGGCTGCAGCAATCGGGTGGGGCCTTTTTCGCGTTTGGCCCCTTTTTGTGCGCGAGACGCGACGCAGGGCGGTGGATTTTTTGTTTTTCGTCGTCGCGCCAGCAAGATTTTGCGATTTGCGGCGCAGAATCGCAAAATTGATCCACAGGCAGGGTTGTCGTCAGGCGCGGCGTTGCTGGGCGTAAAGGTGGGAAGGAGGCGGCGATGGCGCAGGCGCAGGAGCGGGACATATTACTGGGCGCGGCGGCCATGGCGGAGGCGGACCGGCTGACCATTGCGGCAGGAACGCCGGGATACACGCTGATGTTGCGCGCTGGCCGCGCCGTGGCCCAGGCTGCCGCCGCCATGCTGCGGGGAGGCGCGGGCGCCGGGTCCCGGGTGACGGAAGGGGCTGCGCCGGGCGCGGGGCGGGGCGCGCCGGCCCGGGTGCTCATCGCCTGTGGCGTCGGCAATAATGGCGGCGACGGCTATGTCGCGGCCCGACTGCTGCACGATCAGGGCTTCGACGTCATCGTCTGGGCGCCGTTCGGCGGACCCACGACGGCGGACGCTGGCGCCGCCGCCAGCGCGTGGACTGGCGCGTCGACGGCCGATTGCCCGGCCGGGCCGTTTGAACTGGCGATCGACGCCCTGTTTGGGGCTGGCCTTAACCGGCCGCTGCAAGGCGAGGCCGCCGCCGCGGTCGCAGCGCTCAATGGGCTGGGAGCGCCGCTGCTGGCAGTGGATCTGCCCAGCGGCGTCAATGCCGACGATGGCGAGGTCATGGGGGTGGCGGTCGCCGCCACCGCCACCGTCACCTTCGCCGCACGTAAGCCCGGCCATCTGCTGCTGCCAGGGCGCGCCCTGTGCGGGCCGGTGACCCTGGCCGATATTGGCATTGCCGCGCAGACGCTGTCCCATGTCGGCGACAGCCTGTATCGCAATACCCCGGCCCTGTGGGGCGCCTCGTTCCCCCGGCCATCGCTTGAGGCTCATAAATACCGACGCGGCCATGTTCTGTGTCATTCCGGCCCGGCGCTGGCCACCGGCGCCATTCGTCTCGCGGCGCGGGCCGCCTTGCGCAGCGGCGCGGGGCTCGTCACCATCGCGGCGGACGCCGCCGCCTGCGCCGTGCACGCCGCCCATCTCACCGCCATCATGCTGCGCGAAGCCGCCGACGCAGACGCTTTCGCCAGCCTGCTCGACGATCCCCGCTTCAACGCCGTCATCATCGGACCGGCTGGCGGGGTTGGCCCGGGGCTTGTGGCGCGTATCGCCGCGGTGGCGCGGCGGGGGCGGGCGCTGGTCATCGACGCCGACGGGCTGACCAGTTTTGACGGGCGACCGGATTTCCTCGCCCGCAGCATCGCTGGCGCCGCCGCCACGGTGCTGACGCCGCATGACGGAGAGTTCGCCCGGGTGTTCGGGGCCCTGCAGGATGTGACCGAGGCGCGCGGCAAGCCAGCGCGCGCGCTGGCGGCGGCTCAGGCCAGCGGCGCCGTGGTGATCCTCAAGGGCGCCGACACGGTGATCGCAGCGCCAGACGGCCAGGTCGCGATCAATGACAACGCGCCGCCGTGGTTGGGCACCGCTGGCGCTGGCGACGTGCTCGCCGGACTGACCGGCGGCCTCATCGCCCAGGGCATGCCGGCGTTCGACGCCGCCTGCGCCGCCGTGTGGCTTCACGGAGCCATCGCAAGGGCGTTCGGCCCGGGGCTGATCGCCGAGGATTTGCCGGAGGGCGTCCCCGCCGCCTTGAGGCGTCTGTTGGCCGACCTCGGCGCGCTGTGACGGCGTGGTTGCCGTCGCGCCGCGCCGTCCATCCTCGCCCTGGCAGCGCCCTGCCACAGCGCCGGCGCGCCCTTGCCTGCATCGCGAGCGCCTCGCCAGCAGCGGGCCCGAGGCGTGCGCAAGCCCCACCAGAGTTGACCGTCATAAAACCGCTCCATGCTGGGGCGCACCTTGGGTGAAGCCGCCCAGCCTGGCGCGCAAGCCGGCCGCGACGCCGTGGCGATCCCTCGGCGCTGGCCCTCACGGGCGTTTTTGCGTTATCCTTGTCGCCATGATTGGGCCGTTCAGGCTCTTGGCGGCGCGCCCTTCGGGCGTCTCAGCAGGCGCTGGCCACGCAATGTGCGCAAGCAACAGGGCGAGGGCCTGGGCGGCCGGAAGACGGCTCAGGGCGACGGTTCGCCGTCACCTGCGCCGCAAGTAGTTCAGGAGTGAGACATGTTGGTGTTCAGCAATCGCCGCGCAGGCGTGCTGGCCGGCGCCGCTGGCGCGATGGGTCTGATGGTTTTGGCTCTGGCGCCGGCGCAGGCCCAGACGATGCCGGAGTGGCAGGCGCCTGCAGGCTTTGATGATGGCCGCGCTACCGAAGGCAAGGCGAAGCGCAGCACGCGCGGCCAGGGCAAAACCCAGGCAGCCCCGGTCGGCGGCCTCGGCGCGCCGATGCGCAGTATCGATCGTAGCGACATTGACATGACCGGCGTCGGTCGTGAGGTGCGCAATATGGGCTCCGGCGTCCGCCCGATGATGAATGGCGGCAGCATGGGCGTCGGCGGCGGCTTCTGAGCCGCGCTGCCGGCGCGCTAGGTTTCCTGCCGGGTCGTCTGAACCGCCTCACCTCGACAGCCTCGCCTGAACCGCCTGACAGCCCTGGGTTGCGGCGTGGGGCCTGAGCCTCTGTGGCGTCAGGGCGTGACTTCAAACCATGCCGCCATGCCGCCATCGAGCTTCTCCGCCACGGCGGAGCCGATCAGCCATTTGCCCGGCGCGCCGGCGACAAAGCTGATGCGCGTCGGGTGACCGGGCGGCACGGCGATGATGTCGATCCAATAGGGCTCCCAGCCATCGTCGAGATTGTGCAGCCGGCGGGCCTGATGGCCATGCAGGCGCAGCGTCTGCATGGCGTCGCCGCTATTCCTGATCTCCAGCGTCACCGGCGTACCGCTCTTCACCCGGAACAGCGGCTTCGCCATGGCGTCTGGCCAGGCGACATTATTGATGGTCCACAGACGTGACGGATCGGGCTGCTTGCCGTTGCCATTGGCCGCGCGCGCCGGACCTGCCAGCGTCAGCTTCTCCCGCACCGCGTCCTGCAGGCGGATTGCGGTGGGCAGATCAGGCGCGGGCAAGGGCGTGATCTCTGGCTGCGCCGCAACGGCTGCGCCTTCGGCGCGCAGCGTCAGCAAAGGCATGCCGGCGCCCAGCGCCGCCATCACATGGCCTTCGCTTCCTGCCGCCGGGGCTTCGACAATCAGGTCATAGCGCCCTCCAGGCGCCAGCATCAGCCGGTCATGCAGGGGGTGGAACACTTCCGAAGGGCTGCCGTCGATGCCGACGACATAGGTCTTTAACCCGTCGAAATGCAGCGGGATGGTGCGGGCGTTGGCGGCGTTCAGCAGCCGCAACCGCAGCCGCGCCCCCGGGGCGGCGGTGATCTGCTCGGGCGGGGGCGCGGAATTTAGCGTCAGCCAGTTGCCCAGGCGGCCCATGCCGGAGCGGGCGCTGGCTGAGGTGGAATCAGCGTTGATCTGGCCAGCGTCATCGAGCGACCAGTCGTCCAGCACCATCACCAGATCGCGAATGACGCCTGTCGCCCACGCGGGCGGCTCGGCCTCATCGACAATCAGCACGCCATACAGTCCGCGCTCGGTCTGACGTGAGGTCTGGCCGATGAGCATCGGGCGATACCAGAACACTCCGGCGCGATTCGCCTGAAAGCGGATGCGCTGCTCGCCGCCCGGCGGCGTCGCCGGGCCAGTGAGGCCCGCGACGCCATCCAGCGCATTGCCGGCGCCGGCCCCGCCAATATTGAGTGACAGCGGCTCCTCCAGCCCATTGGCCAGCGTGACGTCGAGCGCGTCGCCCTGGCGGAGGCGCAACAGCGGTCCGGGCACGACGCCATTGAAGGCCAGCACCCTGGTTTCGTCGGCAGGGACAGGCTTCAGGCGAATCTGCGCCAGCGCGGCGCGCAATGTCTGGGGATTGGTGTGGTCAGGCGCGGCGCCGGCCGCCGGCGACGCTGGCCCGGCGGCGCTTGCGGGCGTGGTTCCGGAGGTCGGCTCGGCCGGCGACGCCGGGGTTTCCGCCGTGTCCGCCGCGCCAGGGTCATCCATGGCCACCGCCGTCAGCGGCAGGCTGATCAGACTGGCGGTAAGGCCGCCGACGAACTGGCGTCGGCTGGCGAGGCTACGTCCGGTCACCGGTGGTTGAGCCCTCGTCAAAAGCATTCTCCCTGAACGGCCACGCTGCGCGCTCGGCGTCTAAAGCTGTATGGCGCATCAACGGTGTACGCGACCGATGGCTTTGAGGCGAGGGCGTGTTATCCCGTCGCCATCGGCGCATGCGGCTGTCTGATGAGCGCGTCGCCGCTCACCGCAGGCGGGCGCTGAAGGTCGGTTGTGCTGGCGTCGCGGGGGCTCGTATTGGCGGCGCAAGCAGGGAACAACCGGTAATCAGCGCTGGAAAAAACCGTCAAGGCGCTCCGCCCATGGTTCACAGGCGGCGCGCGGTGGATTAGACAGCGCTCTATCTGGCGACGGGCCGGAGTTTCGTTCCGTCGCGCGGGGTTTTTTTTGGTGCGTTATCCGTACCGCGTGATATAGAGCCGCGACCCCGGCCTCAGGGGCAGGCGCAGTTCTTTGGTGTATCTGGACGTTTTCAGGCGGGCGTGGCGAAATTGGTAGACGCAGCAGATTTAGGTTCTGCCGCCGCAAGGTGTGGGGGTTCAAGTCCCTCCGCCCGCACCACAGAACGGACCTTGCCTGGCCTGGTCCAGGCGACTGGCGTCAGTAACGCAGGCGTCACAGGCGCAGTAACCGGCGGCTGAAGGGGAGACCCTTCCGCCCCGCGCGCCGTCTCCTCCAACAGGCCGGCATTCGTTCCACGAGATCGGCAGGACAGCAGAGTTTAATCATGCAGGCGACCCAAACCAATTCCGAAGGGCTGAAGCGCGAATTCAAGGTGGTCGTGCCCGCTTCCGAGCTCGAGACCCGGCTTGCCAACGAGCTGAACGAGCTGAAGGACAAGGTCCGCATCAACGGCTTCCGTCCTGGCAAGGTGCCGATGTCGCACATGCGCCGCACCTATGGTCGCCAGGCCATGGTCGAGATCGTGCAGAATGCGGTCAACGAGGCCAACCAGAAGATCGTCGCCGACAATAACCTGCGTCTCGCCATGGAGCCGAAGGTCAATCTGCCGGAAGCCCGCGAAGAGATCGACGCTGTCATCGACGCCAAGGCTGACCTGACCTACACCGTCAACCTCGAGGTGCTGCCCACCTTCGAGATCGCCGACATCTCTGGCGTTGAGCTGGAGCGTGAGGTGGCTGAGGTCTCCGACGCCGAGCTCGACGACGCCCTGACCCGTATGGCGAAGCAGAATCGCACCTTCACCGCGCGCGGCGAAGACGAAACCGCCCAGGACGGCGACCGCGTCACCATTGATTTCGTCGGCAAGATCGACGGCGAGGCCTTTGCTGGTGGTTCGGGCGAGGACGTGCCGGTCGAGATCGGCTCGGGCTCGTTCATTCCGGGCTTCGAAGAGCAGCTGGTCGGCGTCAAGGCTGGCGACGCCAAGGTTGTCACCGCCACCTTCCCTGAGGACTACCAGGCGGCCCAGCTGGCCGGCAAGACCGCGGAATTCGACGTCACCGTCAAGACCGTGGAAGCCGGTGGCGAAGCCCTCGTCAATGACGAGCTGGCCAAGACCTTCGGCATGGATGATCTCGAGGCCCTGCGCACCGCTCTGCGTGAGCGCATCGGCGTTGATTTCACCGCCCAGTCGCGCCGCAAGGTGAAGCGCAAGCTGCTCGACGCCCTCGACGGCCTGTACAGCTTCGAGCTGCCCCCGACCCTGGTCGAGCAGGAGTTCGACGGCGTCTGGCAGGGCGTGACCTCGGAGATGACCCAGGCTGGCCGTTCGTTCGCCGACGAGGACACCACTGAGGAAGCGGCGCGCGCCGAGTATAAGACCATCGCCGAGCGCCGCGTGCGTCTGGGCCTGGTGCTGGCCGAGATCGGCGACAAGGCCGAGATCAAGATCACCGAGGACGAGCTGACCCGCGCCCTGATCGAGCGCGCCCGTCAGTTCCCTGGCCAGGAGAAGATGGTGTGGGAGTTCTACCAGAAGAACCCCCAGGCGCTGGCCGAGCTGCGCGCCCCGATCTTCGAGGAGAAGGTCGTTGACCACCTGCTGTCGCAGGCCAAGGTTGTGGACAAGACCGTGTCCAAGGAAGAGCTGTTCAAGGAAGACGAGGACGACGCCAAGGCGTAATCGCTTCCAGCGCCACAACCTGCCACGCGGCCTGCGCAGCGCGGCAGGAGTTGGCGCCGATTTTGGGCCAGGGGTCATTCCCTGGCCCTTTTTGTTGCTCAGACTGCATCAGCTTGTGGTTCCCTTGCGCAGCGCGGCGACAGCGCATAACTGCGCCACAGGCGTGAGGCTTGCGCAGCGCCATAGGTTGCTGGCCTTGAGGGCCGACACGCACCATGTGGAAGCTGTTGGCGCTGGGGCAGTTGCGCTTTGCACGCGTCAGGCGGAAGCCTTCACGCGCTGTCGCCTTGCCTTCACGCGCTGTCGCCTTGGGGGAGGCTTCGGCTGTGCGGCGCTCAATGTCGTGGCGTCGGCTCAGGGTTATGATTTGGCTCCGCCAGCTGGGCTGGCGTCAGCTGAAACGCAATGGCGCTTGCCAGCGTGGCCAGCGCGGGGAAAAGTCAGCGCCTGTTCGCTGCGGGCAGAATCGCGGCGTTTCCGCCAGGGCGAGCGGTCAGGCCGCGGGCGCGGGGGAGTAGACGCGTCCCGCCAGATTTCATACTGAGGGGAGGTCCCGCTGCCGGGGCTGCGTCGCTGTGGCGCTCCTCCCGTCAGACCCGGTTATCCAAGGACCTCTTGCAGGCGGCGCAGCCGACTGTGAGGCAATGGCGTCCGGCGTTGCACGCCGGGGGCAGACACCGCCAGAGGCGACCGCCGTGCGCGGCCACGTGGAGAATGTGACCATGAGAGATCCGTTGGACGTTTACGCCAATACGCTGGTGCCGATGGTGATCGAGACGTCCAATCGCGGCGAGCGGGCGTTCGACATTTACTCGCGCCTGCTGCGTGAGCGGATCATCTTTCTCACAGGCCCGGTCGAGGACCATTCGGCGTCGCTGATTGTGGCGCAGCTGCTGTTCCTTGAGGCGGAGAACCCCAAGAAGGAAATCTCCTTCTATATCAATTCGCCTGGCGGCGTCGTCACCTCGGGTCTGTCGATCTATGACACCATGCAGTTCATCCGCTGCCCGGTGTCGACCCTGGTCATTGGCCAGGCCGCCTCGATGGGCTCGCTGCTGATGGCGGCGGGTGAAAAGGGTCAGCGCTTCGCGCTGCCGAACGCCCGCATCATGGTTCATCAGCCGTCGGGCGGCTTCCAGGGGCAGGCTACGGACATTCTGATCCATGCCCGCGAAATCGAGGCGCTGAAGCGCCGCCTCAACGAGATTTATGTCAGGCACACCGGCCAGTCGCTCGACGCGATCGAAGCGGCGCTGGAGCGTGACAATTTCATGACCGCCGAGGCGGCCAAGGCATTCGGCCTGATCGACCAGGTGTTCGAGAAGCGTCCGGAGCAGGCGTCCTGACCGCCGCAACGCCAGGGGTTTGCACCACGCGCCGTCTCAGCGTATCGCTGCGGGCGGTCGACGCGGCCGCCTGCGACTGGCGCAGGTAACCGCCAAACAGGTCGCCGCGACAAACGGCCCCGGTCGCATTGACGCGCAGTGGCGCCCATGTTTGGTTGACCGCTTACGCTTTTCACGATCGCTTCGTGGCTTGCGTTAACCGGTTTTTACCGGAGTGCGCCGATTCTGCAGGGGGGCTTACGCCGCCAGCTGGTCGGTGCCGGATGCCCGGACAGTTGTGGCCACTCCTGGGTGTGCGCGGCTGGCCTCGCCGTTCAGGCGCCGTTCCGCCATTGACATGCGGGCAGGCGTTCCAGTGGGCGCGCTCCGGGCTTCGGACGGGAATGTGAGGCGGGCGCTTCTCGCCAGGGTTGCAACAGCGATCACTGGCGACGCGACCGGCTCCGGGATAGTGCATTTGACCGCGCGGCGTCGGGCCCCAGCGGTCGCAGTGGAGACGGACCATGAGCAAGGCCACAGGCGGCGAAAGCAAGAGCACGCTTTACTGCTCCTTCTGCGGCAAAAGCCAGCATGAGGTCCGCAAGCTGATCGCCGGACCGACGGTGTTCATCTGTGATGAATGCGTCGAGCTGTGCATGGACATCATCCGCGAGGAGTCCAAGTCGTCGCTGGTGAAGTCGCGTGAAGGCGTGCCAACGCCTCGCGAGATCAGCAAGGTGCTGGAGGATTACGTCATCGGCCAGGAGCACGCCAAGAAGGTGCTCTCGGTTGCGGTGCACAATCACTACAAGCGCCTGAGCCACGCGCTGAAGAACAATGACGTTGAGCTGGCCAAGTCCAACATCCTGCTGGTCGGCCCAACCGGCTCGGGCAAGACCCTGCTGGCCCAGACCCTGGCCCGCATCCTCGACGTGCCGTTCACCATGGCCGACGCCACGACGCTGACCGAAGCCGGTTACGTCGGCGAGGACGTGGAGAACATCATCCTCAAGCTGCTGCAGGCGGCGGATTACAACGTCGAGCGCGCCCAGCGCGGCATTGTCTACATTGACGAGATCGACAAAATCTCGCGCAAGTCGGACAATCCGTCGATCACCCGCGACGTGTCGGGCGAGGGCGTGCAGCAGGCGCTGCTGAAGATCATGGAAGGCACGGTGGCCTCGGTTCCGCCCCAGGGCGGCCGCAAGCACCCGCAGCAGGAATTCCTGCAGGTGGACACCACCAACATCCTGTTCATCTGCGGCGGCGCCTTCGCGGGCCTGGAGCGCATCATCTCGGCGCGCGGCAAGGGCACCTCGATCGGCTTCGGTGCCACCGTGCACGCGCCGGAAGATCGCCGCACCGGCGAAATCTTCCGTGACGTCGAGCCGGAAGATCTGCTGAAGTTCGGCCTGATCCCGGAGTTCATTGGCCGTCTGCCGGTGATCGCCACGCTGGAGGATCTGGACGAGACCGCCCTGAAGAAGATCCTGCAGGAGCCGAAGAACGCGCTGGTGCGCCAGTACCAGCGGCTGTTCGAGATGGAGAATGTCGAGCTGACCTTCCACGAGGACGCCCTGTCGCTGATCGCCCGCAAGGCGATCGAGCGCAAGACTGGCGCACGTGGTCTGCGCTCGATCCTCGAAGGCATCCTGCTGGAGACCATGTACGACCTGCCGGGCCTCGAAGGCGTCGAGCAGGTGGTGATTGGCCCCGAGGTGGTCGAGGGCAAGGCCCGGCCGCTGTACATCTACGCAGACCGCGCCGACAAGCCGGCGACGGCCAGCGCCTCGGCCTGACGGACTGGCCGCGAGAAGCGGCGCCAGACCATGTGACGAGCAGCGACAGGCGCCCATTGGGCGCCTGTCGGCGTTTTGGGGCAGTCGCGTATCGGACCGGCGCTCGCGCATGCCAGCGTGTCGTTGCGGTCCACGTCCGACGCAGGACGCGCCTTTCGCGCACGCAAGCCAGAGCGTAACTTCAGTCTAGGCGCGCTCTGACGTGCGCCCGGCGACGGCGCCCGGCCAGGCGCGAGCCATGCAGGCAAATCTCCTGTGACCCGCGCCTGTCGCTCACTTGAAACATGGGGCGGGCGGGGCCACCTTCAGGACAACGAACTCGCTGCGCGCTCATGCCGAGGCGCGGCGACCGCCGCCTGCGGTGTATGCTCCATGACGGAGTTGAGCGCCGACGGCCATAAGTCTGCCTGCGCCTGCCGCTTGCCTGGGGGACCGGGTAGACCACACTGAAAGGACATGGGCCACATGACGACCATGAAGCCTCGCCAGCCTGCGGCTCCGGGAACGGTCTCCGACTATCCCGTCCTGCCCCTGCGCGACATTGTCGTGTTCCCACATATGATCGTTCCGCTGTTCGTCGGCCGCGAGAAGTCGATCCGCGCCCTGGAAGAGGTGGTCAAGACTGACCGCCACATCCTGCTGGCCACGCAGATGGACGCCTCCGACGACGATCCGGAAACCTCGGCCATCCATGAGATTGGCGCGATCGCCAGCGTTTTGCAGCTGCTGAAGTTGCCCGACGGCACCGTGAAGGTGCTGGTTGAGGGCGCCGGGCGTGCGCGCGTCACCAAATATCTGCGGTCGGATGAGTTCTATGAGGCCACCGCCGAGGTGCTGGCCGAAGAGCCTGGCGACAAGATCGAGGCCGAAGCTCTGGCGCGCTCGGTGGTCACTGAATTCGAGAGCTATGTGAAGCTCAACAAGAAGGTGTCGCCGGAGGTCGTCGCCGCCGTGACGCAGATCGAGGACCCCTCGCGTCTGGCCGACACGGTCGCCTCGCATCTCGCCGTCAAGATCGCTGACAAGCAGGCCCTGCTCGAGACCACCTCGATCACCGCCCGGCTCGAGAAGATTCTCGGCCTGATGGAGAGCGAAATCTCGGTGCTGCAGGTCGAGAAGCGCATCCGCACGCGCGTCAAGCGGCAGATGGAGAAGACCCAGCGCGAGTACTATCTGAATGAGCAAATGAAGGCCATTCAGAAGGAGCTTGGCGATGAGGACGGCCGCGACGAGCTGGCCGAGCTGGAAGAGAAGATCAACCAGACCAAGCTGTCGAAGGAAGCCCGCGACAAGGCGATGGCCGAGCTGAAGAAGCTGCGCCAGATGTCGCCGATGTCGGCGGAAGCGACCGTCGTGCGCAACTACCTCGACTGGATGCTCGGCATTCCGTGGAACAAGCGTTCACGGGTGAAGAAGGATCTGGGCGAAGCGCAGAAGGTGCTCGACGCTGATCACTTTGGCCTCGACAAGGTCAAGGACCGCATCGTCGAATACCTCGCCGTGCAGCAGCGGGTGAACAAGCTCGCGGGTCCCATCCTCTGCCTCGTCGGCCCGCCCGGCGTCGGCAAGACCTCGCTTGGCAAGTCGATCGCCAAGGCGACCGGACGTGAGTTCGTCCGCGTCTCGCTCGGCGGCGTCCGCGATGAGGCCGAGATACGTGGTCACCGGCGGACCTATATCGGCTCCATGCCTGGCAAGATCATCCAGGCCATGCGCAAGGCCAAGACCTCCAACCCGCTCATCCTGCTCGATGAGATCGACAAGATGGGTCAGGACTACCGTGGCGATCCGTCAGCGGCCCTGCTGGAGGTGCTGGACCCTGAGCAGAACAAGGGGTTCAACGACCATTACCTGGAGGTCGATTATGACCTGTCCGGCGTGATGTTCGTGACCACGGCGAACACGCTGAACATCCCGGGCCCGCTGCTCGACCGTATGGAGACCATCCGTCTGGCTGGTTACACGGAAGAGGAGAAGACCGAGATCGCCCGTCGCCACCTGATCCCGGAGGCCCTGGTCAAGCACGGCCTGTCGGACAAGGAGTGGAAGATCGACGACGACGCCCTGCTGTTCCTGGTCCGTCGCTACACCCGGGAATCGGGTGTGCGTAGCCTGGAGCGCGAGGCCTCGAACCTGATCCGTAAGGCGGTCAAGGACATCGTCCTTGGCAAGACCGAAGCGGTGCAGGTGACGGTCGAAAGCCTGCAGGAGTATCTGGGGCCGCCGAAGTATCGCTATGGCGAGGCCGAGGCGGAGGACCAGGTCGGCGTGGTCACGGGTCTGGCGTGGACCGAGGTGGGCGGCGAGTTGCTGACCATCGAGGGCGTCATGATGCCTGGTAAGGGCAAGATGACGGTCACGGGCAATCTGCGCGACGTGATGAAGGAATCGATCTCGGCCGCCGCTTCTTATGTGCGGTCGCGGGCGCTGACCTTCGGCGTCAAGCCGCCCTTGTTCGACACGCGGGACATCCACGTCCACGTGCCGGAGGGGGCGACGCCGAAGGACGGTCCGTCCGCGGGCATCGCCATGGCCACCGCCATCATCTCGGTGATGACCGGTGTGCCGGTGCGGCGCGACATCGCCATGACCGGCGAGGTGACGCTGCGTGGGCGCGTGCTGCCGATTGGCGGTTTGAAGGAGAAGCTGCTGGCGGCGCTGCGTGGCGGTATCCGTACGGTGCTGATTCCCGAGGACAACGCCAAGGACCTGCTCGAACTGCCTGAGAGCCTGAAGTCGGGGCTGGAGATCATTCCGGTGTCGCGGATGGACCAGGTCGTCGAGCACGCCCTGACCCGCAAGCTGGAGGCGATCGAATGGACGCCGCCAGCCGAAGCGGCGCCGACCCCGCCCCGGGTTGAGGGCGACGCCGGCGGCGTCATCGCCCACTGATCCGACAATGGTCTAATGCCCCGGCGTAAGTCGGGGCATTTTCCTTCACGAAACCGAAGAATCTGTTTCGCCGCCGTGGTTTCTGGCATATTGGGCCTTGCGCTCACGGGCGTAACAGGCAAAACCAGTCGATAGCGCGCCGGTGAGCCCACGAGGCCCGTGCGAGCCGCAGGGCGCAGCTGAACTGGGCGGTGGCTGTCACCGTCCGGCGCTAGCCCGCATATTGGACCCGACGAATGTACGCCTGGGGCGGCATTCGCATCTGGAGGACGATTGATGAACAAAGGCGATCTTGTTGCAGCCGTCGCTGATCAGGCCGATCTGAGCCGCGCCCAGGCGGGCGAAGCTGTTGAGGCCGTGTTCGCCGCCATCACTGACGCCCTCAAGAAGGGCGACGAAGTCAAGCTCGTCGGCTTTGGCACGTTCTCCGTCGCTGACCGCGCCGCTGGCACCGCGCGCAATCCGCGCACCGGCGAGACCATCAATGTTCCGGCTTCCAAGGCCCCGAAGTTCAAGGCTGGCCAGGGCCTCAAGGATTCCGTCAACGGCAAGTAAGCCGGGACAGGCCGTCGTCCCGTCGCCAGGTCAGGCGCGGGGAGGCGGACATGCCGCAGGCGCGACGACGCATGCCGTTGCGCTTCCTCGCTGCGCTTGCGCGCAAGCGATGATGTTCTGGAAAAGGGCCCGGGTTTCCGGGCCCTTTTCCGTTGCGTTCACCGCGCGATGTTCCGGCGCCTGGATCCTGCCGCCCGCGGCGCGCATGTCGGCGCTTGCGCCGGTGTTCCTCCTCTGGCGCGCCATAGTCGCGTCCTGTGGACAGCAGCGCCGGAGAGGGTGGGGGAGCGCCAGCAAGCTTGCCCGGCGGCTGGCGTTTGCGGCCGCTCTCATGTAGAGAAGCATCCAACGCCGCCCTGCAGCAGATGATCACATCGCGCGGGCCGTGCGGGCGGTTAGCTCAGTTGGTAGAGCATCTCGTTTACACCGAGAGGGTCGGCGGTTCGAGCCCGTCACCGCCCACCATATCTTCCCTTACACCATGTGTTCTGCAAGCCAGGTGATCGGCGTCAGGGTTCAGCCCGCCGCCGTCAGCTTTGCGCGCGGCTTGGCGTGGCGCCTTGGGACGGCGCTGCGCCTGCGCTCGCTGGTGGTGAAGCCGACATGGCGCAGAAGCAGCGCATGTGAGCACCGCAGCAGCCGTGACGCTGGCGTCGAGGGCAGATCATTGTCAGAGGGCGAGTCCGCCCGTCGGCGCAGCCCGCCAGTACGCCAGTCCGCCGGCCCTCCAGCCCTCCAGCGCGTCATGCCCGTGCTTGTCACGGGCATCCACGCCTTTTCCTCGGCAGCCGTATGCGTCCGGGCGTCGGGGCGCCGGCGTTGTGGCGGCGTGTGCCTGCTCGCGCGTGCTGCTGGATGGCGCGGCGGATACCGTGCGTTAGCTTGCTGGGAGGTGGCAAGACGTGGATGCCCGTGACAAGCACGGGCATGACGGCTTGGGCATGACGGCTTGGGCATGACGGCAGGGGCATGACGGCTTGGGCATGACCGCAGCGGCATGACGGCGAGGGGGAAGCGGGGAGGTCGGGCGGCATGCGTCGCGCGCGCGTTCGATGCGCTGCGCACAACAAAAAAGCGCGGCGAGAGCCGCGCTTGCACCTTACCCTGAATGGGTGGCGAGAGTGACGGGACTCGAACCCGCGACCTCCGGCGTGACAGGCCGGCGCTCTAACCAACTGAGCTACACCCCCAAAACCATGGCCCCGACTGCATTTGCAGATCAGAACCTACCAGCGTACCTGCATCCCACTCTCCAGCATGCTGAAAGAGTGGCGAGAGTGACGGGACTCGAACCCGCGACCTCCGGCGTGACAGGCCGGCGCTCTAACCAACTGAGCTACACCCCCGAACAGGCGTCTTGGCCGCCGGTGAGTGGGGATTTACGGGTAGCCCCCCGAAGTGTCAAGCGAACTCGGCGGCGCTTTCGCTGTAGCCGCTGTGGATAGCCTGATTAAAGCGCGCCCGGCCAATCGCTTGAACGCGGGACAACGTTTTTTCGCCAATTGCCGCCATGGCGCTTGCGATGCGGCGCAGGTAGGTCCCGCCCCACGATCGGCAAGGAATCGTGGGTTACATCTCGCCACACCGCGCACGCAGATGGGGTCGCGATCAGCATGGCGCCCCGCGCGCCGGGCGTAAGGTCGAGCGGGGAGGGAGCAGGTCAACTGCTGCGCCCTCATGCTGGATGCGGCCAGACAGGCCCGGATCAGGGCGGCGCCCGGACGTCGGCCGTGCAACTGGGCACGCTCAGTCGCAGTCCACGACACAGCGGGCTCGGCCGGACTGAGGCCGCGAAACTGGTCGAGAGATATGCGGTGGCGTCGATCGCTGGTTGATCCACGGAGGTCGCTGGCGTCGGCGCCTGCACAGGGGAAGGCGGTGGGCGATGCATGGCGGCGTCCCACATTGGGTCGGGGCGCGACAGACCGCTTCGCTCTCCCGGATTCCGCGACATTCCCTTCGGTCAAACCGGGCGCCACGACTCAGTGATGCCTTTGGCAGGGCAAAGACGGGGCCGACGATGAGCGAATTGTGCCCAGGCCAGCCGCCGTGTGGGCGTCGGGCGCCTTGCCATGAGCGCCAAAGCAGGCGTCCGGGCGCTGGGGCGGAGGGAGTGGCGTCGGGCGAGCGCCGTCATGCCCATGGGCGTATGCTGCGTGCGCAAGCCGGACACCCATCGCCATTTCAACAGCTTGTGTCGCTCTTGCGCGCCGTTACTGTGATGATATGCGCATGTGCAGCGCAACAGGATGGGGCGGCGCAGGCGCCCGCCGCAAGGTTACAGGTGTAACAATGCCAAGTTTTCAAGGCGACACTTGCACCGTTGTAGCCCCTGGGTTAAGCCTGCCTCGCAGCTACGAACTGTTCCAAGGAAGCAGGCAGGTCGCCTGTGGCGCGCATGATTGCAGCGCCGCCCGCAGACCGCCCCGGACTGGAGCAGGCGGCGGCGGGGCCATCCTCACCGGTGGTCCGGATTTGCGGCGCGCCAGGCGGAGCCGGGGCCCGTCCACACGGGTCAGGAGAATGGGTGCACAATGCACAGCTTGCTGAACGACTATCTTCCCCTTGTGGTGTTCATAGGCGTCTCGCTGGTGATCGGACTTGCGCTGCTCGTGGCGCCGTTCCTGCTGGCGTTTCAGAATCCCGATCCCGAGAAGCTGTCGGCGTACGAGTGCGGCTTTAACGCCTTCGACGACGCCCGCATGAAATTCGACATCCGCTTTTATCTCGTCGCCATTCTGTTCATCATCTTCGACCTGGAAGTCGCCTATCTGTTCCCCTGGGCCATTGGCTTCAGCGCGGTCGGCACATTCGGTTTCTGGTCGATGATGACGTTCCTCGCGGTGTTGACCGTCGGTTTTGCGTATGAGTGGCGCAAGGGAGCCCTGGAATGGGATTGATTGGCCAGAACAACACGCTGGTGGCCCCGGCCGCCCGTGGCGTCATTGACCCGAACACCGGCAAGCCGGTGGGGGCGAATGATCCCTTCTTCTCCGACATCAACAATGAGCTTGCCGACAAGGGCTTTCTGGTCACCTCGACTGACGAGCTGATCCAGTGGGCGCGCACTGGCTCGCTGATGTGGATGACGTTTGGCCTTGCCTGCTGCGCCGTCGAGATGATGCAGGCGTCGATGCCGCGTTACGACGTCGAGCGCTTTGGCTTCGCGCCGCGCGCCAGCCCGCGCCAGTCGGACGTGATGATCGTCGCCGGCACCCTGTGCAACAAGATGGCCCCGGCGCTGCGCAAGGTCTACGACCAGATGCCTGAGCCGCGCTACGTCATCTCCATGGGCTCCTGCGCCAATGGCGGCGGCTATTACCATTATTCCTATTCCGTAGTACGCGGCTGTGATCGCGTGGTGCCAGTCGACATTTATGTCCCTGGCTGCCCGCCCACCGCCGAGGCGCTGCTGTATGGCATTCTGCTGTTGCAGAAGAAAATTCGTCGCACCGGCACCATCGAGCGCTGACCGGACGCAACTGCAGCGTCTGGCGCGCGATGATGTGGCTGTCGCCCTTCTGGCGACGATGCACGGCGAACATGGAGTGGGGCCCAGGGCCCGCCCATGGACGCAGGTTTGATTGGATGGATCATGTCAGAGGCAAGCCTCAACCAGACAGGCCAGACCGTGGCGATTGACGGGGCCGAAGCGCTCAGCGCGCTGGTGCTGAAGACCCTCGGCGCTCAGGCAGATGCAGGCGTTTCCGCCAGCGTGGCCTTCGACGAACTGACGCTGGAGCTGCAGGCCGACAATTTGCTCGCCGTGGTTCAGAAGCTGCGCGACGATCCGGCGCTGGGCTTTGTCTGCCTCATCGACATTTGCGGCGTCGACTATCTGGAGCGCGAAAAGCGCTTCGATGTGGTCTACCACCTGCTGTCGCCGACCCTGAACGCCCGTATCCGGCTGAAGCTGCAGACCGACGAGCGCACGCCCGTGCCGTCGCTGGTCAATCTGTTCCCGGCCGCCAATTGGTACGAACGCGAGACGTGGGACATGTATGGCGTGATCTTCTCCGGTCACCCGGACCTGCGCCGTCTGCTCACCGACTATGGCTTTGAAGGCCATCCCCTGCGTAAGGACTTCCCACTCAGCGGCTTCGTTGAAGTGCGCTACGACGACGAGCAGAAGCGCGTGGTCTATGAGCCGGTGTCGCTGCGTCAGGAGTTCCGCCGCTTTGACTTCCTGTCGCCGTGGGAGGGCGTGGACTACGTCCTGCCAGGCGATGAAAAAGCGTCTGGCCAGAAGGATTCGGGAAAAGCGTCATGAGCGAACATCAGCTCCGCAACTTTTCGATCAACTTCGGCCCGCAGCACCCGGCGGCGCACGGCGTGCTGCGTATGGTGCTTGAACTCGACGGCGAAATCGTCGAGCGCGCCGATCCGCATATCGGCCTGTTGCATCGCGGCACCGAGAAGCTGATCGAGTACAAGACCTACGCACAGGCGACGCCCTATTTCGACCGCCTCGACTATGTGGCGCCGATGAACCAGGAGCATGCCTTCGCCCTGGCCGTCGAGAAGCTGCTCGGCATCGAGGTTCCGCGTCGTGGTCAGCTGATCCGCGTGCTGTACTCGGAAATCGGCCGCATCCTGTCGCATCTGCTCAACGTCACCACCTTCGCCATGGACGTTGGCGCGCTCACCCCGCCGCTGTGGGGCTTTGAAGAGCGCGAAAAGCTGATGATATTCTACGAGCGCGCCTGCGGCGCCCGTATGCACGCCAATTACTTCCGTATTGGCGGCGTGCATCAGGACCTGCCGCCGGACCTCATCGACGACATCGAGGCGTTCTGCGACCCGTTCCTCAAGACCATTGACGACCTCAACCGTCTGGTCACCGGCAACCGCATCTTCAAGCAGCGCACCGTCGACATTACCCCGACGACGCTGGATGAGTGCTGGGCGCACGGCTTCTCGGGCGTGCTGGTGCGCGCCGCGGGCGGCGCATGGGACCTGCGCAAGGCGCAGCCCTATGAGTGCTACGAGGAGATGGATTTCGACATCCCCGTCGGCACCCATGGCGACTGCTTCGACCGCTACTGCGTGCGCATGGAAGAGATGGTGCAGTCCGTCCGCATCATGCGCCAGTGCATTGACAAGCTGCGCGCGCCGGACGGGCAGGGCCCTGTCCTGACCCAGGATCACAAGGTGACGCCGCCGAAGCGTGGCGAGATGAAGCGCTCGATGGAAGCGCTCATCCATCACTTCAAGCTTTATACCGAGGGCTACCACGTGCCGGCTGGCGAGGTTTACGCCGCCGTCGAGGCGCCCAAGGGTGAATTCGGCGTCTATCTGGTCGCGGATGGCGGCAACATGCCCTACCGCTGCAAGATCCGCGCGCCGGGCTTCGCCCATCTGGCGGCCATGGATCATCTGTCGCGCGGCTACATGCTGGCCGACGTCTCGGCGATCCTCGGCTCCATCGATATCGTGTTTGGCGAGGTGGACCGGTGACCGGCCCGCGTCCTGGAAGCCACAATGCTGGCGTCAGCAAGGGATTTGCGTAAGTCATGAGCGTACGTCGTCTGGCCCCGCCCGAAGTACAGCCGGCAGAGTTCGTCTTCACGCCGGAGAACGCCGCGTGGGCAGCCCTGCAGATCGCCAAATATCCGGAAGGCCGTCAGGCCTCCGCCGTGATTCCGCTGTTGTGGCGCGCCCAGGCTCAGGCTGGCGGCTGGCTGCCCCAACGCGCCATCGAGCATGTCGCGGGTATTTTGGGCATGCCCTATATCCGCGTGCTCGAGATCGCCACCTTCTACACCATGTTCGCGCTGGAGCCGGTGGGACGCTTCTTCGTCCAGCTGTGCGGCACCACCCATTGCATGGTCTGCGGCGCCTATGACCTGCGCAGCGCGCTGAAGGAGTTCATCGGTCCAGAAAAGACCGTGACCGCCGACGGCAATTTCTCGTGGCTGGAAGTGGAGTGCCTCGGCGCCTGCTGCAACGCCCCGATGGTGCAGATCAACGACGATTATTACGAAGATCTGACCCCCGAGATCCTGATCAATCTGCTCAAGGATCTCGCCGCTGGCCGTCCGGTCAAGCCCGGCCCGCAGCAGGGCCGCAACGCGGCTGAGCCGAAGGGCAAGCTGACCTCGCTTACGGACCCGTCGCTGTATGACGGTTCGGTCGTCGGCGCCTGGCGCGCCCGGTTCGCGCAGAAGGACTGAGGCCATGCTGTCGGACAAGGATCGCATCTTCACCAACGTCTACGGCCTGCAGCCAGCGTCGCTTCAGGCGGCGCAGCGGCGCGGCGCGTGGGACGGCGTCAAATTTTTGCTGGAGCAGGGGCGCGACTGGATCATCGACGAGATGAAGAAGTCGAACCTGCGCGGCCGTGGCGGCGCGGGCTTCCCGACCGGCCTGAAATGGTCGTTCATGCCGAAGCAGACCGGCGACCGGCCGCATTATCTCGTCATCAATGGCGACGAATCCGAGCCGGGCACCTGCAAGGACCGCGAAATCCTGCGTCACGATCCGCATCTGCTGATCGAAGGCGCGATGATCGCCTCCTTCGCCATGGGCGCCAACAGCGCCTACATCTACATTCGCGGCGAGTTCATCGCCGAGCGTGAGGCGCTGCAGCGCGCCGTGGATGAGGCCTACGCCGCCCGGCTGATTGGCCCCAACAATATTCACGGCTATCCGTTCGACTTCTACGTCCATCACGGCGCCGGCGCCTATATTTGCGGTGAGGAAACCGCGCTGCTTGAGAGCCTTGAGGGCAAGAAGGGCATGCCGCGGCTGAAGCCGCCGTTCCCGGCCAATATGGGTCTTTACGGCAACCCGACCACGGTGAACAACGTCGAGTCGATCGCCGTCGCCGGCACGATCCTGCGCCGCGGCGCCGACTGGTTCAACGGCATCGGCCGTCCCAACAACGTCGGCACCAAGCTGTTCGGCATCTCCGGTCACGTGGGCACGCCCTGCGTGGTGGAAGAGGCGATGGGCATCCCGTTCCGGGAGCTGATCGAACGCCACGGCGGCGGCGTGCGCGGCGGCTGGGACAATCTGCTGGGCATCATTCCCGGCGGCGCCTCGTGCCCGATCATTCCGGCGCATCTGTGCGAAGACCTGATCATGGACTTCGACGGCTGCCGCGCCGCCACCTCCAGCTTCGGCACCGCCGGCGTGCTGGTGATGGACAAGTCCACCGACGTGATCCGCGCCATCGCCCGGCTGTCGTACTTCTTCAAGCACGAGAGCTGCGGTCAGTGCACGCCGTGCCGTGAGGGCACTGGCTGGATGTGGCGCGTCATCAATCGCATGGCGGAAGGCCGCGCCCAGAAGCGCGAGATCGACATGCTGCTCGACGTCACCAAGCAGATCGAGGGTCACACCATCTGCGCGCTTGGCGATGCGGCGGCCTGGCCGATCCAGGGCCTGATCCGTCATTTCCGTCCGGAGATCGAGAAACGGATCGACCAGTATGCGGCCAACCCGCATCACGATCCGGTTCCTGTGGCGGCTGAGTAAGCCGCGCCGGGGGCGCATCCGTTTTCGCGACGACCGCACGGTCGCCGCACTTTTTAAGGGCTCAACGTCGCCTGAGACGGAAGGAAGCCATGCCGAAGCTTATTGTCGACGGAAAAGAGATCGAGGTCCCGGCGGAGTACACCATACTCCAGGCCTGTGAGGCCGCCGGCGCCGAGATTCCGCGCTTCTGCTATCACGAGCGACTGTCCATCGCCGGCAACTGCCGCATGTGCCTCGTCGAGGTTCAGGGCGGCCCGCCGAAGCCGGTGGCGTCCTGCGCCATGGGCGTGCGTGACCTGCGTCCGGGCCCCAATGGCGAGCCGCCAGTGGTGTTCACCAAATCGCCGATGGTCAAAAAGGCCCGCGAAGGCGTGATGGAGTTCCTGCTGGTCAACCACCCGCTGGATTGCCCGATCTGCGATCAGGGCGGCGAGTGCGACCTGCAGGACCAGGCCATGGCCTATGGCGTCGACACCAGCCGCTTCCACGAGAATAAGCGCGCCGTCGAAGACAAATACATCGGCCCGCTGGTCCGCACCTCGATGAACCGGTGCATTCACTGCACCCGCTGCGTGCGCTTCACCAATGAAGTGGCCGGCGTCGGCGACCTCGGCGCCATTGGTCGCGGCGAGGACATGGAGATCACCACCTATCTCGAGCACGCCATGGCGTCCGAGCTGCAGGGCAATGTGATCGATCTATGCCCGGTCGGCGCGCTGACCTCGAAGCCCTACCAGTTCAAGGCCCGTCCGTGGGAGCTGATCAAGACCGAATCCGTCGACGTGATGGATGCGATCGGTTCGGCCATCCGCATCGACACCCGTGGCCGCGAGGTCATGCGCATCCTGCCGATCGTCAATGAGGACGTGAACGAGGAGTGGATCTCGGACAAGACCCGCTTCGTCTGGGACGGTCTGAAGACCCAGCGCCTCGATCGCCCTTATGTGCGTGAGGATGGCCGCCTGCGTCCCGCCAGCTGGAATGAGGCGTTCGCGCTGATCGCCAGCAAGGTGAAGGGTGTGGATGGCTCGCGCATCGGCGCCATCGCCGGTGACCTCAACGCCGTGGAAGAGATGTTCGCCCTGCGCCAGCTGATGCAGGCGCTCGGCTCGCCGAACCTCGACTGCCGCCAGGACGGGGCTCAGCTCACTCCGGCCTTCGGTCGTGGCAGTTATCTGTTCAACGCCACCATCGCTGGCATCGACGACGCCGACGCCGTGCTGCTGATCGGCTCCAACCCGCGCCGCGAAGCGCCGGTGCTCAACGCCCGCATCCGCAAGCGCTGGCTGCAGGGCGGCCTCAAGGTCGCTTATGTCGGCGAGCAGATGGATCTGACCTACCGGGCCGAACAGCTCGGGGCAGGGGCCCAGACGCTGGTCGACCTCGCCAATGGCGCCCATGGCTTCGTTGAGACCCTGCGCGCGGCGCAGCGGCCGCTGATCATTATCGGTCAGGGCGCGCTCACCCGCGCCGACGGCGCCGCCGTCATGGCCGCCGCCACCCGCCTTGCGGTGGATGTGGGCGCGATTGGCGACGACTGGAATGGCCTCTCCGTACTGCACACCGCCGCCGCGCGCGTCGGCGGGCTCGACGTTGGCTTCGTGCCGGGCGAGGGCGGTCTGACCGCGCGCCAGATGGCTGAGGCGGGCGCGCTCGACGTGGTGTATCTGCTCGGCGCCGATGAGATTGAAGTCGCCCCAGGCGCATTCGTGATCTACCAGGGCAGCCATGGCGACAAGGGCGCGCACCGCGCCGACGTCATCCTTCCAGGCGCCGCCTATCCGGAGAAGTCCGGGACTTACGTCAACACCGAGGGCAGGGTGCAGATCGCTGATCGCGCCTCGTTCCCGCCGGGCGACGCCCGTGAGGACTGGGCCATCCTGCGCGCCCTGTCCGACGTGCTGGGCCAGCGCCTCGGCTATGACAATCTGCCGGCGTTGCGCGCCGCGCTGGTCGCCGAGCTGCCGCATCTGGGGGAGCGCAACCAGATCGCCGCAGGCGCGCTGGAGCTGCCGGCCATCGCCGCCGCCATCGGCCAGATGGAGGCTGCGCCATTCGCCAGCCCGATCGCCGATTTCTATCTGACCAACCCGATTGCCCGCGCATCCGCCGTGATGGCCGAGTGCTCTGCGCTGGCGCGCGGCGTCGTCGCCCAGGCTGCTGAGTAAGGGGAGCCGTGATGTCTTTTTGGGATGGTCTCCTGAACGTGGCGCTGATCGCCCTGCAGAGCGTGGTTCTGCTGGTCGCGATCCTGCTGTTCACTGCTTATTATCTGCTGGCTGACCGCAAGATCTGGGCGGCCGTGCAATTGCGTCGCGGCCCCAATGTGGTCGGCGCTTTCGGTCTGTTGCAGTCCTTCGCCGACCTGCTCAAGTTCGTGCTGAAAGAGCCGGTGATCCCGGCGGGCTCCAACAAGGGCCTGTTCCTGCTGGCTCCGCTGATCACCGGCGTGCTGGCGCTGTCGGCCTGGGCGGTTGTCCCGGTCAACGCCGGCTGGGTGGTCGCCGACATTAATCTCGGCATCCTGTTCATCCTGGCGATCTCGTCGCTGATGGTCTACGGCACCATCATGGCGGGCTGGGCCTCGAACTCGAAATATCCCTTCCTGTCGGCGCTGCGCGCCACCGCGCAGATGGTCAGCTATGAGGTGTCGATCGGCTTCGTCATCGTCACCGTGCTTTTGTGCGCCGGCACGCTGAACCTGTCGGGCATCGTTGAGGCGCAGGAGACGCGCGGTCTGGCCACGCTGCTTGGCGTGCCGCAGCTGACCTTCCTCAACTGGTACATCATCCCGCTGTTCCCGATGTTCGTGATCTTCCTGATCTCGACGCTGGCCGAGACCAACCGCCCGCCCTTCGACCTCGCCGAGGCCGAGTCGGAGCTGGTCGCCGGCTTCATGGTGGAATATTCGTCGACGCCATATCTGCTGTTCATGCTGGGCGAGTACATCGCCATCCTGACGATGTGCGCCATGGGCGCCATCCTGTTCATGGGCGGCTGGTCGGCCCCCATTGATCTGCCGCCCTTCACCTGGGTTCCGGGCGTGGTCTGGTTCATCCTCAAGCTGTCGTTCTTCTTCTTCCTGATTGCGATGGCCAAGGCGATGGTTCCGCGTTACCGCTACGATCAGCTGATGCGCCTGGGCTGGAAGGTGTTCCTGCCGATCTCGCTGCTGATGGTGGTTGCGGTGGCGTTCTTCCTGCACTTCACCGGGTTTGCGCCGGGCGCATGATGCAGCTTCTCACGCCGGCGATGATCGTCGGCGCCGGCATCGGCCTTGCGATGGCGGCATTACAGATCGTGCTCGGCCAGGCCTTGATCAGCCGGGCGATCGAACGGGAGACGGAGGACGAAGGTCCGTCTCCGGACGAGAGCGAGTTCCGCAAGCGGCAGGCGATGATCCGCCGCCTGATGTGGTCCTCGCTGGTCATTCTGCCGCTGGCCGGCCTGGCGCTAGGCGCGCTGGTCAGCAGGGTCTGAGCCAGGTTCGCCCCTCACGGGCGGGCAGGGCTTGCAGGAGCAGGTCGCGGGCCTTCGGGCGCGGCGACGTTAACGGAGTAAGATCATGGCGATCGGCCAGACGGTGTCGTCCTTGTTCCTGAAGGAGTTCGTATCGGCGTTTGGTCTGTCGATGCGCTATTTCTTCAGGCCGAAAGCGACCCTCAACTATCCCTTCGAGAAGGGTCAGTTGTCGCCGCGTTTCCGTGGCGAACACGCGTTGCGCCGCTACCCCAATGGCGAAGAGCGTTGCATCGCCTGCAAGCTGTGCGAAGCCATCTGCCCGGCCCAGGCCATCACCATTGAGGCGGGTCCCCGTCGCAATGACGGCACGCGCCGCACCACGCGCTACGACATCGACATGGTGAAGTGCATCTATTGCGGCATGTGCCAGGAGGCCTGCCCGGTGGACGCCATTGTCGAGGGGCCGAACTATGAGTTCGCCGTCGAGACGCGCGAGGAGCTCTACTACGACAAGGCCAGGCTTCTGGCCAATGGCGACCGGTGGGAGCGCGAGATTGCGCGCAACATCGCGATGGACGCGCCTTACCGGTAATTCGAGTTTCAATGCCTTCTTTGCGTACAGGCGCGAAGAGGGCGGTCACCCCAGGGCCAGGCTCCCGCGGGAGCGGTGAACCACAACCGACCGCCGGCCAAGGCTGTCAAGGACGCAGACGGATGATCGCCGCAGCAGTCTTCTTCTATCTCTTCTCGGCAGTGGCCGTAGCGTCGGCGCTCATGGTGATCGCCTCGCGCAATCCCGTGCATTCGGTGCTGTTCCTGATCCTGACCTTCGTCAATGTCACCGGCCTGTTCATCCTGCTGGGCGCGGAGTTCCTCGGCCTTCTGCTGATCATCGTCTATGTCGGCGCGGTGGCGGTGTTGTTCCTGTTCGTGGTGATGATGCTCGACGTCGACTTCGCCGAGCTGAAGAAGGGCGCGCTGCAATATATGCCAGTCGGCGCCCTGGTCGGCCTCGTGCTGCTGGCCGAGCTGATCATGATCATCGGCGCGCGCCTCGCGCCGTCGGGCCTGCCGAAGAGCATCGCCGCGCCGGTCCCGGCTGACGCCGCCATCACCAATACCGAGGCGCTGGCGCGGGTGCTGTACACGGACTTCGTGCTGTACTTCCAGCTGTCGGGCCTGGTGCTGCTGGTGGCCATGATCGGCGCCATCGTGCTGACCCTGCGTCATAAGCCGAACGCCCGTCGCCAGGACGTCGCCGCCCAGGTGGCGCGCACCAAGGACGACGTCATTTCACTGCGGAAGGTTCCCTTCCGCCGCGGCCTCTGAGTGGAGACACAGCCATGACCATCGGGCTCGGCCATTTTCTCACCGTCGCCGCCATCCTGTTCACCATCGGCGTGTTCGGCATCTTCCTCAACCGGAAGAACGTCATCGTCATCCTGATGTCGATCGAGTTGATCCTGCTGTCGGTGAACCTGAACTTCGTGACCTTCTCCAGCTTCCTTGGCGACATGATGGGCCAGATCTTCGCGCTGATGGTGCTCACCGTCGCCGCGGCGGAGACCGCCATCGGCCTCGCCATTCTGGTGGTGTTCTTCCGTAATCGCGGTTCGATCGCGGTCGAGGACGTCAACACGCTGAAGGGCTGACAAGGCCCATCCCGGCCGCCGGGATTATCTTCGCCAGCCCGCGTCGCGACGCGGGCAGGCTCCAGAGCCGGAGCCGCGACACGCGCGACCTGAGTGAGGGTCGGGCAGGGGAACGCCCCGGTCGCGGAGCCGTAACACGCCACAGGGCGGCGCGGTTTGCGCCACAGCCGCCCACATGCACGAACGGCCGTCATGTATCACGCGATCGTCTTTCTTCCGCTTGTCGGATTTCTGATTGCCGGCCTCTTTGGCCGCATCATGGGGGCGCGCGCCAGCGAGATCGTCACCACGTCGCTGCTCTTTGTGGCGGCGGCCCTGTCCTGGGTGACGTTTTTCCAGGTGGCGTACGGAACCGGCCCGGTTCAGGTGACGATCGTCAACTGGATGACGTCGGGCGGCCTGTCGGTGGACTGGGCGATCAAGATCGACACGCTGACCGCAGTGATGCTGGTCGTCGTCAACACGGTCTCGGCCCTGGTGCACCTCTACTCCATCGGCTACATGCATGAAGACCCGGCCCGGCCGCGCTTCTTCGCCTATCTGTCGCTGTTCACGTTCGCCATGCTGACGCTGGTGACCGCCGACAATCTGGTGCAGATGTTCTTTGGCTGGGAAGGCGTGGGTCTGGCGTCCTATCTCTTGATCGGCTTCTGGTACCAGAAGGACAGCGCCAACGCCGCCGCCATGAAGGCGTTTGTGGTCAACCGCGTCGGCGACTTCGGCTTCCTGCTCGGCATTTTCGTCGTGTTCGTGATGACCGGCTCGGTCGCCTTCACTGACATTTTCGCCAAGGCGCCTGAGATGGCGACCAAGACGTTCCAGTTCCTTGGTTATGACTGGAACGCCATGACCATCGCCTGCCTGCTGCTGTTCATGGGCGCCATGGGCAAGTCGGCGCAGTTCCTGCTGCACACCTGGCTGCCGGACGCCATGGAAGGCCCGACGCCGGTGTCGGCCCTGATCCACGCTGCCACCATGGTGACCGCAGGCGTGTTCATGGTCGCCCGCCTGTCGCCGCTATTCGAGCTGGCGCCTGTCGCCCTCGTGGTGATGACGGTGATCGGCGCGACCACCGCCTTCTTCGCCGCCACCGTCGGCCTCGTGCAGAACGACATCAAGCGCGTCATCGCCTATTCGACCTGCTCGCAGCTCGGCTATATGTTCGTGGCGCTCGGCGTCGGCGCCTTTGGCGCGGGCGTGTTCCACCTGTTCACCCACGCCTTCTTCAAGGCGCTGCTGTTCCTTGGCGCCGGCTCGGTGATCCATGCCTGCCATCATGAGCAGGACATGCGGAAGATGGGAGGCCTGTGGCGCTACATCCCCTACACCATGGTCGCGATGCTGATCGGCAATCTGGCGCTGACCGGCTTCCCGCTGACGGCAGGCTTCTATTCGAAGGACGCCATCATCGAGGCCGCTTACGCCTCGCACTCGCCGGCCTCGACCTATGCCTTCCTCTGCGTGGTCATCGCGGCGCTGTTCACCTCGTTCTATTCATGGCGCCTGTTCTTCATGACCTTCTTCGGCGAGCCGAAGTGGAAGCATGACGCGCACGCCCATGACGCCCACGCCCATGATGCGCACGGCCATGACGCGCATGCGCACGACGATCACGCGCACGGCCATGATGGTCATGGGCACGGCCACACGCCGCATGAGAGCCCGCTGGTCATGATGATCCCGCTGCTGGTGCTCTCGGTCGGCGCCCTGGCCGCCGGCAAGCTGTTCGCCTCTGACTTCATCGGCGCTACTTATGACGCCTTCTGGAAGGGCGCGCTGTTCACCTCGCCCGACAACCACATCCTGCACGACCTGCACAATGTGCCGCTGTGGGTGAAGCTGTCGCCGATGGTGATGATGGTGCTCGGCCTCATCATCGCCTGGTGGTTCTACGTCAAGAACCCGAAGGTCCCGGTGCAGCTCGCCGCCGACCAGCCGATCCTGTACCGCTTTCTGCTCAACAAATGGTACTTCGACGAGATCTACGACGTCCTGTTCGTGCGTCCGGCGAAGTGGCTCGGTTCCTTCTTGTGGAAGAAGGGCGACGGCTGGCTGATTGACGGCTTCGGGCCCGACGGCGTCTCCGCCCGGGTGGTGGACGTGGCGAACCGTGCGGTGCGCCTGCAGTCCGGCTACCTCTATCACTACGCATTCGCCATGCTGATTGGCGTTGCAGTTCTCGTCACCTGGTACCTCGTTGGAGGGGCCCACTGATGTTCGGCTTCGGCATCCTCTCTGGCCTGGTCGCCATTCCTGTCGTCGGCGCGCTGCTTATTCTGGCGCTGCGCGGTTCGAAGGAATCGGTCGCGTCAAACGCGCGCTGGATCGCGCTGGCGACCACCATCGCCACCTTCATTCTGGCCCTCGTGGCGTGGAACCGCTTTGACAGCGCAAGCGCCGCGTTCCAGCTGGTGGAGAGCCACGCCTGGCTGGCGGATAACATCCGCTTCAAGCTCGGCGTCGACGGCTTCTCGCTGCCGTTCATCGTGCTGACGGCCTTCCTGATGCCGTTCTGCGTGCTGGCGTCGTGGAACTCGATCGATCACCGGGTGCGTGAATATTTCATCGCCTTCCTGATCCTCGAGGCGACCATGGTCGGCGTGTTCGCCGCCCTCGACCTCGTGCTGTTCTACCTGTTCTTCGAGGCCGGCCTGATCCCGATGTTCCTGATCATCGGCATCTGGGGTCACGACCGCCGCATCTACGCCAGCTTCAAATTCTTCCTGTACACGCTGCTCGGCTCGGTGCTGATGCTGCTGGCCATCATGGCCATGTACTGGACCGCTGGCACCACCGACATTCCCACGCTGCTGCAGCACGAGTTCGGTGAGAGCCTGCAGATCTGGCTGTGGCTGGCCTTCTTCGCCTCGTTCGCGGTGAAGATGCCGATGTGGCCGGTGCACACCTGGCTGCCCGACGCCCACGTCGAGGCGCCGACGGCTGGTTCGGTGATCCTCGCCGGCATCCTGCTGAAGATGGGCGGTTACGGCTTCATCCGCTTCTCGCTGCCAATGTTCCCCGACGCCTCGGCCTATTTTGCGCCGCTGGTCTACGCCATGTCGGTCATCGCGATCATCTACACCTCGCTGGTCGCGCTGATGCAGGAGAACATCAAGAAGCTGATCGCCTATTCGTCGATCGCCCACATGGGCTTCGTCACCATGGGCATCTTCTCGATGACCGAGCAGGGCGTCCAGGGCGCCATGTTCCAGATGGTGTCGCACGGCCTGATCTCTGGCGCGCTGTTCCTTGGCATCGGCGTCATCTACGACCGCATGCACACCCTGCGCATCGACGCCTATGGCGGCCTTGTCGAGCGTATGCCGAAATACGCCGTGGTCATGCTGATCCTGACCATGGCCAATGTCGGCCTGCCTGGCACCTCGGGCTTCGTCGGCGAGTTCCTGACGCTGATGGGCGCCTTCCGCGCCAATCCGTGGGTGGCCTTCTTCGCCTGCACCGGCGTGATCCTCGCCGCGGCTTACGCCCTGTGGCTGTTCCGTCGCGTGGTGTTCGGCAAGATGGAGAAGGACAATCTGCGCAAGATGACCGATCTCGACACGCGCGAATTGGTCATGTTCGTCCCGCTGGTCCTGCTGATCATCTGGTATGGCGTCCAGCCTGGCCAGATCCTCGACGTGTTCGCCGCGCCGACAGCTGAACTCCTGAAGCACACCCAGTCCGCGCTCTCCGCCGTCAAGACGGCCGCGCTCGCGATCCATTGAGGCAAGCATGACCGCTGCAGCAATCTTCCCAGCGCTTTCGCTGTTTCTCCCCGAGCTGCTGCTCGCTGGAGGCGCGCTTGTGCTGCTGCTCATCGGGGCCTTCGCCGGTCCCCGGTCCAATGGCTTCGTCAATGGCGTGACGCTGCTGCTGCTGATCGTGGCGGGCGCGCTGATCGCCATGCAGCCAGAGGGCCGCACTGTTGGCTTTAACGGCGCCTTCGTCGTCGACGGCTTCGGCCGCTTCATGAAGGTGCTGGCGCTGATCGGCGCCGCCGGCGCGCTGCTGCTGTCGTTTGACGACTTCCGCAAGCGCGGACTGACGGCGTTCGAATATCCGGTGCTGGTGCTGCTGTCGGTCACCGGCATGATGGTGATGATCTCGGCCGGCGATCTGATCGCGCTGTATATCGGCCTTGAGCTGCAGTCGCTGGCGATCTACGTCATCTGCGCCTTCGATCGGGACAACACCCGCTCGACCGAAGCTGGCCTGAAGTATTTCGTCCTCGGCGCCCTGTCGTCTGGCATGCTGCTGTATGGCGCCTCGCTGATCTATGGCTTCACCGGCACGGTGTCCTTCGCCGGCATCGCCCAGGCTGTGACCACCGCGCCCCACAGCGGCGTGATCTTCGGTCTGGCGTTCCTCGCCGCCGGTCTCGCCTTCAAAATGAGCGCCGTGCCGTTCCACATGTGGACGCCGGACGTCTATGAAGGCGCGCCGAGCCCGGTGACGGCGTTCCTCGCCAGCGCCCCCAAGGTCGCCGCCGTCGCCATCACCGTGCGCGTGCTGATCACCGCTTTCCCTGGCATCGCCAGCCAGTGGCAGCAGATCATCGTCTTCGTGTCTTTCGCCTCGATGGCGCTGGGCGCCTTCGCGGCGATCGGCCAGCGCAACATCAAGCGCCTGATGGCCTATTCGTCGATCGGTCACATGGGCTTCGCGCTTGTCGGCCTCGCGGCTGGCACCCTGCAGGGCGTCACGGGCGTCATCCTGTACATGGGCATCTATGTGGCCATGACCCTGGGGGTGTTCGCGGTGATCGTCTCGATGCGCCGCAATGGCGAAGCCTTCGAGAGCATCGATGATCTGGCTGGCCTGTCGCAGACCAACCCGACTGCAGCCTATCTTTTGGCGCTGCTGATGTTCTCGCTGGCTGGCATTCCGCCGCTGGCTGGCTTCTTCGCCAAGTTCTATGTGTTCGCCGCCGCCATTGAGGCCAAGCTGACGCTGCTGGCGGTGTTCGGCATTCTGACCAGCGTGGTCGGCGCCTTCTATTACCTGCGCGTGGTCAAGGTGATGTTCTTCGACGAGGCCAAGGGCCCCGTCGACGCCATGCCCGCAGGCGCCCGCGTGGTGCTGGCGCTGGCCATGGTCGTCACCCTCGGCTTCTGGCTGATGCCGTCGCCGCTGGTCACCACGGCGACCGCCGCCGCAAAGACGTTGTTCTGAACTGCTCTGATCTGACAGGCGTCTGCCGCTGGCAGGCGCGGGTCTGAGGGCCATGTCAGAGCGATCAAATTGCCAGAGGGCGTGGCGGTCACCGTCGCGCCCTCTGGCGTTTTCGTCATCAGTCCCTATGGGCTGGTCTGCGTTCAGGGTGGCGGTCACGGCTGGGGCAGGCAAAGGCGTGGCCGTCACGGGCGCGGCAGGCGAGGCTGCGCCGAGGGCTCAACTGGTCGATCATTGCCTGGCTGCGCCCTTTCAGTGGCGTTCGCCGCATCGCTCTGGCATACACGAGGCCAGTTGTTACAGATGATGCGGATTTGCAGTAGCGCTGCGCGGCCTGGCTGGCGCTGTTCGCCGCGTGCTCATGTTGTTCTGAAAGGTACACGCGTTCCATGCGGTTCACCCTCGCGCCTTTGGCTGCGGCCTCCGGCTACCGGCTTGACGCTTATGATGTGGTCGAAGGCTCGACCAACACCATCGCCATGGAGCACGCCCGGGCTGGCGGCGACGGCGGCGTCTGGGTGGTGACTGATCTGCAACGTGGCGGGCGTGGCCGGCGTGGGCGGGCCTGGCAGGGCCAGCGCGGCAATCTCGCCGCCTCGCTGCTGGTTGAACCGCAATGTGAGCCTGGCCTTACCGCGACCATCGGCTTTGTCGCCGGGCTGGCGCTGCATGAGGCGGTGCGCCAGTGCGCGCCGCAACTGGCTACAACCGCGCGGTTGAAATGGCCCAATGATCTGTTGCTCGACGGCGCCAAGGCGTCGGGCATGCTGCTGGAGAGCGAGATCATTGGCGGCGGCAGGCGGTTTGTGGTGATTGGCATTGGCGTCAATGTGGCGTCGGCGCCCGAGGGCGGGCCTTATGCCGCCGCGTGCCTGAAGCACTTTGGAGCGGCGGTTTCCGCTTCTTCGGTTTTTGAAGTATTATCAGCCACATGGGTGGAGTTTTTCACCATGTGGGATAGCGGTCGGGGCATGGCGCGGATTCGCGACGCCTGGCTTGAGCGGGCCCATGGGGTCGGCGGCCCCGTCGCCATTCAATTTGGCGATGAGGTTATTCGCGGCGTCTTTGAAACCATCGACGCGACAGGACAGTTGGTGGTGCGGACGTCGGCAGGCGATGTGCGCACCATTACAGCCGGCGACGTGCATTTTGGCGACGTTGGCTCATACAGGGGGGAGGCGGCTGTCTCACGCCCACAAGAGGCGTTAAGGGACGCTGCGAGGAATTGATGAATATGGACAGGCCGGAAGAAGAACTCGTCTTCGCCCCCTTGGGCGGTTTGGGCGAGATTGGCATGAACGCGGCGCTGTATGGCTTTGGCCCGCGCAAGAACCGGCAATGGGTTCTGGTGGATCTCGGCGTATCGTTCGCCGACGCGGAGTTTACGCCTGGCGTCGATCTGGTGTTTCCGGATCTGGAATTCATCAAGTCGATCCGCAAGAATCTGCTCGGCCTCGTGGTCACCCACGCCCATGAGGACCACATCGGCGCCATCGCCCAGTTGTGGCCGCAGCTCGGCGTACCAGTTTACGGCACCCGCTTCTCGCTTGGCCTTCTGGAGGCGCGGCGGCTGTCCGAGTTCAACGCGCCGAAGATCCCGCTGCGCGAGGTCAAGCAGGGCGGCGTGCTGACGCTTGGCCCGTTCAGCATTGAATTCGTGCCAGTGTCGCACTCGATTCCGGAGGCCAATGCGCTGGCCATCCGCACCCCGGCGGGCACGGTGCTGCACACCGGCGACTGGAAGTTTGACGCCACCCCGGTGGTTGGCCGCGCCACAGACGTCGCCCGCCTCAAGGCGATCGGCGAGGAGGGCGTGCTCGCCCTGGTCTGCGATTCGACCAATGTGGTGCGCGCCGGCTCCAGCCCCAGCGAGGCCGACGTCTCCAAGACGCTCAGCGAACTGATCGCCTCGGCCCCCAATCGCGTCTGCGTCACCGCCTTCGCCTCCAATGTGGCGCGTATCCGCTCGGTGGCGGAAGCCGCGGCCGCCTGTGGCCGCGAGGTCGTGGTGATTGGTCGTGGCATGGACCGGGTGATCCAGGTGGCGGATGAGTGCGGCTTCCTCAAGGGCCTGCCGCCGTTCCGCTCGCCGGACGCCTTGCAGCGCCTGCCGCGCAACAAGGTGGTGGCGCTGCTGACTGGCAGCCAGGGCGAGCCGCGCGCCGCCATGTCGCGCATCGCCCGCGATGATCATCCGGCGCTGCGGATCTCGGCAGGCGACCGGGTGATCTTCTCGTCGCGCACCATCCCCGGCAATGAGAAGGCGGTGGGCGGCATCGTCAACCGGCTGATGCTGAAGGACGTCGAGGTGCTGACCGACCGTGACCATCTGGTGCACGTCTCCGGCCACCCACGTCGTGGCGAGCTGGAGCAGATGTATGCGCTGATCCGACCGAAGATCGCCATTCCGGCCCATGGCGAGCCGTTGCATCTGACAGAGCACGCGGCCTTTGCCCGCGCCCAGGGCGTGCCGGAAGTGGTGCGCGCCTTCAATGGCGATGTGGTGGCGATTGTCGAGGGCGGCGCCGGCGTGGTCGGCAAGGTCCCGTCGGGCGTGCAGTACAAGGATGGCGAGATCGTTGTGGGCTCGTCCGAGCCGGCGATCGCCGAGCGGCGGCGTCTGGCCTTTGGCGGCGTCATCTCCATCGCCATCGCCGTGGACGACAAGGGCAATGTCATTGGCGAGGCCGAGATCCAGGTGTCGGGGCTGCCAGCCAAATCCACCCAGGGCGACGAGCTGGTCGGGCTGATCGGTGAGACGGTCGACGAGACCATCGACAATTACCCGCCGCGCAAGCGCCGCGACATCACCTCCTTCGCCACGGCGGTGGAGCGGGCGGTGCGCAATGAAATGCGCAATGTCTGGGGCAAGAAGCCGACCTGCCATGTGATGGTGGTCAGCGTCTGAGGCCAAAGCCCCCGGCGGCGCCAGCGCGTCGCATGGACATGGCGCGGCTGTCGTGGGATGGGCGGCGCAGCACGGCGGCCATCTGGCGGCGGCGGGCAGGGCGTCGGCTTTGGCCTGCGCTCTATGCAACACAGTAAAAGGGCCCGGCGCCCAGGCGCGCCGCAACGCCCGGCATGACGGAGAGGATGAATATGATCGGTCGGCTCAACCACGTCGCCATCGCGGTGAAGGACATCGAAAAGGCCACCGCCATCTATCGCGACACCCTCGGCGGCACGGTGTCCGCCAAGGTGCCGCAGCCGGATCACGGCGTGTACACCGTGTTCGTCGAGCTGCCGAACACCAAGATCGAGCTGCTGGAGCCGCTGGGTGAGAACTCCGCCATCCAGAAGTTCGTCGACAACAATCCGGACGGCGGCATCCACCACGTCTGCTACGAGGTCGAGGACATCATCGCGGCCCGTGACCAGCTGGTGGCCAAGGGCGCCCGCGTGCTCGGCGGCGGCGAGCCCAAGATCGGCGCCCACGGCAAGCCGGTGCTGTTCCTGCACCCGAAGGATTTCTGCGGCACGCTGGTCGAGCTCGAGCAGGTCTGAGCCTTAAGCCATCGCGCCGGGCGCACGGCGCTGGCGGACGGCGGCCTGGGTCTGCGCCTGTGGGCGCGGCTCTGACCGGTTTGCCGGCGCGGCGCGGATTGAGACCAGGGCGTGGCGCGGTCCGTGACGGATAGCCCACGGCCTGGAAATGGCCGTTCGCCATGATTTTGAGCAAGGAGCTCCCGCGCCGATGAGCGTCACCCTGTCCATCGCCGTCTTCTTCATCATGTGGTGGACGACCCTGTTCGTGGTCCTGCCGTTCGGTGTGCGCAGCCAGCACGAGGCTGGCGATGTGGTTGAAGGCTCCGAGCCCGGGGCGCCGGCCCGGCCCCTGCTGTGGTGGAAGCTGTTGTGGACCACCGTGGTGACAGCGGTGCTGTTCGCAGCGCTCTACGCGGCCATGCCCTACATCAATCTGTAAGGCGCAGAGGCGGGCGGCACCCCGCCACGCGCTTGTGTTTTGCCGCGTGCGGGTGTGTTCTACGCGCCGATTCCCGTAAGCCGTGGCCATGGCCCGGCGCGTCGGTTTTTGGATTGCGGGACCGGCGGCGCCTTAAGGCGGCGCGGGTCGCGCCGCGGCGCCTTCACCGCTCTGCGACGGGCGCGACGTATCCTGTTGATTTGATAAAAGCTTTTCTGGAAAGTGCAGGCCGCCTTTCCCGAAGATCGCTGTTTTTCCAGCCTGTCCGGAGCCATCATGCGCCTGAGCCGCTTTTTTCTCCCGATCCTGAAGGAGAACCCCAAGGAAGCCGAGATCGTCTCGCACCGCCTGATGCTGCGCGCCGGCATGATCCGCCAGGAGACGGCGGGCATTTACGCCTGGCTGCCGCTCGGCCTGCGGGTGCTCAACAAGGTGACGGCGATCATCCGCGAGGAGCAGAACCGGGCCGGGGCGATTGAGCTGCTGATGCCGACCATCCAGCCCGCCGATCTGTGGCGCGAATCCGGCCGTTACGACGCCTATGGCAAGGAGATGCTGCGCATCACCGACCGCCATGACCGCGAGATGCTGTTTGGCCCCACCAATGAAGAGATGATCACCGAGATCTTCCGCGGCTATGTGCGCTCCTACAAGGATCTGCCGCTGAACCTCTATCATCTGCAATGGAAGTTCCGCGACGAAGTGCGGCCGCGTTTCGGCGTCATGCGCTCGCGCGAGTTCCTGATGAAGGACGCCTATTCCTTCGACCTCGACATGGACAGCGCCCGCCAGTCCTACAACGCCATGTTCACCGCATATCTGCGCACCTTCGCCCGCATGGGGCTGAAGGCGATCCCGATGAAGGCTGACACCGGCCCGATCGGCGGCGATCTGAGCCATGAGTTCATCATCCTCGCCGACACCGGCGAGAGCGCCGTGTTCTGCGACAGCGACTTCCTCGATTTCGACGTTCCCGCCGCCGACACCGATTTTGGCGATCGCGCCGGCCTGCAGGCGGTGTTCGACAAATGGACCTCGCGCTACGCTGCCACCGAGGAAATGCACGACGCCGACGCCTTCGCCCAGGTGCCGCAAGAGCGCCAGATGGCGGCGCGCGGCATCGAGGTCGGCCACATCTTCTATTTCGGCACGAAATATTCGGCGCCGATGAACGCCCAGGTCACTGGCCCCGACGGCCAGCTGCGCCCGGTGCATATGGGCTCCTATGGCATCGGCCCGAGCCGTCTGGTGGCGGCGCTGATCGAGGCCAGCCACGACGACGCCGGCATCATCTGGCCGGACGCGGTCGCGCCGTTCAATGTCGCCATTCTCGACCTGAAGGCTGGCGACAGCGCCACGGGCGCCGCCTGCGAGGACCTGTATCGCCAGCTGAGCGCGCGCGGCCTCGACGTGCTGCTTGACGACCGCGATGAACGCGCCGGCGGCAAATTCGCCACCGCCGACCTCATCGGCGCCCCGTGGCAGATCCTGGTCGGCCCCAAGGGCCTCGCCGACGGCAAGGTCGAGCTGAAGCGCCGCGCCACCGGCGAACGCGAACTGCTGTCGCCCGCCGACGCCGTGGCCCGCATTATCGGCTGAGACGGCTCTGTGGCGCGCTGGCCTTCCACGCCACGCGCCGCCAACGTGTACCATCGCCCAACCACCGTCATGCCCGTGCTTGTCACGGGCATCCACGTCTTCATGGCTGATCCGTTTCTGCACCACCGAAGTGAAGCGCGCAGTCGTGGCGCAACGCGTGGATGCCCGTGACAAGCACGGGCATGACGCGGGTGGGGGGCGGGGCCTTGGATTCTGGGACGGGAGGCGCCGCCTGCGTTGCCCGCCCGTTGTCCGCTTAAACTCCCAGCGCCAGCGCAGGTGCAGTGGCAGCGCCTACACCACAACCATCGCCCCAATGCCGTCATGCCCGTGCTTGTCACGGGCATCCACGTCTTTGTGGCTGCTCCGTCCCTGCGCCACCGCAGTGACGCGCGCAGTCGTGGCGCAACGCGTGGATGCCCGTGACAAGCACGGGCATGACGCGGGTGGGGGGCGGGGCCTTGGGTTCGGGGGTGGGAGGCGCAGCCTGCGTTGCCCGCCCGTTGTCCGCTTAAACTCCCAGCGCCAGCGCCGGTGCAGTGGCAGCGCCTACACCACAACCATCGCCCCAAACGCCGTCATGCCCGTGCTTGTCACGGGCATCCACGTCTTGTGGCTGATCCGTTTCTGCACCACCGCAGTGATGCGCGCAGTCGTGGCGCAAAGCGTGGATGCCCGTGACGAGCACGTGCATGACGCGGGTGGGGTGCGGGGCCTTGGGCTCTGGGGCGGGAGGCGCCGCCTGCGTTGCTGCAAGCCTGCCACGCGCCAACGCCCTGCATTGCCGTGGATTGGTCGCAAGCCAGGCGCGGTGACAGCAAATATTAAGCATATTCTGCGTTACACTGGTCTCATGCCGCGCAAGGGATTCTCTCTTGCGCCCCCGCGCCATGCCCGGGCCGTGCGTTGAGGTCGCCAAGGGCGTGGCCTTCCGAACGGCGCGCCGCCGGGCGGGGCGTGCGGTACGCCTGCTGCGTCTGTGGCGCAGGGCGATATGTCCTCCGGAGCCATGACGCCATGACCAGCCCCGCGACACCCCAGGCCGCCAGCACGGACGCGATCGTGGGGCCTCCGCCGAAAAGCGCCGGCACGCGCGCCTTTGCGCCGTTCGAGTGGCTGCTGGCGGGCCGCTATCTGCGCGCCCGGCGCAAGGAGGGCTTTATCTCGGTGATCGCCGGGTTCTCCTTCCTCGGCATCATGCTCGGCGTCGCCACGCTGATCGTGGTGATGTCGGTGATGAATGGGTTCCGGCAGGAGCTGCTGACCAAGATTCTCGGCGTCAACGGCCATATCTTTCTCCAGGCCATCGACCGGCCGCTCGATGATTATCGCGACCTGACCCGCAAGCTCGACGGCATGAAGGGCGTGCAATTCGCGCTGCCTCTGGTCGAGGGGCAGGCGCTGGTGTCGTCGAAGAACGGCCCGTCCAGCGGCGTGCTGGTGCGCGGCGTGCGCGGCGAGGACCTGCAAAAGGTCAATTTCATCGCCCGCAATATTCGCGAAGGCACGCTGGAAGGCTTTGACGCCAAGGAGGGCGTGGTGATCGGCAGCCGGCTGGCGATGAATCTGGGCGTCCACGCCGGGGACAGCGTCACGCTGGTCGCCCCGCAAGGCGCTTCCACGCCATTCGGCACGGCGCCGCGCATCAAGACCTACCCGATCAGCGCCATTTTCGAGATCGGCATGTCGGAATTCGACAGTGGCTTTGTCTATATGCCGCTGAGTGAGGCGCAGGCCTATTTCAACAAGGGCGATGAAGTCTCGGTCATCGAAGTGTTCGTCGCCAATCCGGACAAGGTCGACGCCGTGCGCACGGTGATCGACGAGAATATTGGCCGGCCGGTGATGATGACCGACTGGCGCATGCGCAACCAGACGTTTTTCAACGCCCTGCAGGTTGAGCGTAACGTCATGTTCCTGATTCTGCTGCTGATCGTGCTGGTGGCGGCGCTGAACATCGTTTCTGGCCTGATCATGCTGGTGAAGGACAAGGCCCAGGACATCGCCGTGCTGCGCACCATGGGCGTGACGCGCGGCGCAGTGATGCGCATCTTCCTGATCACCGGCGCGGCGATCGGCGTGGTCGGCACCCTCACCGGCGCGGTGCTGGGCATCGTGCTGGCGTCGAATGTCGAGGCGATCCGCGCCTTCCTCAACAAGGCGCTGAACTCCAACCTGTTTCCGGCGGAGCTGTATTTCCTGAGCCGGCTACCGGCGGTGATCGACCCGCTGGAGGTGACGATCATCGTCGCCACGGCCTTCTTCCTGTCGCTGCTGGCCACCCTGTATCCGAGCTGGCGCGCCGCCAAACTCGACCCCGTGGAAACCCTGCGCTACGGCTGAGCCAGAACAGGGAGCCAATTCAGGGGATCAGTTCAGGGGATCGGGGCGAAGGGGCGAGGCGAGGAGCTGAGCGGCCCGGCGTCCCAACCCCGGCGCCCCCAACCCCTGCGCGCTAAACCTTGCGCTAAACCTTGCGCTTAACGCCATCTGCGCCACATCCCGGTTCCGGCCCGCCGGACAGCGCCCCGAGGAGCACCTGCGTCATGAGCGAACCGCCCGCCCTGTATCTGACCGGCATTCAGCGCAGCTACACCCAGGGGCAGCGCGCCCTGTCGATCCTGCGCAACGCCGAGCTGGCGATCTGGCCTGGTGAGATTGTCGCGCTGGTCGCGCCTTCCGGCACCGGTAAATCCACGCTGCTGCATGTGGCGGGGCTGCTGGAAAAGCCGGACGCCGGCGAGATTTATGTGGGCGGTGAGCCGACCTCCAGCCTCGATGACGGCGGTCGCACCGCCTTGCGCCGCACCAGCATCGGCTTCGTTTACCAGTCGCATCACCTGCTGCCGGAGTTTTCGGCGCTGGAGAATGTGGTGCTGCCGCAACTGGTGACAGGCCTCGGACGGCGCGAGGCCGAACGGCGGGCTGGGGAGCTGTTGGGCTTTCTCGGGCTCGGCGAGCGTCTGAACCACCGGCCAGCCGAACTGTCGGGCGGCGAGCAGCAGCGGGTGGCCATAGCCCGCGCCGTCGCCAACGCGCCGCATGTCCTGCTGGCCGACGAACCCACCGGCAACCTCGACCCCGAGACCGCCGAGCATGTGTTCTCCACCCTGGTGACCCTGGTGCGCGCCACGGGGCTGGCCGCCCTGATCGCCACCCACAATCTGTCGCTGGCGGCGCGCATGGACCGGCGCCTGACCCTGATCGACGGCCAGGTGGTGGATATGGACGAACTCCACGCCCGCCACGGGGCGTAACCTCCAGCCGCGCAGACGCATAGCTTTCGAAGACCTGATGAGCTAAAGCGCCGGCCGGGCGTGACCACCACCTGATGAGGCATGCTCATCGTGTGGCGGGCCTATCGCTGCGCCCTGCATCCCGCGCGTGCAGGCGGCGCTCGGCCGCGCTTGCGCTCGCGGCACTGCGCGGTCCCATTTTATGCCAGTTAGGCTGAAGCCTGCGCCGCCCCGTCGGCGCGGGTTTGCTTGCGCCTGCTTGCTTGCGCCTGCTTGCGTGGCGCCGGCTATCTTGGCGCCGGCTTTCCTGGCGCTGGCTTTCCATGCCCCTGCTTGCCTCGCGTTGGCTTGCCTTGGCGGCATCTCCTGGCCGGATTCATTTCCCCATTCATTTCCCCTTGCACAGCGATGGAGGCGTTCGCCGCCATGGCGCCGATGTGATGTCGCCCAGGGCGATGGACAGCCGCAGCCCTGGGCGTTGCGGCGCCCTGCGGCGCTCTGCGGCTCCTTGGGCCAGCAGGCGTGCGTGCTTTGACGAAAAATGTTGCGGCGCCCTCTGGTTCCGACGCCTGGGGGCGGAGCGACTGACGCTCGGGGGGCGTCGCAGCGACGGCGCTGTTTTTGCGTCCTGATAAAGCAGCGCGGCACGCCGCTGCGTAAGGTTTTGCCCGCTATCGGTTTTTTGGGGAGCAAGCGTTTCGGAGCGCTTGCGCCCAGCGCCGGTTTGTTTAGTTGTCGAGGTCACGTTGGTGATGCCGTCGTCACGGGCGTGCACCCGTCCGTTCAAGTGGTCCGTTGCTTCGGCCTTGGCCGCTCGCCGGCGCGCGCCATGCCGACGGCCGGCTCCGGGCACGGGACGCGCGGCGAAAGGGGCGGTCGCAGATGTGGCGGGGGATGGCGTAAGGCCGACTGGACTGTTGCGCGACGCCAGCGCGTCACGACGTCGATCAGGAGGGGGGCTGGGATGGTGTTCGGATGGCGTGACGCCGAGGTCACTCCGCTGTCGCGCGTGGCGGATGGTGCTTTGCATGCATTGAAGCCTGGGGCAGCCCAGACGGCCAAAGCAAACAACGGGCCAAACAGCACGCCTGCCAGCAAGCCAGCGGGCAAGCCTGGCCGGGCCGGGCTGGGGGCGGTGCGCCGCGACTTCGCGCCCTGGGCGGATCCGCAGGCGCAGCCGCTGATCCGGTTCGAGGGCGTGCAGAAGCGCTTCGGCGAGGCCATCGCCATTCACCAGCTCGATCTGTCGATCTATCGCGGTGAGTTTTTCTGCCTGCTTGGCCCCTCAGGCTGCGGCAAGAGCACGCTGATGCGCATGCTCGCCGGCTTTGAACAGCCGGATGTCGGGCGGGTGCTGATCGATGGCGTTGACCAGGCTTTGGTGCCGCCGCACCAGCGCCCGGTCAATATGATGTTCCAGAGCTACGCCCTGTTTCCGCATATGAGCGTTGAGCAGAACATCGCCTTCGGGCTCAGGCAGCAGAGGCTGGGCAAAGCGGAGATCGCCGCCCGCGTCGAGGAGATGCTGACGCTGGTGCAATTGCTGCCCATGGCGCGACGCAAGCCGCACCAATTGTCCGGCGGCCAGCGCCAGCGCGTGGCGCTGGCCCGGGCGCTGGCGCGGCGGCCGCAGGTGCTGCTGCTGGACGAGCCGCTGGGGGCGCTCGACCGTAAATTGCGCGAGCAGACCCAGTTCGAGCTGATGGATATTCAGGAAAAGCTCGGGGCCACTTTCCTGGTCGTCACCCATGACCAGGAAGAGGCGATGGTGATGGCCGACCGCATCGCCGTGATGGATCTGGGACGCATCGCCCAGCTCGATACGCCGGGGCGTATCTATGAGGCGCCGACCAGCCGCTACGTGGCGAACTTCATTGGCGAGGCCAACATGCTCGAAGGCGTGGTGACCGGCCAGCACAATGGCCTCTGGCGCATCGCCTGCGCGGCGATCGATGGTGAATTGCGCGTGGCCTCGGACGCCGCACTGCAGCTCGGCCAGGCCGTGGCCGTGGCGGTGCGCCCGGAGAAAATCCGCATCGATCGCCAGCCGCCTGCGGATGCCGCCAATGTCATCGGGGGCGTGGTGTGGGACATCGGCTATCTCGGTGACTGGACCACTTATGTGCTGAAGCTGCCGCAAGGCGACACGCTGAAGGCGTCGCGCGCCAATGTGGCGCGCCACGTCGCCGAGCCGCTGAACTGGGATGAACCGGTCTACGCCAGTTTCGCCGCCGATGCGGCGGTTGTTCTGACGGATTGAGCCCCATGCTGCGCCATTTTCGGGCCATGCCAACCTCATGTTCGCCCGCCGCCGTCGATGCGTGCGCGCAAGGCCGTCGCTTGTGCGGGCGCCAAAGCGTCGCCGCCATGGAGCGAGCCATGTCGATGGCGACGCCTGTTGCGATGAGCGAGGCCGTCGGGGCGGGGCGGTTGGTCCAGCTGTCATCGCCTGCCATGGGAGAGCATTGATGCGCCGTCGTGGGTTCGACAGGCCGGGCGGCGGCTGGCTGGTGCGCCTTGCGCCAGTGCTGTGGCTGTCGCTGTTTTTCCTCGCGCCATTCCTGCTGGTGGTGCGGCTGAGTTTCTCCGAGGCGGCGACGGCGCAGCCGCCATACCGGCCGGTGTTTGACCTGGCCGATGGGCTGGGCGGCCTGTGGCAGGGGATGCAGCAGCTGCGCGTCGACAATTTTTTACTGCTGCTTGACGATCCGCTCTATCTGGTTTCGGCCCTGACCTCGCTGGGTTACGCCAGCGCCGCGACGCTCGTGCTGTTGCTCATCGGCTTCCCCATGACCTATGCCCTGGCGCGTCAACCGGCGGGCCGGCGCGAGCTGTTGCTGTTGCTGGTCATCCTGCCGTTCTGGACCAGCTTCCTGATCCGGGTTTACGCATGGATCGGCATCCTGAAGCCAGAAGGGTTGCTGAGCGTGGCGTTGCAATGGCTTGGCCTGATCGCTGAGCCCGTACAGATCATGAATACTGGCTGGGCGGTGATGATCGGGCTGGTCTATTCCTATCTGCCCTTCATGGTGCTGCCGCTCTACGCCACATTGGTGAAGCTGGACGGCAGCCTGCTGGAGGCGGCGCAGGATCTGGGCGCGACGCCGCTGCGCGCCTTCTGGAGCGTCACCCTGCCGCTGGCGGCTCCGGGCGTGGCGGCCGGAGCGCTGCTGTGCTTCATCCCGATGATGGGCGAGTTCGTCATCCCCGACCTGCTCGGCGGCTCCGACACGCTGATGATTGGCCGCACCTTATGGAGCGAGTTTTTCAGCAATCGTGACTGGCCGATGGCGTCGGCGATCGCCGTGGTGATGCTGGCGTTGCTGCTGGCGCCGATTTTGCTGTGGCGGCGGCTGGAAGAGCGCGCAAGCGAGGCGGAGGGCCGCGCATGACCGGCTCGCGTCGCGCTTTTGATGTCGTGGCGCTCGGCCTCGGACTGCTGTTTCTCTACGCGCCGATCGTCATTCTGGTGCTGTGGTCGTTTAACGATTCGCGGCTGGTCACCGTCTGGGGCGGCTTTTCGCTGCGCTGGTATGTGGCGCTGTTTAACAATGGCCCGCTGATGGAGGCGGCGTGGATCAGCCTGCGCATCGCGCTGGTCTCGGCCACGCTTGCGACGGTTCTGGGCGCCATGACGGCGCTGGCGCTCACCCGCCATGGCGGCTTTCGCGGTCGCACCCTGGTGACCGGCATGGCCTATGCGCCGCTGGTGATGCCGGAAGTGATGATGGGCCTTGCGCTGCTGCTGCTCTTTGTCGGCCTCGGCGTCGATCGCGGCTTCTGGACGGTGGTGATCGCCCACACCACCGTGACCATGTGCTTCGCCACGGTGATCATCCGCGCGCGCCTCGCCGATTTCGACGTCAGTTTGGAAGAAGCGGCCATGGATCTCGGCTGCCCGCCGTGGCGCACGTTTTTCGTCATCACCTTGCCGCTGATCGCGCCGTCACTGGCGGCGGCGTTCCTTCTGGCCTTCACCTTGTCGATGGATGATCTGGTCATCGCCAGCTTCGTCTCGGGCCCAGGGTCGACGACGCTGCCGATGCGAATCTACAGCCAGGTGCGCCTCGGCGTCACGCCAGAGATCAACGCCGCCTGCAGCATGCTGATCGCCTTCGTCACCATCGGCCTCGGCGTGGGTTTCCTGCTGCTGCGCCGCGCCGGGCGGCGGGTGGGGTAAGGCTGCGGCGGGCTGGTTGGGGGGGTATGGATGATGTTTTCGTATTTGTTTGGCGTTTAGTGAATTTATTCATCGTGAATGACGATAAATTATTACAGAAGCATAGCAGAATTAAGTAGAATTTGTGTAATGGCGGCCACAAATTTTGGTTAATATTTTAGGTTTACGTCTTGATATCCGGCGGGCTTACGCAATACTTGACGTCAGGCAAAGGGGCGCGTGCTGTAGGACGAGGTGTCGGATGTTTGGGTTCCGGGGTGGCGGACGACGACGGCCGATTGATCCGGACAGCGCGCAGGCGGCCAGGGCGGCCAAGCCGGTTGCGTCGCGCCAGCCAGACAGGCGCGACGGCGTAGCCGCAGGCGCGCCGCATGTACCGCCCGACGCCAGCGGCCACGAGGCGGCGGGCAAGGCCCAGGAAGAGATCCGGGGGCAATTGGCCGAACTCGGCCAACGGCTGCAGGCCATGCGCACCGCGGGGGAGGCGCTGCAGACCTTGCAACGTTCGGTGTCGCACCTGTTGGTTGAGCATCAGCGGACGCAGATATCGGTCGATGGCGCGCGCGGTGAACTGGAGGCGGAGCGCGAAAGTCATGCGCGGCTGCGCCATGAGTTTTCCATCATTCAGGAAGAGGCGCAGGCGCAACGCCAGGCCTTCGTGCAACTTGAGATCGCCATGGAATCGCTGCAACAGCGTTTCCAGGACCTGACCGTGGAGTTGAACCAGGCGCGGCGCGACCTGGCGGCGGCGCAGGGTGAGATCACCAGATTGCGGAGTGAACAGGCGGAAACGGAGGGGCGCGTCGAGGAGGCGGAGGAACGCGCGGCGCTGTATCGCGGCAAGTTCGAAGAGCGGCAGATTGATATCGCCGCATTGGAAAATGCCGTGAAGAAACATGAGCAGCAGGCGTCTGTGCTGCTGGAAGAGCTCGGCGCCCTGCAGATGAGCGTTGAGCAACGTAACCGCGAGCTGGCGCGTCGGGAGCGTGAGCACGCCGAGACCCTGCAGCAGCTTGAGCAGACTGAGGTGGCGCGCGTGGAGCTCGACGCGCAGCTGGTTGACGCGATTCGCAAGCACAAGGCGGCGGAGCAGAGCCAGGCGGAGGCGCTGGAGCAGTCGCGCGCCATGGTGGGTTCGCTCACCAATCGCTCAGACGCCCTGATGTCACGGCTGCAGGTCACCGAGCAATTGCTGGCCCGGGCGCGCGAGGAGATCACCTTGCGTTCTGAGGAGCACGGCACGGCGCAACGTCAGATTCTGCAGCTCAATCTCGACAAGAGCGCGCTGGAGAAGCGGGTTGAAGAGCTCAGGCGTGAGCGCGAGAGGGTGGACCGGTTGGCGCGGGAAACCACCGAGATCAACACCCGATTGGCCGAGCGCAGCCACGCGCTGGTCGCGACCCTGAAGGCGCGCGATCGCGATTTTGAGGGCACGCGGCAAAAGCGGATCGCCGCCACCGCCGAGCTGTCGCATGTCCAGGAACAGGCGCGGGCGACGGAAGAGCAGTTCCAGACCCATGTTGCCGAGCTCAACACCCAGATTGCCCATGAGCGCAGCAGCCGCCAGATGTCGGATGGCTCGCTGGAGGCAGCGCGCGCGACCATTGATGGTCTGCGCACGCAATTGGCGCGGTTGCGAGCTGGCGGCGGTAGTGATGGCGATGTCGGAGCAGATCATCACGGCGAGTCAGGCAGCCGCCTGTCGACGGCGGCGCAGCTGGTGCTGCTAGACGATGCGGAGCAGGGCGATGCCGCCCGTCCCGCTAACGGCGCAGGGGCGGCGTCCCGTATGCCGCAACGGCATACCCCTAACGTCGTGCCAAACGTAACCGTCGAAGCCGAGGACCCCACCGTCAATTAGCGCCTGAGTGCGCCTGCGCCCGGCCCAGTCGGCCAGGCGCAATGCTCCTGTAGACCTCAGTTCGCCTGGTCGCCTCGCGATTGATGAGGGATGCAGCGCAAGCGCGCGCCAACGACGACGGATGGCCGCCTGACGCGATGAAAGTCATTCCCGTCAACTCGCCCTGTGTTGTGGAGGTCTGCGTCATGTGGAAGGCGATCGAGAGTCCATTGTCGTTCATCCGCTGCCTCAGCGTGCGGGCCAGCCACCGCGTCGCCCTCGGGGCCAATGGCTCGGCGCCGGCGGCGGTGACGCCAGACGCGCAGTATCTGCGGCTGTTCGCTACGCACGCCTGCACCGTCATGCTCGCCCGCAGCGATGGCGAGATCCGCACTCTGACCATGGCGCCGCGCCAGGCATGGATTGCCTCGGCTGACGGCGTCAGTGAGGTGCAGGTTGCGCCCGCAGCCCAGGGCGGACGGCTCTACATCAACGAATTTGGCTGATGTTTACCCGGTCAGGGTCGCTCCCGCCGGCGGGTTGGCCTCGCCGACTGCCTATTGACCCGGAGCCCCAGGCGTTGAAGACGACCCGTCCGGCGCCGTGGGCGAAGGCAGCGGCGCGTCGGGCGCGGGTTGCGGTAGGAGCGTCACGACTGGCTTTGCCCAACTGCCGCTCAGCCTGAACTTGCTGCGGCCCGGGTCTTCGCCGCCAGCACGGACTGTTCCAGTCATGGCCAGGGCGCCGTCCAGCGCCTTGACGTCGCCGAGCATGGTCAAAGTGGGGCTGGCGCCCGCGGCCTGGGTGGAGATGTCATCCACCCACACCGCGCCGCCGGGGGCCAGCGACCAGATGGCGCGCAGGCTGGTGAAGCCGGTGCGGCCACGTAGCCGCAGCTGTTCCGGCGCACGCCGTTGGTTGGCGTTACGCAGTGCGTCGGCGATACTGACGCCAGTAATTTCGCCGTCGCTCACTTGCAGCTGGCCGTGGCCTTGCAGCCGCATCAGCAGTTCGGTCCGGTCGCGGCCACTGGTCTCCAGAATGGCGGTTCCGCCCAGCGCGCCCTTCAGCCGCAACGGTCCATCCTGCAGCGCCGGCGCCTGGGTCATGTCGATCTGGTCGGCGCTGATCTGGCCCTTGATGTCGAAGCCAGCAGGGCCGGGAGTGAGGGCGACGCGCCCCTTGACCGCGCCACCGAGCGTGCTGGCGGAACCCAGCACAGCCTCAAGCTTGCCGTTGCGCGCCAGAATGCTGGCCGCCACATCCGTTGCGCGCCAGTCGGCGCCCAGCCGGAGACTGGCGGCTGACAAACGCAGGTCGAGATCCCAGAGCCGCAGCGCCTCCTGCGACAGCAGCGGCTGGTTTGCGCCCCAATCGGCGAGGCTGGCGTTGCGCAAATCCAGCGTGTCAGCGGCGAGGGTGCCGCCAGCCGCCCAGCCGCCGGCATCGCCGGGTCGCAGGGCCAGCGCGCCCTCAAAGGCGCTGTCGCCCAATTTGAGCGAAGCGGATGACAGGGCCACGCCGCGGGCATTGATGGCGCAAACAGCGTCGAGCGTCGCGCTGACGCTGCGGACGGCAGGTAAATGCAGTCCAAGCCAGCTATTCAGACGGGCCAAATCGCTGGTGGCGAGGCTGGTGCGGCCGTCCAGCCGCCGGCCGCCGTCGCTGAGGGCGCCGCGCAATTCGCCACGCAAGGGCACGCTGATCAGTCGCATGATGATGTCGGCGCTGCCGTCACTGGTCATGGCCCGCGGCGCAAGGCCCGCGAGCTCAAGCTCAACCGGCTCGCCAGCGATGGTTGCGGCGCCCGCAACGCTGATGCCAGCGTCGGCTGAAGGCCAGGTGATGCTGGCGTTGATATTGCTGATCGGCGCCGGTTTGCCGTCTGCCTGGAGCAGGGCGCCGGCCACCAGGGTTATGCGGCGGGGCGTCGCCTCGCCGGCGCTGGCGCGACGGTGCAGCGCTGCGAGCGCCTGAGTGGCGCCGGCCCACACACTCTCAAAACTGGCGCCAGGCTGCGGGCCGCGAAACGCCGGCTCGACCAGGGTGACATCGCTCAGCGCCAGACGTCCCCACAACAGCGGCGCCACCTGCAGCTGGCCGCGAAATTGCCTGGCGCTGGCAAGCAGCCGTCCGTCGGCGTCGGTCAGGCGCACATTGTCGATCTTGATGCGCGGCGCTGGCAGCAAGGCGACGGTGACGTCGCCGTCATAGGACAGGCTGGCGCCAGTCATGGCGGCGACATGCCGGATGAGCTGCCGCGCCGCCCGTTGGTCAGCCAGGGTCCATGGCGCCGAGCCCGCGATAATCACGGCGAGGCCCACACTGGCCATTAACAGGACGCTGTGTCGGCGCATGAAGCTTCCTGACGGGACTGATTCTCTGATGGTTGAGACAATCAAAGCTTTCGGTCTGGATCAATCTCCAGCACGGCGCTACGGCGCGCGCGATGACTGCTACGCCGCTTCTCCTGTGCAAGCCCGCCGCTCCGCCGGGCAAGATCGTGTTTGTCATGGCGCCGTTGCAATGCGACGGGAGCCGCGCCCAGCCCGATCAGGGCTGAAGACGCCGCCCCGCCGCCGAGGCCCGGCTATCAAGCCACGCGCACCATACGCTTGCCACGGTTTTCGCCGGCAAGCAGGCCTATCAGCGCCTGGGGCAGGTTCTCCAGCCCATCGATGATTTCCTCCTGCACCTTCAGGCTGCCTGCGTTGGCCCATTGCCGCAGCTCGGCGAGGGCGGCGTCGCGCTCGTCGTCGAAGTCATTGACGATGAAGCCTTCCATGCGCAGCCGCCGCACGACGATCAGGCCAGGCACGCCGCGGACGCCGCGCGGGGCGCCGGTGTCATATTGCGAGACCGCGCCGCAGCAGGCGATGCGCCCGCCGAGGTTCATGCGGAACAGCATCGCCTCAAGAATGTCGCCGCCGACATTGTCGAAATAGACGTCGACGCCATCCGGCGTCGCCGCCTTCAGGGCCTTGTGGAAGCCGTCGCCCTTGTAGTCGACGGCGGCGTCAAAGCCGAGTTCCTTGACCAGCCAGTCGCATTTGTCCTTGCCGCCGGCGACGCCGACCACGCGGCAGCCCTTGATCTTGGCGATCTGTCCGACGAGCGAACCCACGGAGCCTGCTGCGGCGGAGACGACCACGGTTTCGCCGGGCTTCGGCTGGCCGATTTTCAGCAGGCCGAAATAGGCGGTGAGGCCAGGGATCGTGTACAGGCTGATCAAATGGCTCAGCGGCTCGGCGCGCTGCAGCTTCGTCGCTTCGCTGGCGTCGATGGCCGCATATTGCTGCCAGCCGGTGTCGGCGAACACCAGATCGCCAGCTGCGAAGCCCTCAGCGCGTGATTCCACCACTTCCGCCAGGGCGCCGCCAGCCATCACCGCGCCCGCGCCAATCTCCGAGCGATAGGTCGCCGCCTGCATCCAGGCGCGATTGGCGGCGTCGAGCGACACGATCAGCACGCGCACCAGCAACTGCCCGTCGCCCGCCGTCGGCACGTCGCCATCGACGGCCTTGAAATGCTCATGGCCGAGCTTGCCGGTGGGCTTCTCGACCAGAAGGATCTGACGGTTTGACTGCGGCGCGTTGCTCATAGCGATGTCCTCCCGAACCGGCTGGGCCGGATATATTGCTGTTTGGTCCATTGGCCGGATTTGGCGGCGCCGGGTCAAGCGCTTTGGCGCAGTTCGGGCGTCAGGCGCCCGCCTTATTGCATGTCGCCTCCGCGAAAGCGGCTGCGCTCCTTCTGGCATCAACCGCCAAATTGCAATTCTGGCAAACACTTGTCCGGAAATTTGAATGTATTCAATAAAGTCGCACGGGCTGTGCGAGAACGGCGCCGGCGAGCACGCGGGGTCGGCGCAGCGTCGAGGGTTTGACCAGGTGAGCGGACGTAGTCGACGCTCACGGCACGGCGTGCTGAAGCCGGCGAGCGCCAGACGCATCCGTTGACGAGTTGCGCGAACATCGCTGCATAACTGTCTGAAAACAAAAAAGGACGCCGGAAATCCCGGCGTCCTCCTGATCGTCTGTGCGGCTCTGAAAGGATCAGAGGCGCTCGATGATGGTGACGTTGGCCAGACCGCCGCCTTCGCACATGGTCTGCAGGCCATAGCGCTTGCCGCGGGCGTGCAGGGCGTGGATCAGCGTGGTCATCAGCTTGGCGCCCGAGCCGCCGAGCGGGTGGCCGAGCGCGATGGCGCCGCCGTTGACGTTGAGGTTGTCCGGGTTGGCGCCCAGCTCCTTCAGCCATGCCATCGGCACGGAAGCGAAGGCCTCGTTCACTTCATACAGGTCGATGTCGTTGATCGACATGCCGGCCTTCTTCAGGGCGACGCGGGTCGCCTCGATCGGGGCCTCGAGCATGATCACCGGATCGCCGCCGACCACGGTGAGGTGGTGGACGCGGGCCAGCGGGGTCAGGCCGAATTCCTTCAGGGCCTTCTCATTGACGACCAGCAAAGCGGCGGCGCCGTCGCAGATCTGGCTCGAGGTGGCGGCGGTCAGGCGGCCGCCTTCCTGGATCAGCTTCACGCCCTTGATGCCCTCGAGGGTCACATCGTAGCGGATGCCTTCGTCGATCTCGTGGATGATCTTCGAACCGTCATCGAGGGTGACCTCAACCGGCACGACTTCCTTTTTGAAGGCGCCTTCCTTGGCGGCGCGGATGGCCTTCAGCTGCGAGTTGTAGCCGAACTCATCCATCGCATCCTTGGTCAGGCCATGCTTGACCGCGATCTGCTCAGCGCCGGTGAACTGGCTGAACTGCACGCCCGGATAGCGCTCTTCCATCTTCGGGCTCTTGTAGAAGCCGAAGCCGTTCTTCATCGGCAGCACGGCCGACAGGCCCATCGGCACGCGCGACATCGACTCAACGCCGCCGGCGATGACCACGTCCTGGGTGCCGCTCATCACGGCCTGGGCCGCGAAGTGCAGGGCCTGCTGCGACGAACCGCACTGACGGTCGACCGAGGTGGCCGGAACCGACTCAGGCAGACGCGAGGCCGACACGGTGTTGCGGGCGACGTTGGTGGCCTGCTCGCCAACCTGGCCGACGCAACCCCAGATCACGTCGTCGACGCGGGCAGGGTCGATGCCGGTGCGGTCGAGCAGGGAGTTGATCACCTCGGCGCCGAGGTCAACCGGGTGCCAGTCCTTCAGACGGCCGGCCTTGCGACCACCAGCGACGCGAGCCGCTGCGACGATATATGCTTCTGCCATTTCTCTCTCCCCAGGGGCCAATGGCCCGTTGTCGCCGTAGGGGCGGCTCTGGCGCAGCCATCGCTTGCGCGTTGGCTGGACGCCCTGGAGCCCGCCCGCATTGAAATGCTCCGGCGCAACATCCGCGCTCATTGCGCGCACGCTGTCCCGGTACGTTCTTCACGCTGATCCGGCCAATTTTCTGCCGGATCAGGATGTGTCGCCCCGCGCGTCCCACGTCAAGGCCTGTGCCCCTGGCGGGCAGGGCGCCAGCGACCTGCGCCCCGTCGCGCTTGCATCGCCGCGCTGTTCGCTGGTCGCCAAGAGCCCCGGAGCTTCAGGCGGTCGCCCAAAGTCCCAGCTTCAGTTGCAGGCATTCAGGTCCTCGCAATAGCGCTCCATGCGTCAGCCGCAGCCCCCAGCCACAGTTCGTTGCATATACACACTTGAAATTCTAACGATCGTTTGGTCAATGTTGTCAAGCTCCGCGCCATCGTTCCCTTGGTCGTGGTCGCAATACGACGGATCTGGCGCTGCCTGAGGAGGTGCGCGGAGGCTGTCGCCCTTCTCTGCTGGGGAGCGTTGCTTGTGGGAAGCAACGCTCCGGCCAGGCTGTGGATGGTGTGCACGGCCGGACCACGCGACCTGCGACGACCGGGGGCAGGTGGACAAAAACTGGCGCGCCCCGGCGTAACAACGCTCAGGTTCAGGAGCGCCGCCAGACAGGGATTTTTGGGTGTCCAGCAGGATGCCCGGGGAGGACGCGGCTCCGGCTTTGGGGTCGCACAGGAGGAAGAACGGACATGGATTTTAACATTCCGCCGGACATCCAGGCTTACCTGGACGAGCTCGACCAGTTCATCGAGACCGAAATCAAGCCGATCGAGAACGCCGACGACAACATTCGGTTCTTCGACCACCGTCGCGAATATGCGCGCACCGATTTCGAGAACCAGGGCCTGCCGCGCCACGAGTGGGAAGAGCTGCTCACCCGCGTCAAGCGCATCGCCGACAAGGCCGGCCACTTCCGTTACGCCCTGCCGAAGGAGTTCGGCGGCAAGGACGGCACCAACCTCGGCATGGCCATCATCCGTGAGCACTTCGCCGCCAAGGGTCTGGGCCTGCACAACGATCTGCAGAACGAGCATTCGATCGTCGGCAACCAGCCGATCGTGCTGATCCTGCGCGACTTCGGCACCGATGCGCAGAAGAAGGATTTCATCCCGAAGCTGCTCGATGGCACCATGCGCATCACCTTCGGCCTCACCGATCTGCATCACGGTTCGGACGCCACCCACATGGAGACCCACGCGGTTCCGGAGACCCGTGACGGCGTCGCCGGCTGGCGCATCAATGGTCAGAAGATGTGGATCACCGGCATGCATGTCGCCACCCATTGCATGCTGTTCGCCCGCAGCCACGGCAGCAATGGCGACGCGTCTGGCATCACCGCCTTCCTGATTCCGGCCAATGATCCGGGCGTGGTGATCGAGGAGTACATGTGGACGTTCAACATGCCGACGGACCATCCGCGCATGTCGATCAAGGACGTCTGGGTGCCGGAGAGCGCCATCCTCGGCCCAATGGGCGGTGGTCTGGCCCTGGCCCAGCACTTCGTGCACGAGAACCGCATCCGTCAGGCGGCTTCCTCGCTCGGCGCTGCGGTCTATTGCATCAATGAGAGCGTCAAATACGCCCGCCAGCGCCAGCCGTTCGGCGAAGCGCTCGCAGTCAACCAGGCCATCCAGTTCCCGCTGGTCGAGCTGGCCACCCAGGCCGAAGGCCTGCGTCAGCTGATCCGCAAGACCGCCTGGGAAATGGACCAGATGGCCAAGCCGGAAGTGGCCAAGGTGCTCTCCGACAAGGTGTCGATGTGCAACTACTGGGCCAACCGCCTGGTCTGCGAGGCGGCTGACCGCGCCATGCAGGTGCACGGCGGCATGGGCTATTCGCGCCACAAGCCGTTCGAGCACATCTACCGTCACCACCGCCGCTACCGCATCACCGAGGGCTCGGAAGAGATCCAGATGCGCAAGGTCGCTGGTTACCTGTTCGGCTACATGGGTCCGAAGAAGGCCGAGTACGCCAAAATCGAGGCTGACGCGCGCCGCCCGAATAACCCGAAGAACAAGTGAAACGGTAGCAACGTCTTATGACCTCCAACGCGCCTTTTTCGCAGGCGGAGCTCGCTGAACGGCTTGGGCGCGTTGTCGCCCGCCGCATTGGCGGCGCTGGCGAAATTCTTGAGTTGCGTCGCCTCACCGGCGGCGCAACCAAACAGACCTGGGCGTTCTCGTCCGTCATCGACGGCGAGACGCGCGATTTCATCCTGCAGATGGTCGGCGAATTGCCGTCCGTCGACAGCGACCATCCGCGCGCCGGCATGCCGCGCGTCGCCGGTCGCGACGAAACCCTGCTGATGCTGGCTGGCATGGGCGCTGGCGTGCCGACGCCGCCGGTGCGCGTCGCCTTTGACGCCAGCGATGGGCTGGGCATCGGCCACATCACCGATTTTGTGCCCGGTGAGACCATCGCCCGCAAACTGCTGCGCGAACCCGATTATGCGGAACTGCGCAAGAACTTCGCCTTCCAGTGCGGCGAGGCGGTGGGCAAGCTGCACCGTATCGATCCCGCCAGCCTGCCATTTCTGGTGTCGTTCGGCGCCGAGATCCAGGTGGCCAAGTACAAGCAGATTTACCACAGCTTCGGTTACGCCATCCCGGCGCTGGATGTGGCCTTCGCCTGGGCCGAGGCCAATCTGCCGCGCGGCGTGCCGGATTCGGTGGTGCACGGCGATTTCCGTATGGGCAACATCATCTGCGGCCCAGATGGCATTCGCGCCGTGCTCGACTGGGAGCTGGCCTGCCTCGGCGACCCCATCGCCGATCTCGGCTGGCTTTGCACCAACACCTGGCGTTTTGGCGGCCCGCATCCGGTAGGCGGCGTCGGCTCGCGCGACGAGTTGATCGCCGGCTATGAAAAGACCAGCGGCAAGAAGGTCGACCCTGACCATTTGCGCTTCTGGGAAGCCTGGGGCTCGGTGAAATGGGGCGTGATGTGCCTGCTCAAGGGCCAGGCGCACAAGCGCGACGCCTCGGAGCGGACGGTTGAGGCCTTCGCCATCGGCCGCCGCATGGAGGAGCCGCTGTTCGATTTCTACCAGTATCTGACAGGGAAGGTCTGATATGCCGTCGAGCCTGCCACAAGCGTCCGAACTGGTCGCCGTCGTCCGCGAGTTTCTCGAGCGCGACATCCTGCCCGAATCCACTGGCGCGCGCTGGTTCAACCTCCGTGTCGCCGCCAATGTGCTGGCCATGGTCGAGCGCGAACTGCAGCTGGGCCAGGGGCTCGACGCCGCCGAGGCGGAGCGCCTGAAGGCTTTTGTCGCTGGCGACAGCCGCGAAGCCATGGAGCTGGCGCTGTCCGACGCCATTCGTGAAGGCGATATCGACTGGCGCACGCCAGGCCTCGCGGAGCATCTGCTGCAGAGCTGCGAGGATGCGCTGAAGATCAACAATCCCAAATGGGCGCGCTGAACGGCCGTTGCGCCATTCGCCAGCCGTAAAACGATATCTTTTCAGGAGAGCAGCATGACCACTGAAGCAACTGGCCCGCTCAAGGGCGTCCGCATCGTTGAGTTCGCGGGCATTGGCCCGGGTCCGTTCGCCGCCGGCATGTTTGGCGACATGGGCGCTGACGTGATCCGCCTCGACCGCGTCGGCTCGAAGTTCACCGCCATGAAGTTCAGCGCCCGCGGCCGTCGCGTCGTTGACGTTGACCTGAAGAACCCGGAGAGCATCGAGGGCGTGCTGGAGTTGCTGGCCAGCGCCGACGCGCTGATCGAAGGCTTCCGTCCGGGCGTGATGGAGCGTCTCGGCCTCGGCCCGGATGTGGTGCTGGCCCGCAACCCGAAGCTGGTCTATGGCCGCATGACTGGCTGGGGCCAGGAAGGTCCGCTGGCCCAGGCCGCCGGCCATGACATCAACTACATCTCGATCACCGGCGCCCTGGCCGCCATTGGCCCGAAGAACGACCGTCCGGCGGCTCCGCTGAACCTCGTCGGCGACTTCGGCGGCGGCGCGCTGTATCTGGTGGTCGGCATCCTCGCCGGCATCGTCAGCGCCCGCGCCACCGGCAAGGGCCAGGTGGTCGACACCGCCATGTGCGACGGCGCCGTGTCGCTGATGTCGATGTTCTACGAATTCTCCGCCAGCGGCGCGTGGAAGGAAGAGCGCGAGGCCAATCTGCTTGACGGCGGCACGCACTTCTACGGCGCCTATGAGACCTCGGACGGCAAATACATCTCGATCGGTTCGATCGAGCCGCAGTTCTACGCCATCCTGCGCGAGAAGGCTGGCCTGACCGACGCCGCGTTCGACGCCCAGATGGACGCCTCCGCCTGGCCGGCGCTGAAGGAGAAGGTCGCCGCGGTGTTCAAGACCAAGACCCGCGACGAGTGGAACGCCATCATGGAAGGCACTGACATCTGCTACGCGCCGGTGCTGACCATGTCGGAAGCCAAGGAGCACGCGCACCTCAAGGCCCGCAACACCTTCGTCGAAGTCGACGGCGTGGTGCAGCCAGCGCCTGCGCCCCGCTTCTCGGCCACCCCGTCCAACGTGCGCAAGGTTGGCACGGCCAAGCTTGGCGACGTCGTCGCCGAGTGGAAGAAGTAAGCAGATCAAGGCGGCCCGGCGCGCCGGGCCATGCCGTGTATCTCAGGCCCCGGCGGTGACGCCGGGGCAATTTTTATGCGCTGCGCGCGTGGTGCGCGGTGCCGGGACAGGCTGCGGCGCGGCGTTTGACCGACACGTCTCACAACAGTCGCCCGCGCGCGACCAACCCAGCCTCCCGCCGTCATGCCCGTGCTCGTCACGGGCATCCACGTCTTCTCCCGCGTCGTGCATGCGCCGCGCCACTCATCGGTCTGCGGTGGTGGCCTCGCCAGAAGCGCGCCAAACGCGTGGATGCCCGTGACGAGCACGGGCATGACGCTGAGGGAGGCGGAGGGGAAGACAGGCAGCAGGCTGGAGGCGCCTGCAAGGGCGAGGTTGGTTGCCTGAACTTGGGAGTGGCGATGGGGCGCAGCCAGTGTCCCGCCGTCATGCCCGTGCTCGTCACGGGCATCCACGTCGTCGCCGGCGTCGTCCACGCGCCGCGCCAACCAGTCTGCGGTAGTGGCCTCGCCAGAAGCGCGCCAAACGCGTGGATGCCCGTGACGAGCACGGGCATGACGGCGGGGGGCGCCGTTCCAGCTGTCGGGCTTGCGTTTTCGCCAGCGGCTATGGCGCTAACGGCTGAGCGTCTGGACATAATGGGCGAGGGCCTGTTGCGTGTCGGCAGGGATCTGGGGCGCGGCGTCGTGGGCCAGATCGGCCAGCGACTGGCCGCGCAGGGCGTCGCGCCACAGCTTTTCTGCCTGCAGCATACGCAGCCTGATCAGGCAGCTTTTGCTGTAGGCGCATGGATCCTTGCTCGCCGCCGGGCCGCACTGGCGGATCTCCTTACAGACAAACGCTGGCCCAGGGCCATCGATGGCTTCCACCACATCGAGCATGGTGATGTCCGCCGCCGGGCGGGCGAGGCGAAAGCCGCCGCGTGGCCCTGGCGTCGCTTCGGTGACCCCGGCCGCAGTCAGCGCCCGCAGATGCTTCAGCATGTAGCTTTCAGACAGCTCATAGAGCCGCGCCAGGTCGCGGCCCGACATTACCGCGCCAGCAGGCAGCGCCGCCAGCACCAGCACACAATGCATTGAGGCCTCAACCCCGTCGCTCAAGCGCCGCAACACATCCCCCTGGCAAAGCCCTCGACTTGACAGAGCGATCATAGCTGGTTTGTATCGTGGATACAAAGTATCGATGATTAGCCGCGGCTGGCCAGGGTCGGCGTGTGGCAGGAGGGACTGACATGCAGCAAAGAATGAACATCGCGACCCTGGCGCCGGCGCTGTACAAGGCGGTCTATGGGCTTGAGCTGGCGGTGCTGAATTCGGGCGTCGACCGGCATCTGCTGCATCTGCTGAAGCTGCGCGCCTCGCAAATCAATGGCTGCGCCTATTGCGTCGACATGCACGTCAAGGAGGCGCGCGCCGCCGGCATCCCTGAGCAGACATTGCATCTGGTGGCGGCGTGGCGAGAATCGCCGCTGTTTGACGCGCGTGAGCGCGCCGCTCTCGCCTGGACAGAAAGCCTCACCCTGGTCGCAGACACCGGCGTCCCCGACGCCGATTTCGCCGGTGCGAAAGCGGTGTTCAGCGACGAAGAGATCGCCCAGCTGACCATCGCCATTGGCACGATCAATGTCTGGAACCGGATCGCGGTCAGCTCACGGCTCATGCATCCGGTCGATTAGGTCCGGCGCAGGTCGAGCGCCACGCGGCAGGCGCCATTACGCCCCGCCGTCATGCCCGTGCTCGTCACGGGCATCCACGTCTTCTCGGGCGTTGTGAATGCGCCGCGCCGCCCATCGGCCTGCGGTGTCGGCCCCGCCGAAAGGGCGCCAAACGCGTGGATGCCCGTGACGAGCACGGGCATGACGGTGGAGGAGGCGGAGGAGGAAGACAGGTAGCCGGCTGGGGCGCGCCTGCAAAAAGGCGAAGGCGGTTGCCTTAACCAGGGGGCGGCGACGCGCGCCCTATATCCGCGACGCCCGCAACCGGTATCCCGCCGTCATGCCCGTGCTTGTCACGGGCATCCACGTCTTGTCCTGCGTCGTGAGTGCACCGCGCCGCCAATCGGTCTGCAATGTCGGCCCCGCCGAAAGGGCGCCGAACGCGTGGATGCCCGTGACGAGCACGGGCATGACGGTGGAGGAGGTGGCGGAGGAGGCCAGGTAGCCGGAAGGGGCTGACCGAACGGCCGCCTCTGGGCTTACTCCGCCATGGTCAGGCGCAATTCGCGCTTCAGCAGTTTGCCGGCGGTGTTGCGTGGCAGATTGTCGACGAACAGCACCTTCTTTGGAACCTTGAACGGCGCCAGCTTCTCGCGGGCGTGGGCGATCAGCGCCTGCTCGTCGCCCTTGTGGCCGTCGCGCAGCACCACCACCGCCGTCACCGCCTCGATCCACTTCGGATCAGGCAGGCCAATCACCGCCACTTCCGAGACGCTCGGATGGGTGAACAGCACTTCCTCGACCTCGCGGCTGGCGATCATCGAGCCGCCCGACTTGATGATGTCCTTCACCCGGTCGACGACGTAGAGATAGCCTTCCTCATCCAGCACGCCGATGTCGCCGGAGTGGAACCAGCCGCCCTCGAACGCCTCGGCGGTCTCTTCCGGCTTGTTCCAGTAGCCCAGCAGCAGCTGGGGCGAGCGGTGAACGATCTCGCCCTGCACGCCGGGGGCGACGTCGTTCATGTGCTCATCGACGACGCGGGTTTCGACATTCAGCACCGGGCGACCAGCCGAAGCGGGGCGAGCGTCGTGCTCCTCCGGGCGCAGCACCGTGGCCAGGGGGCCAATTTCTGACTGGCCATAGCAGTTGAAGGCGCGGGCGCCATTCAGCCGCTCGCGCAGCTCCTGCAGCACCGGCACCGGCATGATCGAGGCGCCATAATAGACATTCTTCAGCTGGCTAAGGTTGCGGGTGGCGAAATCCGGATGGCGCAGCAGGCTGATCCACACCGTCGGCGGCGCGAAGAACGACGTCACCTGATGGCGCTCGATCAGTTCCAGCACCAGTTCAGGCAGCGGCGCCTCGATCAGCACGGTGAAGGCGCCGAGCAGCATCGACGGCACGGTGAAACAGTGCATCTGCGCCGTGTGATACAGCGGCAGAGCGGCGAGCCAGCGATCCTCCCGACCGAGCTCCAGATTGAACATGCAGCTGGCGTATTCGGCCATTTGGGCGCGATGGGTCATCATCGCGCCCTTGGGCATGGCGGTGGTGCCAGAGGTATAGGTGATCTGGACGAGGTCGTTGTCATCCTGATCGACATCGACCGGGGCGATGTCAGCTTCGTCAAGCGCCGCCGCCAGCACGTCGATGTCGCCGCCGTCGCCAAACGTGCCGATGAAAGCAAGCCCAGGCTTGCCGCGCATTTTCAGGGCGTTGTCGGCGAGGAAGGGATCATAGATCAGCGCGCGCGCGCCCGACTGGTCGACAATGTAGCCCAGCTCGGTTTCGGTGAGCGCGTAATTGATCGGCACATGCACCACGCCGGCGCGGGCGCAGGCGAGAAACAGGATCAGATAGGCGTCGGAATTGCGACCATAGGCGCCGACCCGCTCCCCCTTGTTCAGCCCCAACGCCAGCAGCCGCGCCGCCACATGATCAATGGCTTTGTTGAGGCCGGCGTAGCTCCACGCGCGCTCGCCAAACTGCAGCGCCGGGGCGTCGCCCATACGCAGCGCCGAGCGGCGGATGGCGTCTGAAATGGTGTTGCGGCGCGCACGTGCGCCAGAAGTGATGTCGACGCTCAAAGGGTCCTCCCAGGCATGGCGATTTATCGCCGCGCACATTACCGCGCCAATTCCAGCGGCGCCATGTCAGGAGCTTGCCCGGCGCAGCGGCCACGACCAAAGGCTGGTGGATAGTGCGCCAGGGGACGTCCGGCCTTGGCGTCGTGCGCGCGTCAGGGCAGGCTGGTGAAGCCGCCATTGAGATAGAGCAGCGGGGCGCCATGATCCGCCGCCCAGGCGGCGGTGACGCGGCCGGTGACGATGGAATGGGTGCCGGCGGTGACGATGCTGTCGACCTGGCACTGCATCCACGCCTGGGCGCCCGCCAACGCAAGCGCCGGGGCGGGCGCGCCCGCCTGCTCCGGGCGCCGCCAGTCGCCGGTGGCGAAGCGGCTGTGGCCCGCGCCTGGCCGGGCGAAGGCCTCGGCCACATCCTGCTGGCTGGCGTCGAGAATGTTCAGGCAGAAACCGTCGCCCTGGGTCAGCGGCTCGTGCAGCGAGGCGCTGGTGTTGATCACCACCAGCACCGATGGCGGCTCCAGCGACACCGAGCTGTAAGCTGTGACGGTCATGCCATGATCCTCGCCATTGCGGCGGGTGGTGACGATGGCGACGGAGCTGGCGACGCGGCGCATGGCGCGGCGCAGATCATCGGCGACCGCCGTGGGCTGCGTCGCCGCTGGTTGCTTGGCCTGCATGGAGATCAACTGCCCTGGGCTGGCGCGACAATGGTGAAATCAAGCGGCGGCAGACCTGCGACCCGGGCCGCCACCTGGTCTCCCGGGAGCAACGGCCCAACGCCCGCCGGGGTTCCGGTGAAGATCAGATCGCCGGGGGCCAGATTCATGGCCTGAGAGGCGATGGCGATGACATCGGCCACAGGCCAGATCATGTCGGAGGTGCGGCCACGCTGCCGTTCGGCCCCATTGACGCTGAGCCACAGGTCGACGTCGGTCAGATCGCCAGCCTGGGCGACGGGCACAATGGCGCCGCAGGGGGCGGAGGCGTCAAAGGCCTTGCCCCAATCCCATGGCCGGCCGATCGCCTTGGCGGCGTTCTGCAAATCGCGGCGGGTCAGATCGACGCCGACCGCATAGCCAAAAACGTGCTCCGGTGCCTCTGCGGCGGCGATGTTCGCGCCGCCCTTGCCGATCGCCACGACCAGCTCGACCTCGAAATGCAGATTGCTGGTGAGCGGCGGATAAATGATGTCGCCGCCGTCCCGCACCGCGTCGCCCGGCTTCATGAAGAAAAACGGCGGCTCGCGCTCGGGGTCGCTGCCCATCTCGCGGGCATGGTCGGCGTAATTGCGCCCGACACAGAGGATGCGCCGCACCGGGAAGCGGGCCTGCGTGCCAGCGACGGCGACCGAGGGGCTGGGTGGCGCCGGGATGACGAATTCTGCGGCGATTTCTGTCATGTGCGCCTCCTCGGGCTGTTGCGTCAGCGCCGCTGCCGGATACGCGCCTGAATGACGCTTTGCATGTTCAGGCGCAGCCAGGTGCTGTCGTAGCGTCGTCGCAGGCGGCGGGCAAGGCGCGTGGTTACGGCCCAGGGAACCGGACGAGACAACAAACGCAGGCAATAAGCCAGGCAATGATCACGGCGCGACAGGCTGCAGCGCCGCAACATCACGTCGGAGGCAGACGGCGCATGCTGCACGGCGCCTGTGCGATCACCCTCCGTCAGCTGGCTGCCGAGCGGGCGCCCTGGTCAATTGGTCGGGCTCCTTCTGTGAAATAAAATAATGGCGCATTTTTCACGTATGTATTGGCGGCAATAATCGCTGGCAGCCACATTGAAGCGCGGCGACCGGCCACTATACTCGCAGCAGGCGGAAGCAGGCGGCGTCAGCGCCCCTATCCGTCAGCAAACAGGTGGCTTTATGGGAAACTATGCTTAGCGATTCCGCATTGCTGATCACCGGTGCGGCCCTGGCGGCCATCGTTGGCGGGGCGCTGTTGCTGCGGCGGCGTGCGCTCGCTGCGCCGCCCGCGCCGCCGCCAGAGGCGGTCGCCCGCGCCGCCTCGTCGGTGACGCGCGTCGAACCCTCGCCGCCGGCGGTGACGCAGCCCGCGCCTGAGCCGATCGCGTCGGGCGCGCACCCAGCCAGCCTTGCGGCGGCCGAGCCCTGGCGCAGCGGCGCCACCACCGTACGTCGCGCCGGCGGCGACAGCGTTGCGCCTGACGCCGCCAGCGCGGCCTGGCCAGCGGCGGGCGGCGTGGCGCGCGCTCCCGCCCCAGGCGCCGCAGGAGGCGCCGGCCAGTCGCGTATCGAGGCGCTGGTGTTGCGCGCTGCGCTGGAGGATGCGTTGGAGCATCTGGTCGAGGTGTATGGCGAGGAGTATCTCGACGCGTTTTATTCCAGGCGCTTACGGCGGAATGTGGAGCCATATCGTGAGCTGGTGGCGGCCGCCAACGATCCCGCCGTGTCACAACAGGGACTGCGTCAGGCGGCCGAAGCCGAGGAGGCGCTACGCAAGGTGGTGGCGTCGGCGCGCGACCGCGCCCGCCAGTCCCATGGCTGAGGCCTGGCGACTGGCGCCATAGCTGCCGCAACAACTGTCGGCGCCAGGTCGCGGACATCAGGCGCCGCAGTCACGGGGCGCCCTCAGGCCGCCGCCGCTGCGCGGCGGCGTGCGCGCCTGCCACAAGCAGGCGAGGGACTGCATAGCCCTATCCGGAGGCTGCCGCCGCGGCCAAAGGGGGGGCGCTGGTCTGGCGCCGCCGGGCCGTCACCGCTCCTCTGGGGCCGGATCAGAGCCGCGCGCGCCAGATATCGTCACCATCGCCATGCCTCACGCTGGTTACGTAAGGTTAAATAGCGGCGCGCAGCACGAACTTGAATAAACCGGTGTAAAGATCTAGATGTGAGACGCGCCGATGCGCGCACGGGTCTGACGGGCCGACGCGGCTGGTCTGTGAGGTTGCTTGAATGCGATCGTTTCGCCTGCAAGGTTCTGCTTACGCTGTCGACAGGGGCCGGGGGCGCCGCGGCTGGCTCCAGGCTTTGCGAGCGGGTCGGGGCGGGAGCGAGCGTGGCGATCCGCAATTGGCTTGACCGAGAGCGGTGCGCAGCAGTCGCGTAAACGGCGGCCTTCAGGCGCATCTGGCGCAAGCCGCCGCCATTGCTCGGGGCAGACGGCTGCGCGCGGCTTGCCCGTCTGGCGAGGACGTCTGGCAGGATTGCATATAGACTGTCGCCGGCGCTGCGCCCTCGCGCGGCGCCGAACTGATTCTCCGGCGGTTGTCCGGTCTTTGGAGCGTAGTGAATGGCGAAGGGAGGGATGACGAAGGCTGGCCGGTCCGACAGGCGTCATGACAACAAGGGGCAGGATGGTCTGCAGGTGGCGGCGTTGCCCTACCGCCGGCTGATCGACGGCTCGTTGCAGATCATGCTGATCACGTCGCGCGACACGGGCCGCTGGGTCATCCCCAAGGGCTGGCCGATGAAACGCCGCACCGACGCCCAGGCCGCCGCCCAGGAGGCATGGGAGGAGGCGGGCTTGCGCGGGCGCATCAGCCATGAGCCCGTTGGCGTCTATGGCTATATCAAGCGCCGCAAGAATGGCCAGTTGCAGCAATGTTCAGTCACGGTGTTCCCTTTGCTGGTGCGTGGTCAGGATGAGGCCTTCCCTGAACAGGGGCAGCGCGACCGCGTCTGGCACCCCCAGGATGTCGCCGCCGGCCTCGTCGCTGAGCCTGAACTGGCGGACATCATTGACACGCTTGATGAGCGCCTGTTGGGCGCGTTGCCGCGCTCTCGCCCACGCATCGAGGCGCCGCTGATCGACAAGGACGGCGGCATGATGAGTTTCCGGCAATTGGCGCCGCTGCCGCGCACCGCGCCCACCCGCCCTGCGACGGCTGGCGGCGGCGCCCGGGGGGCTGCGTCCGACCCTGAGACGGCGTAAGCGACAGCCCCGGTCGGGCCTGGCGAGCGGCGTAATGGGCAAATAATAGGGGTGGCGACCGGCCATGTCGGCAGGATGGGTCAGGTCGCGCCTGTGCGCGCGTTGGCGCCGTCGCCAGCAACCGTCCACGCCAATGGCCGCTCGATCTGGGCTTGGCCAATGCGCATACGCAAGAGGATTCGCAGACGCCAGCATTCCAGGCAGGCATGTCCAAATTGCGGCTTCACCTTTCTTCCGGGTTGCTATCACAAATTTTATGCGATCTAGTTCTTCCCTATAAAGTATAAACTGGGGAGTACGCCGTGATTGTTGGGAAGCGGACCTTTTTGTCCGGACTATGCGCCGCCGCATTGCTCGTGGCCGGGGGGCTGTCGCCCGCCATGGCCGAGAAGAAGTACAGTCGCGGCGCCAGCGATACGGAGATTGTCGTCGGCAATTTCGTGCCTTACAGCGGCCCGGCCTCCGCTTATGGCGTGGTCGGCAAGGTGGCGTCGGCCTATTTCAAGATGCTGAACGAGCAGGGCGGCATTAACGGGCGCAAGATCAAGTTCCTGTCCTATGACGACGCCTACAGCCCCCCCAAAGCGGTGGAACAGACCCGCAAGCTGGTGGAGAATGATGGCGTGCTGGTGCTGTTCGGCACGGTGGGCACGCCCTCCAACACCGCCATCATGAAATATATGAACCAGAAGAAGGTGCCGCACCTCCTGCTCGCTTCCGGCGGCACGCGCTTTGGCGATGACCCCAAGCAGTTCCCGTGGACGATGCCGTTCAACGCCTCCTATAATTCGGAAGGTCGCGCATACGCCGCCCTGATCAAGGAGAAGTATCCGAACGCCAAGATCGCCGTGCTGGTACAGAACGACGATTACGGCAAGGATATCTACAAAGGCGTGAAGGATGGGCTTGGCGACAAGACCTCGATGATCGTCGCTGAAGCGCATTATGACCTCACCGATCCCACCGTCGATTCGCAGATGGTGAAGCTGAAGGCCTCGGGCGCGGACCTGTTCCTCAATCTGTCGACGCCCAAGTTCGCCGCCCAGTCGACCCGCAAGCTTGGCGAGCTGAACTGGAAGCCGGTGCACATCCTCAACAACGTGGCCGCCCAGGTCGGCGCCGTGCTGATCCCCGCCGGCCTTGAGAACGCCCAGGGCGCTATCACCGCGACCTATGTGAAGGACATCACCGACCCGGCGCTGGCCAATAGCGCTGACGTCAAGGTCTTCAAGGAGTTCATGACCAAATATGTGCCGGACGGCGATCTGAACAATTCGCTCTACGCCTACGGCTACGCCATCACCGCCTCGCTGGCGCACATCCTCAAGCAGGCTGGCGACAATCTGACCACGGACAACGTCATGGCCGTCGCCACCAGCCTGAAGGACTTCAAGCCGCCGCTGCTGCAGGAGGGCATCACGATGTCCACCTCGCCGACCGATCACTTCCCGATCGAGGATCTGCAGATGATGGTGTTCAAGGGCGACCGCTGGGTGCTCGACGGCCCGGTCATCAGCGCCCGCGGCTCCCAGGGCAAGTAATATAAGACCCCGATGAGCAGTACTCATCGGGTTCTGATCAAGCCCGAGCGGCGCTTGAGCTTCGCAGGTCGCGGATGCGTCACTATCTTCGCGACCTGGATTAAGCCTCGCCGGCCTACGTCGCGTATCGCCCATAGAGCACAAAGCATGTGCGCCCCCGTCATTGGGGGCGCGCAACGGGCGGGCGCGCAACTGGCGGGCGCACAACCGGGGCGCAGCCAACAGGCTGGAAGGCGCCGACGCTCCTGGCGAAACGCGCGCCGTTGCGCCCCGAACGCTTTGCCGTCATGCCCGTGCTTGCCACGGGCATCCACGTCTCCTCACGCACAGCCCAGTCGCCACAACGCAACTCGTTCCTCATCGCGATCCGGTCGCACCGAGCGCCAAACGCAAGGCTGCCCGTGACGGGCACGGGCATGACGGAGATGGGACAACGGGCGGCGAGGTGATAGCCGTCAGGGTCGTCGGCTCGAAAGCGCAGCCCGCGCCGGTTCATCGAGACAACTTACGCTGCGCAGCCTGTGTCCCGCCGTTATGTCCGTGCACGTTACGGTCGTCCCCGCTCTGACATCTGCCTGTCTGTGGCTGCCTTGCGATCACGCGGGCGATGTGGCGCCGGTCACCACGCAATGTGCGGTTCGCGCGACCGACATGGGCATGGCGGCGGAGCCAAGACCCGCTCGTCCGGTCACGCGCATCGACACTGTAGCCCGCCCGCACAAAACGTCGCCCTGGTGGCTGCATCGCGGCGCGCATATCGCCCCGCGCGACAAAACCATGTAGCTCGCCGCGGCTGGCGTCCCTCGCCATGGGCGCCCCCGGGCGGCTGTCGCCAGCCGCTGTGCACACCGGCGCAGCAGGCGCATTTGCGACTTGCCAATCCCGCCGCCGGACGGCACAACAACTGCCGACCCCGCGCTGGCAGCGACGCCGCGCGGCCCGCGCCCCGGCGCGGCGATGCGCTCCTTCTCGCCAGCGGCGATGCGGGACGCCCGGATGGATGGGTGGCCGAGTGGTTTAAGGCAGCGGTCTTGAAAACCGCCGTGCGGGCAACCGTACCGTGAGTTCGAATCTCACCCCATCCGCCAATGACTTTGTCCAGCGCCAAGATTGTTAAATGCGTGTCCGGCGGGCCATTTTTCTGGCCCCCCTTCGGCATGGTTCAACATGTGGTGGAGGGCGGGTTTTCGGCAGGCAGCCAGCAAAAAATGCGGGTTTGCAGGAGCAAATCCACCTCGCAACCGGGCCTCCCACATCAAGGCAGACGTTACTTCACCACCACTTTCGCGCCGATGGGCACGCGGCTGTACAGGTCGATGACATCCTGGTTGAGCATGCGAATGCAGCCGGACGATACGGCTTCGCCGATGGTGTGCGGTTCATTGGTGCCGTGGATGCGATACAGCGTGTCGCGGCCGCCGCGGAACAGGTAGAGCGCCCGCGCGCCCAAAGGGTTGTGCGTGCCGCCGGTCATGCCGCCCGCCCATGGGCGGTTCTTCTCCGGATTGCGCCGGATCATGTCGGGCGTCGGCGTCCAGCGGGGCCATTCGGCCTTGCGCTGGATGTTGGCCGAGCCCTTGAACTCAAGCCCCTCCTGGCCCACGCCGATGCCGTAGCGCATCGCCTTGCCGTTCTCCCGCACCAGAAACAGAAACCGCTGACCGGTGTCGATCACCAGCGTGCCCGGCGCTTCAGGGCCGTGATAGTCGACCAGCTGGCGAACATTGCGCGGATCGAGGTCCTGTGCCGCGACCGGAGGCACGTGATGCTTTTCCCCTGGCACGCTGCCGTAGCGGGCGGCCGTTTCCGGATCGACACGGGGCGCAGGCGGCGCGACGGCAGCGGGTGGCGGCTGGGTGGTGACGCAGGCCGACAGCGCGATGGCGGCGAACGTCGCAAGGCAGACCCGTGTGGTCAGATAACGAAGCCGGGCCATCTCAGCCGCGCTCCGCTTTCTGACGGGCCCGCGCGTCCTTGACCGCCGCCGAGAAGCCGTCGAAGTCGAGCGAGCTTTCCACCCGGAACGGGCCGATCAGATAGGCCGGCGTGCCGCGAAAGCCGATGGAATCGGCCTGCGCCATATTGCGCTTAAGCAGGGCGCGAATGGCGTCGCCGTGCTGGTTCATATCGGCGTTGAGGCGCTGCATGTCGACGCCCGAGGCAGCCACGGCCTTTGACATGACCTCGGATTCAATGCGCCGGCCCGGAATGCCCATCAGGGCGTGATGCGCCTCGCGGTAACGGTTCTGCCTCGCCGCCGCCAGCGCCATCTGCGCCCCATGCACTGACGCAAGACCGAGGATCGGCCAGTCCTTGTAAACGAGGCGCACGCGACCATCCTCGCGCACCAGCCGGTCGAGGGCGGGCGTCGAGCTTTTGCAGAACGGGCAGTTGTAGTCGAGGAAGGCGACAATGGTGACATCGCCGTTGGCTGCGCCGGTCCACGGCGCTTCAGGGTCGTTCAGAATCATCTCGCGGGAGACGTCGTCCGTATTGGCGAAGGCCGGCAGCGGCAGGCTCGTGGCGGCGGCGACGCCAACGAGGCCGCCGAGCATTTGGCGACGGGACAGGGACAGATCAGTCATGACAGGCTCTCTTCTCGTGAATGGTGGGGTTTGAACCGGCAGGGCTCACAGCCCGGCCTGGTCGAGGCGGTTGAGGAAGCCGGCGCGGTCGATGGCGCCGACGATCTTTGGCTGGCCAGCCACCGGCGCCGTTGGGTCTTTCATCAGGATGATGGCGGGCGGGCCGACCACGGCGAAGCGCTGCATCAGGGCGCGGCTGTCGGCGTCATTGCGGGTGACGTCGATACGGATGAGCTGGCGCTGCGCCAGTCGCGCCATCACCTCGGGCGACTGAAAGACCTCACGGTCGATCTGTTTGCAGATGCTGCACCAGTCGGCGGTGAAATCGACCACGACGCTCTGACCGGCGGAAGCGGCGACGGCCAGCGCGCGCTCAAAATCGGCTGTGGTGCGAACGGTGACGGCGCGCACGCTTCCTGGCCCGGAGGTGGCGGCGGCGGGCGTGGCGAAGCGGGCCAGCGGTTGCAGCGGATCGGCCGCGCCGCTAGCCGCCCCGACCAGCAGGATGACGCCATAGATAGCCGCGACGAGGCCGCCAGCCCGCGCCAGTTGCGCCGGCGCGGAGGCTGGGCCGCTGCGGTCAAAGGCGCCGAGGAACACGCTGACGCCAAGCGCCAGAAGCGCCCACAGCATCAGCCCCACGGGTCCCGGCAGCATGCGGCTCGACAGGTAAATGGCGGTGGCGAGGAAGATCACGCCAAAGGCGTGATTGACCCGGATCAGCCATGGCCCATTGCGCGGAAGGGCGCGCGGTCCGACCAGGCCCAGCGCCAGCAGCGGCGCGCCCATGCCAAGACCCAGCGCGAACAGGGCCACGGCGCCGCGCGTCACATCGCCGGTTTGCGAGACATAGAGCAGGGCGCCCGCCAGCGGCGGCGTTACGCATGGGCCGACGATCAGGGCTGAGGTGAAGCCAAGGGCGGCGGCGCCAGGCAGCGAGCCACGGGCGTGGCCGCCGCTGCGGGCGAGGCGGCTGGTGATGAAATCGGGCGCCTTCAGCTCGTAGAAGCCGAACATCGACAAGGCGAGCGCCACGAAGATCAGGCTCATGGCGCCGATCGCCCACGGCGTCTGCAACACCATCTGCAGGTTCTGCCCTGACCAGCCGGCGACCACGCCGAGCGCGCCATAGGCCGTGGCCATGGCCAGCACATAGGTGAGCGCCAGCATAAAGCCGCGACCGCTGGTGGCTGCGCCCGAGCGCGCCAACATGCCCGACACCACCGGAACCATCGGCAATACGCAGGGCGTCAGGCTAAGCAACAGGCCAAAGCCAACAAACGCCGCCGCCAGCGGCGCAAGGCCAAGCGCCATCACCCGCGAGGCGATGTCCTGGCTGTCATCGATTGCGCCCGGGGGCGAAGCAACTGCGGGCTGCCCAGCCATGGCGTCGTCCACCTTTGCACCGGCATTCCTGGGTGCGGCGGCCATGCTGGCGCCAGGGGATTCTGCTTCGCTTACGGTGAGGGTGGCGAGGTCGATCTGGCGGGTCTGCGGCGGATAGCAGACGCCGCGCGTTGCATCGCAGCCCTGATAAGTGAGGGTGGCGACGCCGCGCGCCGGCGCTGATGCGGCGCGGACCCGCGTTTCGCCAGGCCCTTCCAGCACATGGGTCGGCCCAAAGGTGGGGTCGTCCTTTTCGACGCCAGGCGGCATATCGATCGCCAGCGTTGCCCCGGAAGCCTCGCGCAGGGTGATGCTGTCGCGATAAAGATAGGCGCCCGCCGATATTTGCCAGCTGAGATCGAGCTCGCCCGTGATGGTGCGGCTGGCGACGAAGGGGAAGGCAGCGTCGGCCGCGGGGCGCGCCGCAGCCATTGCGCCAGGGATTGAAGCCAACAGCGCGCCAGCAAGGGCGATAAAGGCTAGCAGCAGGCGTCCAGGCGATGACATCAGCAACCCTCCGTCGTGGCGTTGTCGCCGCTGGGGTCGCCCGCCTGCCTTAAGCCAGCCTTAAGCCGCCGGCTTTCTGTTGGGGGAGAGGTCTGGCCATTCCCTCAGGCCAGGGGTGGCCAGGGATGGGGCAGGAAACGGGCAGGCGCGCCGCACAGCCGCCTGTGCTGGGCCAGGAGAACAGCATGCGCATATTGGTGGTGGAGGATGATGCGGATCTGCGCGGCGCGCTGCAGGTGGGCCTGTCCCTGCAGGGGCTGACCGTAGATTGCGCCGCCGATTTCCACGATGCCGACGCCGCCCTGATCGCAGGCGCGTTCGACGCGGTGATCCTCGACATCATGCTGCCGGACGGCTCAGGGCTTGATCTGCTGGCCAGCATGCGAGATCGCGGCGACGCCACCCCGGTGCTGATGCTGACAGCGCGCGACGCCGTGGCCGATCGCATCCGCGGGCTCGACTGCGGCGCAGATGACTACCTCGGCAAGCCGTTTGATCTGCAGGAGGTGGCGGCGCGGCTGCGCGCCCTGCGACGGCGCGCCGACGGCGAAAGCAGCGGCCAGTTGCGCTGTGGCGAGCTCGCTGTCGATCCCGGCCGCCGTCTTGCGCTGCTGGGCGGCGAGCCGGTCAGCCTGTCGCGGCGTGAGTTCGCGCTGTTGCTGGCGTTGATGCGCCGGCCGGGGGCGGTGTTGTCGCGTGATCTGCTAACCGAGAAACTCTACGGCTGGCAGGAAGAGGTGGAGAGTAACGCGGTGGAGGTGCACATCCACAACCTCAGGGCCAAGATTGGTCGGGAACTGATCGAGACCGTGCGCGGCGTCGGCTACCGCATGCGCGTCCCGCCCCACCAGACGCAGAGCGCCCGGCCATGACCTCGCTGCGCAAACGGCTGTTCCTGCTGCTGACCCTCGCCACCTCGCTGGTGTGGCTGTCGGCGACGGTCTGGATCATGTTTGGCGCCCAACGCGAACTGCAACAGGTGCTCGACACACGCCTGATGGAGGCCGCCCGCATGGTCGCCTCGCTGGCGGCCCAGGGGCATGGCGGCGCCGCGGGCGGCGACAATACCGAAGCTCGCGCCGACGCAGCGGCAGGCTTCGTGACGCGGCCGGCGGATGGCGGCGGCTATTCGCGCCAGCTGTCGTGCCAGATCTGGTCGCTCGACGGGCGCCTCGTCGGCCGCTCAAGCGGCGCTCCGGATGAAGCGCTGTCAGAGGTGCAAAGCGGCTTCTCCGACCGGTTGGTCAATGGCGAGATGTGGCGGGTCTATGCTGTTACCGCCGCTGGCGGCGGCCAGCGGGTTCTGGTCGGCGACCGGCTCGCCCTGCGCGACCGCCTGGTGCAGGAATTGCTGCTGGGCCTGCTGCTGCCGGGCCTGCTGATCCTGCCGGTTCTGGCGCTGCTGATCTGGCTTATCGCCGGGCGCAGCCTGCAACCGCTCAACGCTCTGGCGGACAAATTGCGGACGCGCGGTCCGGACGAGCTGACGCCGGTCAGCGCCGGGCGGCCGATCACCGAGATCCAGCCCGTCATCGTGGCGCTCAATGATCTGTTCGGGCGGCTGGCGCGGCAACGTGATCATGAGCGCAGTTTCACCGCTTATGCCGCCCATGAGCTCAGAACGCCGCTCGCCGCGCTCAGGGCGCAGGCGCAGATCGCCCGCCTCGCGCCCGACGCCGAACGGCGTGATGCGGCGCTGGCACACATTGAGAGCGGCGTGGACCGCACGGCGCGCCTCATCGGCCAGCTGCTGGCGATGGCGCAACTCGACGCCAGCGAATGTGGCGGCGCCGCTGGCGCAATCAACGCCGGCGCCGAGATCGCGGCAGTGGCCGGCCAGGTGCGCAGCGACGGCGTCACGGTGTCCATTGACCAGGCGCTCGACGCCGTCACGCTGCCGATGACGCGTGAACTGTTCCACCTTGCGGTGCGCAATCTGCACGAGAACGCCGTGCAGCACACGGCCCCTGGCGGGGTGGTGCGTTGGCGGCTTGAGGGCGAAAGCCCAGACCAGCGCATTGTGGTGGAGGACACAGGCCCAGGCCTGCCTGAGGACGAGCTGGCCCGCGCCACCGAGCGGTTCTTTCGTGGACGGGCCGCCCGGCATGTGGGTAGCGGCCTGGGCCTCGCTATCGCCAGCGCTGCGCTGGCGCGCGGCGGCGCCAGCCTGAGCCTGCGCAACCGACCCGACGCCCCTGGGCTCGCAGCCGCCATTGAACTCAGGTTATTTGAACGCAAAACCCGGACACCCGGCGCCGTGCAGGAAGCTGTGGCCCGGTCTTAAGCTGTCCTTAAGCCAGCACAGGCAACAGCCGCGCCATGCAAGCCGTGACCCTTGGACCTTTGGTCTTTGCTGCTGATCGCCTCGCGGTGATCATTGGCGTTTTTGTCTTTTTGATCTGCAGCACCGTCGCCGCCAGCCGGCTGGCGCCGTCACTGGCGCGCTGGTCGTCGTGGGCGGCGGCCATGGCGTTCATCGGCGCCCGGCTGTGGCATGTGGCGGCGCACGCCGGCAATTTCGCGGACGATCCACTGCGGGCCCTGGCCTTCTGGCAGGGGGGCTTCGCCTGGGAGGGTGCTCTGCTCGGCGTGGCGCTGGCCAGCCTGTGGCTGCTACGCGGGGGACGGGCGCTTGCCGGCGCAGCGCTGTGCCTGGCCGCGGGCCTGTTCGCGTGGCATCTGACCGAGCAGCTGGTTGGCGCCGAATCCGGCCAGCCGGCGCCCGAGCACGCCTTGCACACGCTGGATGGCGCGCCGGTTACGCTTCAGACGTTCCGGGGCAAGCCGGTGGTGGTCAATTTGTGGGCCAGCTGGTGCCCGCCGTGCCGCCGCGAGATGCCGATGATGGCGGAGGTCGCCCGCAGGCATCCGGACGTGCATATCGTCTTCATCAATTCGGGGGAGGGCTTGCCGGCCATCCGTCGTTATCTCGCCCTGCAATCATTCGATTTGCCGAATGTGTTGCAGGATCCCGGCCAGAGCGTGGCGCGCCATTACGACATGCCAGGCTTGCCGGTGACGCTGTTCCTGGGGACGGATGGCCGACTGCGTTCCGCCCGCGTCGGCGAGATATCACGCGAGACGCTGGAGGCGGCCATCGGCAGGCTGGGGACGGCGAGCCAGGGCGTAGAGTGACCGGCGAGGCCAGGATGCGGCGCAATCCTGGCTGGCGGGCCGGTCAACCGGTCCGCCCGGTCATTCGGGCGCGGCGCCGGGCGCAAAGCTGACGGGGATTTTCAGATAGCGCACGCCATTGTCCTCAGCCTGCGGAAACCGGCCGGCGCGGATGTTGGTCTGGATCGACGGCAACAGCAGGCGCGGCGCTGAAAGCGTGGCGTCGCGGGCTTCGCGCATGGCGACGAACGCGTCTTCGGTCACGCCTGCGCCCACATGCACATTACCGGCGCGCTGCTCCGCCACCGTGGTCTCCCAGCGATAATCGTCGCGCCCCGGCGCCTTGTAGTCGTGGCACATGAACAGCCGGGTCTGCGGCGGCAACGCGAGCAGCCGCTGGATCGACCGGTAAAGCTGGCGCGCGTCGCCGCCGGGGAAGTCGGCGCGCGCGGTGCCGTAATCCGGCATGAACAGTGTGTCGCCGACGAACACTGCCTCGCCAATGCGATAGGACACATCGGCGGGCGTGTGGCCGGGCGTGTGCAGGATCTCGACTGTCAATGATCCAAGCGCCAGGCGCTCGCCGTCGCGGAACAGATGGTCGAAGTCGCGTCCATCGCTGTGCAGGTCGGTGGCGTTGAACACCGGACGGAAGATTTTCTGCACGTCGCGAATGTGCTCGCCGATGCCGATACGCGCGCCAGTGCGCGCCTTGATCCATGGCGCGCCGGACAGATGGTCGGCGTGGGCATGGGTCTCCAGCACCCAGCGCAAGGTGAGGCCAGCTGCGTCTGCGGCCCGCACAATGGCGCCGACAGATCTGGCGTCGACCTTGCCGCTGGCCATGTCAAAGTCAAAGACCGGGTCAATCACCGCTGCTTCGCCCGTCTCGGGGCAGGAAACCAGATAGCTGACCGTGTTGGTGGGCTCGTCAAAGAACGCCCGGATCTCAGGAGCAGTGCTCATTTCTGCGCCTCCTTGGCGGAAACCGTGGGTGGCGGCTGGCCGTCAGACCAACCGCCGTGCTGCTTGACAATGTATGCAATCTTACTACATTAGCAACAACTAATTCAAAGAAAGGAGACGACGATATGTCGGTCCAGACCATTTCCCCAACCGCGGCCCGGGCGCTTCAGCAGCAGGGCGTGCGGCTCATTGACATTCGTGGCGCCGACGAATTTGCCCGCGAACACATTTCCGGCGCGGCTTGCGCGCCCGGCGGCGCTGGCGCCGCGGCCACATGCGATGCGGGCGCCGTCTATTACTGCCGCAGCGGCATGCGCACGGCGGCGGCGGCGGACCAGCTGGCCGCCGGGAGCCAGGGGCAGCCCTGCTACATCATCGAGGGTGGGCTCGACGCGTGGAAGCGGGCCAGCCTTCCGGTTGTGACGGATCGCAGCCAGCCCATCGAAATGCAGCGGCAGGTGCAGATCGGCGCAGGCAGCCTGGTGCTGCTTGGCGTTGTGCTGGGCGCGCTGGTTCATCCCGCTTTTTTCGCCCTGTCGGGCTTTGTCGGCGCAGGCCTGATCTTCGCTGGCGTCTCCGGCTTCTGCGGCATGGCGCGCGTACTGGCTCTGGCGCCATGGAACCGGCGCGCCGCCAGCGTCTGATCCGGCGGGGGGGCAGGCCCGCGCGCCATGGCCGCCCCCCAAAGGCCGTCCCCTAAGGCCGTCGCGAATGCGCGCCATGCCCCGCTTGGCCGCCATGGCGCCGCCTGGGCCGCGCCACACGGCCCATGTCGACGGCATTGGGCGCGGTGGGGTCGGCGCATGGCGCTGCGCCTTGGCGGCGATCCTGCACACCATCACAGACCACAGAGCGCCGGCAGGCTGCGCGCCAACCAGCGCGCAAGTTGGCGCTCAAGTCGGCGCGCACGCTAACGCGTCAGTAAACGCGCCATGTCGGCGACGTCCGCCCACGTCCGTGGCGCCGGAGCAAGGCTAATGGACATCAATCTGTTGCAATTGGGCGCGGGCGCCCTCTCGGGGGCGCTGGTCGGCTTCATGCTCGGGCTTGCGGGCGGCGGCGGCTCCATCCTCGCCACGCCGCTGCTGATCTATGTGGTCGGAATCGCCAGTCCCCATGTGGCAATCGGCACGAGCGCGGTCGTGGTCGCGGTCAACGCCATCTTTGGCCTCGTCCACTACGCCCGCGCAGGCCTGGTGAAATGGCGCTGCGCCAGCGTGTTCGCCGTGGCGGGCGTCGGCGGCGCGCTGGGCGGGGCAGCGCTTGGCAAGGCGATCAGCGGCCCGTCCCTGCTGGTGTGGTTCGCGGGGCTCATGCTGGTGGTTGGCGCCCTGATGCTCACCGGCCGCAGCGGAGACGGTGATCCGGGCGTGCGGCTCAACTGGGGCAACTTCCCCGGACTTGTCGGCGCGGGCGGCCTCACCGGCGCGCTATCCGGCTTTTTCGGCATCGGCGGCGGCTTTCTGATCACCCCGGCGCTGATGGCCGCCAGCGGTATGCCATTGCAGTTCGCCATCGCTTCGTCGCTTGTCGCAGTCACCAGCTTCGGGACCGCAACCGCCGCCAGCTATGCGTCCAGCGGTTTGGTTGACTGGAGCGTGGCGCTGGCCATGGTTGCAGGCGGCGCGCCGGGTTCGGCGCTCGGCGCCATGGCGTCGCGCAATCTGGCCGCGCACAAACGCCTGCTGAATGTCGCGGTGGCGGTGATCATTATCCTCGCCGCCGTGTTCATTGGCGCGACAGCGCTGTGGCCACGCTGACCTGACGCGCGCATCATGGCGCGTTGCCCAAGGCGCGTTGCCCATTGCGCGTTGCCCAAGGCGCACTGCCCAAGGCGCGTTGCCCAAGGCTTACTGCCCATGCCGCGTGCCCAAGGCGCACAGCCCTTGGGCATCTCCCAAAGCGCCGGGCGGATGCGCGATGGCGGCGCCAGCATGGGCAGGCGCCATCGGAATGACGCTGGGGCGGCGTGGGCGATTAACTATTTGCGGCGCCAGGGGGGACCCGGAGGCGTCCGAAGCGGAGACGAACATGCAGGTGACGGCGACGGGCGGCGCGCCCATGCCAGGAATGGATATGGAGCTGCTGGAGCAGAAAGCAGGGGAGGTCGCAGACGTCCTGCGCGCGCTCGCCAACAAGCGTCGACTACTCATCCTGTGCAAGCTGGCGGAGCAGGGCGAGGCCAATGTCTCCTCGCTGGCTGACGCCGTTGGTCTGTCCCAGTCCGCGCTGTCCCAGCATCTCGCCCGCATGCGGGCGGAGGCGATCGTCAGCACGCGGCGCGAAAGCCAGACCATTTATTACCGCATCGCCGATCAGCGCATCGCAGCGATCATGGAAGCGCTCTACCGAACCTATTGCGCCCCAGGACAATGAGCTGCTGGCGGCGCAGTCATGGCCGCACACTCCTGGCAGCGTCGTCCTGGCAGCGTCGGTCTGGCTTCCGCAAGATCCGCGATACAGTATCCGCAACGCCACGCGGGCATGCGCCCGTCCGCGTTGATCAAGGGATTGCACTATGGCTGTGGTTTCGTGGTGACCTGGTCGCCGCCAAACATCCTGTTTAAAACTGGTTTTTTTGGGGCTCAACACAGATTGTCGGGGAGTGCAGGTCGGAAACGTGAAATCCGGGTGTGAAATGGCCCGGTGCAACCCGCTCATGCAACGAGCGAGGAAGTAGCAACAGTCTGACCATCGTCGACGGGCATTGAACGCTGGTCGGTGAAGCGTAAGCTAGCGATCGCGATCATCCAGGGCTGGCCGGCATTGGCTGAGGACAGTCGGTCGTCCACCTCTCGCTTTCGGAAGGTCGAGGGCAGGGGCAACGATTCCAGACGAGGGATGGAAAATTCCTTGGGCGCAAACCGCCCGACATTCGCGCGCAATACGAGACGCAACCGAAGTGTCTTCTGGAAGGTCTATGGTGACCAGAGCAATTTCCCGTGGGTCACTACTCACACGCCGCCGTGCGCGCTGCGACGCCGCCTAGCTGCGCCGCCGGCGCCAGAATGAGGGGGGATCGAGCACATCCTTGTAGCGGCCCTCATCGCGTGACGGCGCCGCCCCACGCAGCCAGATCTCGGCTGCGCTGTCGGCGGGGGCGCCTTCGGGCGCGGGCGCGCCGGATCTGGCGGTCTCTTCGGCAGGATGGACGTCGTGAGGGGCGGGGGGGAGCGGTCGCTCCGACGGGTCGGTCGTCTCCTGAAGCGCGAGACAGGCAGCGACGCCAGCCAGCAGATCCGGCAGTGACGCCCGGTTGATGAACACCGAGATGCCGCCAATCGGGCCCCGCGTCGGCAATATCTCCAGATGAACCCCATCGGCGTTGGCGCTCATGACCCGCACGATGCTCCGGTCCAGACGGATACGGTTTTTGCCGTCACTGAATGGCACGCTCCACCCCCAATAATCGCTCTTGTTAAGGTCAGTGTGCACGAAAACCCAAGGGCTGCATCTGCGACAATCGTCGGCGCCCAAGGCGCAGCTCGCCTGTACAGATGCGCCGGGTTGCGCCGCGGCTGGGGCCTGTCGCATCAGAGGCGGCGAGCTTGTCCCTGCCGGGGGCGCGCCGACAGAGTGGCGCGGCCGTGAGGCAGGAGGCGGCCCTGCGCTGCAACGCTGCCCCGTACGCAGCAGATCCCACCATCTGTGAAGGCCGCCAATGGTTGGGCCAGTCGTGCCAGTACGGCCGTGTCGGGCGCCACATCACTGGCTTGCAAGGGTATAGCGCCGGTGACCGCGACATGGCGGCGACAACGTCGTCGGGCGAGGATCGGGCGGCCGCCATGCAGCCGCCCAGGCCGGCATCAAGGGGGCCGGCATCAAGGGGTGTTGAGCAAGAGCCATGCTCTCGCCGCGCTTCGCCGCAACCCGATGGCGCAATGGCCCACAGCGCCCGAATGCGCCGCGCTTCGGCCAGAGGCCATGCGCAGCAGCATCAGCTGCGGCGGTTGCGCCGCTGGTGCTGCTGGCGCTCCTGGTCCATCACCGAGCGGACAATGGCGGCGTATTGTTCGCGGGCCTGGGCTTCGGTGAGCTCGCCGCGCTGGATTTTTTCGGCCAGAGCGATGTTCTGCGCCACGAGGATGCGCGAAATGCGCTGCTCTTCCGGCGAAGCGTAAGGTGTGATGTAGCGCTCGCGAACCGCTGCCTTGCATTTGGTCGAATCGACGATGGTGGCCGAGGTCTGGTCGCAACGGGCGATCTCGGTCCTGGCGATCTCCGCGTCGCGCGCCTTGGCAGCCTGCAGCTGCGTGGGCGACAGATTGGCGGTGCGCTGGCCGGTGGACTGGCAAGCGGTCAGCAGTGTGATCGCGGTCAGGGCGACGAGAGCTTTATACATCTTCAAACCTCGCAGTGCGGCGGCAGGACCAGAGTGGCCGTGTCGCCAGAATCCGGGCTGGGGCGCGCGCCCAGGTCGGCCCACCAGTCCACCGTGACAGTGCGACAGCAGCTCTGCCGCGGCCACGCTGGCGCCGGCGGCCAACTGGCCGTGAGTGACGCCATCTGGGCGGGATTATGGGGCGAACAGGTGAAATTGCGACAGGAATCGCGCCCGATGCGGCCACGATAGCGTCAACAGGGTTCCCAAGGGTTTAACCGGCCCAGCGGGCTGGGTGCGCGCCGGAACCAAACTGCAAGCGCCGGCCTGGCGCAACGCGCCCCAAGGTCGCGATCGGCGGTGAAGCGGCCCACGGACGGTAGCTGGCGGACCCGCGGACATCTCCAGAAAGGCGTGCAACTGTCTCAATCCTCGGGCGGTGTGGGATCCCGGCGCACCGCTGCCACGGTATCGCGCAGCAGCTGCCCGGCGGCGGCGGCGTGTTGCTGGGTGCGCCAGCGCATCACCGGATCCTCCATGGTCGCGGCCCGGGCCAGCATCGGCGCGATGCTTTCGTTCAGGCGGCGCCCGAGAAACGCATCCAGAATTTCCACGCCGTAAAGCTCGGCGAGGTGGCACAGGCAATCCTCCAGCCCAGCCCGTAACACCATCACATCAGCGGCCGCGGTTGCGGTGGGGACTGGCTGGCCGTGAGCGCCGCCGCGATCCTGAGCAGACGTGGGGGCAGGGCGCCGATCGTGCCCCCTGGGCGACGGCGCGACGTCGTCGATCCCGTCGAGCACCTCTGCGACCCGGCGCAGCACGGCGTCTTCCGCTACGGAGCGGGCCTGGGCTCGCGTCGAAACCTCGCCAATGTGGCGGCGCGTGGGGGCGCCGTCGCGATCGTGGGCCGCGCGCTGCTGGGCGGCTCCAGGCCTGGCCCCGCCGCGACGCTGACGCCTGCTGGCGCCCGCCTCGCCGGAAACGTCCGGGCTGAGGCGCAACACGCGGCTCGCCTCCCCACTGGGCCCCGTGGCCTCGGCATCCAGCTTGGCAAAGCCCGCCATCGACAGATGAGTCGCGCCGCCCTCAGCGGGGCGGTCGCCGCCATCGGCGTTCGCCTCAGGGGCGGCGCCATGATTCCGTTGCGGTTTTTTCACCGGTCCCTCTCTGCCTGAACGGGTCTGCGGCGACCTCCGAATAGCGACCTCAGGACAGGTGTTCCTGGTCACATGGCGGCGATCGCGGGCGCATGCAGCAGCGTTATGCGGCAATAGTGCCCGAAGGGAAGCAGGCGCGCCAGTCGCCTCCGACGTCAGGCAGGCGCATGTCAGCCATGGGATGTCCTCGCGGCGCCGTCACCGGGCCGCGCCGCTCGCGGGATCGGGCCGCGCGCCGGGCGGGGCCGCTGCACGCTTGAGCCGCCCTTACGTCAGGCAGACCACGATTCTGTAGCGACTTGCGCCGATCTGCAACGATCATGACTGACCAAATCCGTCAGGTTCCGTTTCGTTTTGCGCGGATCATGCTCTAAGTGGGTCTGGCATTGTCGCGGTCGCCCTCCGGGGCGGCCGGTCTCTGGCGTGCGAGCGCGCAGCAGCCTGGCTGCCCGCGTTGGCCGTCCTGCAAGGTGAACCCATGCAACACGTCAACCCGCCCCCCTCCATGGCCGCAACCGTCGCGCCCATCGCCCCAGGCGACCGACGCGCCGACGCCTTGCTAGGCTGGTGTGAGGCCTCGCACTTGCGGGCGGTGCTGGTGTTGCTGCTGCTGTCGCTGGCGCTATTTCTGCCTGGTTTCTCCAGCCTGCAGCCGATGGACCGCGACGAGCCGCGCTTCGCCCAGGCCAGCAAGCAGATGATGGAGACCGGCGACCACATCGCCATCCGCTTCCAGGACGAGGCGCGCAACAAGAAGCCGGTCGGCATTTACTGGATGCAGGTCGGCGCGGTGCATCTGGCCGAATCTCTCGGGGTTCCTGAGGCGCGCGCCACTATCGCCGTCTATCGCCTGCCGTCGCTGCTCGGGGCGATCGCGGCGGTATTGCTCACCTATTGGGCTTTGCTGGCCTTCGGCAGCCGTCGCGTCGCGCTGTTCGCCGCCGCTTTTTTCGCCGCCACCATCCTGCTCACCGTGGAAGCGCGTCTTGCCAAAACCGACGCCATGCTCACCGCCTGCTGCGTGGCGATGATGGGCGGGCTGGCCAGGGCCTGGGCGCCGCGGTCACGCGACACGGCGGCGCTGCCGCTGTCGGTGCGGCTGTTGTTCTGGGGCGCGCTGGCGGCATCGTTCCTGATCAAGGGGCCGGTGGGCCTGATGATCGTGGCGCTGCCTGCCATCGCGCTGAGCATCTGGCTGCGGTCCGGGCGCTGGCTGCTGGCCCTGCGTCCGCTCAGCGGCCTGCTGCTGGCGCTGGCGCTGGTGCTGCCCTGGTTCATCGCCATCACCATTGAGACCAAAGGCGCGTTTTTCGCCGAAGCCGTCGGCAAGGACATGCTCGGCAAGGTCGGCAGCGGCCAGGAGAAGCACTGGGGCCCGCCCGGCGCCTATCTGCTGGCGTTCTTCGGCACCGCCTGGCCATTGGCGCCATTCGTCGCCGTGGCGGCGCAGACCTGGTGGCGCGAGCGCCGCAATGATGTGGTGGCTTTCGCCCTTGCCTGGGTGATTCCGGCCTGGCTGGTGTTTGAAGCGGTGCCGACCAAATTGCCGCATTACGTGCTGCCGCTATATCCGGCGCTGGCGCTGCTGGCGGCGCGGGCGCTGGTCAATGGCCAGCTGGCCCCGGACCAGCGCTGGGGCGCACGTCCTGCCATGCTGCTGCTGCCGTTGATTCCGGTGGCGGCGCTGCTGCTGCTGCCCTCCGCCGCCTGGGCGCTGGATGGCGCCGTGCCGTGGATCATCCTGCCAGGTCTGATCATCGCCGCCGCCATCGCTATCGTCGCCTGGCTGGCCTATTGCGCCGGGCGGATCTGGCGCGCGGCGCTTCTGTCCTTGGCCGCCTCCGTGGTGTTCATCACCGCGGTTTTGGGCGTGGCGCAGCCGCTGCTGACTGGCCTGCGCACCTCGCCACGGCTCGGCGAGGCGCTGCGTCAGGCCGCCATCGACACTGGCTGCACCGACATGAAGGCGCTGACCGCGGGCTATCGCGAACCGAGCCTGGTGTTCCTGACCCGCACCGATCTGGTGATGGCCGACGGCGCCGCCGCCGCTGACTGGCTGCGCCATGGCGATTGCCGCGTCGCCTTCCTCAATGCGCCGGACGAGCAGGTGTTCCGGGCGCGGCTGGCCGAGAGCGCCGTGGATCCTGCGCGGGCGCCGCAGCTCGCCCAGCGGGTGAAGGGCTTCAATCTCAATGGCGGCAAGCGCCTCGATATCGGCGTGTGGGTGGTGGGGCGCGCGCCAGGCACATGAGCTGCGCCTGCCGGCGCCGCTGCGCAAGGCGGGGGGCTCGTGCCTGACGCGCGTGACATGTCGCGTGTGCATGTGCTGCGGCGCGAAGGGCGGGAGCACTGCGCCGCATTGCGGCCACGCCCGTCGCTTGCTATGTGCGCAGCCTGGCCGCCTGACGCGCCTGTGGTCGGCGGCTGGCGCTTATGCCAGCGGTCCGGCGCAGGGTCGCGGAGCGGCGCCCGGACGAGACAGCCGGCGCCACGGCGCGCATGCACGGGGTCCCTGCGCAGGCCCTGATTTGGAAAGCCATGCCCTTGAGCGAAGCAACCGACCTCCCTGTGGTGTCCGTGATCGTGCCCGTCAAGAACGAGGCCGGCAACGTCGCCCCGCTGGTCAATGAGATCGCCGCCGCCTGCCACGAGCTTGGCCCGTTCGAGGTGATTTACGTGGACGACGGCTCGACCGACGCCACCGCCGATGAGCTGGCGGAGCTGGCCAGCACGCGGCCATGGCTGCGGCGGCTGCGCCATGCCCAATCGCGCGGCCAGAGCGCCGCCGTGCGCAGCGGCGTGCTGGCGGCCCGGGCCCCGGTGGTGGTCAGCATCGACGGCGACGGCCAGAACGATCCGGCCTTCATTCCGCCGCTGGTGCGCAAGCTGCTGGAGGCTGGCCCAGGCGTCGGCATGGCGGCGGGCCAGCGCGTCGGCCGCAAGGACACTGGCTTCAAGCGCATGCAGTCGCGCATCGCCAACCGGGTGCGCGGCGCCATCCTCAAGGACGGCACCCGCGACACTGGCTGCGGCCTCAAGGCGGTGCGCCGCGAGGTCTATCTGCAATTGCCCTATTTCGACGCGCTGCACCGGTTCATGCCGGCGCTGGTGCGTCGCGACGGCCATGGGGTTGAACTGGTCGACGTCATCGACCGGCCGCGCCTCGCGGGCGTCTCCAACTATGGGTTCTTCGACCGGCTCTGGGTCGGCATTCTTGATCTTGTCGGGGTGTGGTGGCTGATCCGTCGTCGCAAGCCGCCGACACAGGTGCAGGAGCTGCGCTGATGTTGATCCAGCTGTCGCATGATATCGGCGGATATCTGTATGACGTGTTCGTCGCCCGCGCCGATATGTGGCTGGTGCTGGGGCTGGTCGGCCAGCTGCTGTTCGGCATGCGCTTCGTCGTGCAATGGCTGGCCAGTGAAAAGGCCGGGCGCAGCGTCGTGCCGGTCGCCTTCTGGTTCTTCTCCATCGGCGGCGGCATCATCACTCTGGTCTATGGCCTGTACAAGCGCGAGCCGGTGATCATTCTTGGCCAGGCGCTCAGCGTGTTCATCTATGTGCGCAACCTGGCGCTGATCCGCCGCAGCAAGCAGAACCAGAGCGAAACCAACTGAGACCTGGCCGCAGCGACAGTCGCCAGGCAGGCATTGTCCAGCTCATGGCGCCCGCAGTTGCCGCAGCATCAGGCTGGCGTCAGTGTTAAGCTTGGGGTCACTGCTCGGCTGGCGTCACGGCTCGTCGAGCGTCACTCTTCTGCTGGCGGCGCGCCTTGGCTGGCGGTCTGGCCCGGTGCGAGCCACATCAGCTTCAGCGGCTCATCCATCACCACATTCTGACGCCTGGCCCGCCAGACGCCGGGCTTCTCCTGGATGAGGCCGGGGAAGCAGCTGGCGAGAGCGAGGCCGCTGTCGCCAGCCTCAATGCGAATATCCACCGTTTCAGCAGGACCGGCGAACGCCGGGCCGGTGCTGACATGGACATTGGCGGTCTGCTCGTGCAGCCAGTCGGCGCCGGGGCCATTGCCGGCGGCGATAGCGGATGCCTGCGCCGTGGCCACGGTCGCGCAATAGTCCTGCTGGCGGCTGACGGCGGCCGGGGTGCGCAGGCTGGCGACGGCGGGCGTCGCCGCGCCGACCGAAAGCCGCCGCCGCCATTCCAGCGTGACCTCTTCGCCCGCCGGGAACAGTTGCGGCCAGTGCCACGTGGTCCGCAGCAGCCAGCGCGGCCTTGGCTCGCGCGCAGCGCCGATCTGCTCCACGTCGATCAGACCTGCCCCAAACAGATCGGCCACCGCAGCGGGCGTCAGCCTGCCGAGGGCGCGCCAGGCGGCCTCGGAGGCTGGCGCCAGCGGCACGCCCAGATCCTCGAGTAGCGGCGTGCGATCCAGCCCTGCGCCATAGGCGTGCGCCTCGACCTGCAGCGACACCGGGCGACCGCCGACGCTGGCGGAGACATCCATGAAGTTCACTTCTTCTGGCCTGGGGATGGCCAGATAACCAAAGCCGGGGCTGGCGGCGTCGAGATCGGGGGCGGTGAAGGCGACGATGGCCCCGATGTCGCGCGACGCCGTGTTGCGAAACACCTGGCGGCCGCGCAGCTCGGTTGGGGTGATGGTCAGCTCCAGCAGCCGCAGCTGCACTTCGGGAGGCCGCGTCACCGCCAGCACCGGGGCGGCGAGGGCGATGCGGGACCCGGCGGCGACCGCCGCCGACGTCGCCATCGCCATCGCCGACCCGGCGGGCTCAGCCGATGCGGCGGAAAGGGCGGTGGCGGAGAAGGCGAGCGCCGACGCCGTCAGCCCCAGCGCCAGCCAACGCGCCTTTGCCGCGAGGCTGCGCCTTGCGCCAGGCTGCGTCGCCGCACTATGGGCCAGCGCGGCCCCCCAGTCCGTCATGTCATCCCCCATCTTCCGCCCGCTAGCTGCTGGCGGACCTCGCCGCGCCGCAGCTTCTCGGCAGAACCCTTAGCCCGCCGCGGCCCTCAGGCGGGCGAAGCCGCGTTCCAGATCGGCGGTGAGATCGTCGATGTGCTCGAGGCCCACCTGGAAGCGCAGCGCGGGCCCGTCCGGGCTCCAGCGCGTCGCGGTGCGATAGGAGGCGCAGTCGAAGGGGATGACCAGGCTCTCATAGCCGCCCCAGGAATAGCCCATGCCGAACAGCGCCAGCTCATCGAGCATGGCGTCGACGGCGCTATCGGGAACCGGCTGCAGCACGACGCTGAACAGGCCGCTGGAGCCGAGGAAATCGCGCTTCCAGATGGCGTGATCCGGGTGGCTCTCCAGCGCCGGATGCAGCACGCTCTTCACCTCAGGCCGGGCTTCTAGCCAGCGGGCGAGGGCGAGGCCCTGGCGCTCGGCCTCGCGCAGACGCAATTCCATGGTGCGCAGGCCGCGCAGGGCGAGGAAACAATCCTCAGGCCCGGCGCACATGGCGAAGGCTTCGGCGGTGCGGCGCAACGCGGGCAGGGCGCGTTCATTGGCCGAGACAAGGCCAAGCAGCAGGTCGGAGTGGCCGCCGAGATATTTGGTGCCCGCCTCAATGGCCAGATCGACGCCACGGGCGTGCGGCGGGAAGAACAGTGGCGTCGCCCAGGTATTGTCCATCAGCACCAGGGCGCCGGCGGCGTGCGCCACGGCGGCGATGGCCGGCACATCCTGCACCTCGAAGCTCTGCGAGCCTGGCGCCTCGACCAGCACGGCGCTGGTGTTGGGGCGCATGACGCTGGCGATGTCGGCGCCCAGATAGGGGTCGTAATAGGTGGTCTCGACGCCCATGCGCTTCAGCACCGTATCGCAGAAGCGCCGGGTGGGGCGGTAGGCGGAATCGCTGATCAGGATGTGGTCGCCCGCCTTGACGCAGGACATCAGCGCCAGCGAGATCGCGGCGAGGCCGGAGGGGACCAGGGCCGTGCCGGCGGCGCCGGACAGCTCGGTCCAGGCGGTCTCCAGCGCCTCGGTGGTCGGGGTGCCGTGGGTGCCATAGGTGAAGCGCGCATCGCCACGGCGCAACGACGCCGCATCCGGCGACAGCACGGTGGAGCCCCGGTAGATCGGCGTGTTCACATAGCCAAACTGCTCCGCCGGATTGCGGCCGCCCAGCACGAGCCGGGTGCGGCTGGAGAGCTGGCGCAGTTCATCATCGCCAAGTTTTCGCATCGATCATTTCCCACAGGCGGCGCCCCCTGAGGGGTTGGCCTTTGCCGATTGTTACGTCACACCCGGCCACCATGAAGCTGATGGCCTCGACCCGTCCATCCCAATTGTGGGGCGCTGCGCTAGCGCCTTGCGTCAGCCCAGGCTCGCGCCATGCGCCAGCCAACGACGCGCCGTAAGGCTCCAGCCAGGCGGGCATGAGCTGCGCCAGCTGCGCTATCGGCGTCAGTCGTGTGGCCGTCGTAGCGTCACGCCGCCATGGGAGGACGTTGGCGCGCCTGGCAGCGACGCCGCCACTGATGTGCGACGCCGGCGCGCCGCCCGTCAAGCAGTCCACGCCGCTCGCCGTAGCGTCACCGTCTGGGGGCGGCGTCGGCGCGATGCTTGCTCTGCCATCGAACACATTGGCCGCCAGGCCCGCACTTGCGCCCACCACAAGCGCCTGCGCCACATCCTTCGCCATGAAGGGGTTGACCTCGCGCCCTTGCCGCCCTGTCATGCGGCGTGCCTTTTAGCGCAGCCGCAACCGACGGGCGGAGGCGCCAGGTCCATGACGACGCCGGAGACGCATTGATCGCCACAGCGCCTCGAACGCCGCCCTTGCACGGCTCGTTTCGGCAGCTGGCGCCTTTATCCCTGCGGGGCGACCGCCACCGCAGCCAGACCAACCAGCCGGGGCGGCATGCGCCTTCCTGGCCTGAAAGGATTGACCGATGAAACGGGCGACCACCCTGAAGACCATCGCCTGCAGCCTCGCTGCATCCATGGCCGCATTCGTGGCCGCATCCGCAGGCGTTTGGGGCGCCACGCCGGCTGCGGCGGGCGTGCTCGACAAGGTCAAGGAGCGCGGCCAGCTGATCTGCGGGGCCAATCCCGGCCTCGCCGGCTTCGGCGTGCCCGACGACAAGGGCAAATGGACCGGCTTCGATATCGACTATTGCCGGGCGATCTCCGCCGCGATTTTCGGCGATCCCGACAAGGTCAAATATGTGCCGCTGACCGCCAAGGACCGTTTCACCGCGCTGCAGACCGGCGAGATCGATGTGCTGGTGCGCAACACCACCTGGACCATGTCGCGCGACACCGCGCTGGGCGCCAGCTTCGCCGCGCCGAATTTTTACGATGGCCAGGGCTTTCTGGCCCGCAACAAGCTGGGCGTGAAATCGGCGCTGGAGCTGAACGGCGCCAGCATCTGCGTGCAGCAGGGCACCACCCATGAGCTCAATCTCGCCGATTATTTCCGCTCGCATAATATGAAATACGAGATCGTCTCGTTTGGCAGCGCCGCCGAGACCATCCGCGCCTATGACGCCGGGCGCTGCGACGCCTTCACCAGCGATTCGTCAGCGCTTTACGCCGAGCGTCTCAGGCTGACCGACCCCAGTGAACACGCGGTGCTGCCCGAGATCATCTCCCGCGAGCCATTTGGCCTCGTGGTGCGCAAGGGCGATGATCAATGGTTCGATCTGGTGCGTTGGGTCGGCTATGGCCTGATCGCGGCTGAAGACGCTGGCGTCACCAAAGCCAATGTGGCGGAGAAGGCGCAATCGACCAATCCGGAGCTGCGCCGCATGCTCGGCGTCGAGGACAAAATGGGCGCGGCCATCGGCTTGCAACCAGACTGGCTGACCAATGTGGTCAAGGCCGTCGGCAATTATGGCGAGGTGTATGATCGCCACTTCGGCCCGGAGACCCGCCTGAAGATTCCGCGCGGCCTCAACAATCTCTGGAACAAGGGCGGCATCATGTACGCGCCGCCGATCCGCTGAAACAGCGAGCCGGCAGTCCGGAGTGAGCGTGGAGGCGTGGGTGCAGCGAGATGGCGAAGCCGGGGGTGATGCGGCGCAGCGGCTGGGGCAGGAGCGGTGGATGGCGGGCCTGACCGCCGCAGGCGCGGGCGGCGCAGAGGCGCCGTCGCATGCCGGCGGCGGGGCGGGCGGCGCGCCCTTCGGCCTGCCGCCAGGCCCACCCCGGCGCGGCTGGCTCGGCGATCCGGCGCTGCGCGCCTTCGTCTGGCAGGCGCTGCTAATGTTGGGCGTCGCCAGCGTGTTTGTCTGGGCCGGCTCCAATGTCATGGCCAATCTGCGCGCCTCCAACATCACTTATGGCTTCGACTTCCTCGGCGCGCCGGCCAATTTCGACATCACCGGCTCGCTCCTGCCGTTCAAGGCTGGCGACAGCTACGCCCAGGCGCTGTTGGCTGGCTTCGGCAATACGCTGGCGGCGTCGCTGATCGCCATCGTCATCGCCACGGTGCTCGGCTTCGCCATCGGCGTAGCGCGGCTGTCATCGAACGTGTTGCTGTCGGGCAGCGCCAGCGCCTTTATCGAGCTGTTCCGCAATACGCCGCTGCTGCTGCAATTGCTGGTCTGGTACAATCTGGTGCTCAAGCCCCTGCCGGGGCCGCGCCAGTCGATCGCCATCCCCGGCGGATTTCTGCTCAACAATCGCGGCCTCTACAGCCCGTGGCCGGTCGATTCCACCGGCTGGCGCGCGCTGCTCGCCGGAGTCGTGCTGGCGCTGGCGATCTCGCTGGCGCTGGGGTGGTGGAGCCGGCGCCGCCGGGCGCGCGGCCAGCGCGGCGCGCCGACGCTGCTCGCCTCGCTCGCGCTTTTGCTGGCGCTGCCGGTGGTGCTGATGGTGATGACCACCGGCGCCATGCATGGCGACCTCGCCGCGACGTGGCCCGAGCTGCGCGGCTTCAACGTCAGCGGCGGCGTGACGCTGCTGCCCGAATTCGTGGCGCTGGTGATTGGCCTTGCGCTGTACACCGCCGCCTTCATCGCCGAGGTGGTGCGTTCTGGCATCCAGTCGGTCAGCCGGGGCCAGCGCGAGGCGGGGCGAGCGCTCGGCCTGCGCGAAGGCCAGATTCTGCGCCTGATCGTCATTCCGCAGGCGCTGCGGGTGATCATCCCGCCGCTGACCGGCCAATATCTCAACCTGACCAAAAACTCTTCGCTAGCCGTGGCCATCGGCTATCCCGAGCTGGTGCTGATCGGCGCAGGACCCGTGCTGCAGAACACCGGCCAGGCGCTGGAGGTGATCTCGCTGATCATGGCGGTGTATCTGACGCTGTCGCTGCTGACCGCCGCGCTGATGAACTGGTGGAACGCCCGTATGGCGCTGGTGGAACGGTGAGGGCGGGCCATGACTGATCTCAACCTCGCCGCGAGGCCCGCGCCGCCACCCCATGGCGCCGACAGCAGCCCCTTCATCGCCGGGCTGAAGAGCCTCGTGTCATCACCGCTCAACGCCCTGCTGACGTTGCTGACTCTCGGCGTCCTCTGGGTGCTGCTGCGCCCGGCGGTGGAATTCCTGATCCTCGACGCGGTGTGGAGCGGCGTCGACCGCGAGGCCTGCCTCGCCGCCAACAATGGCGGCAAGACCGGCGCCTGCTGGCCATTCGTCTTCAATCGCATCGGCTATTTTATCTATGGCCAATATCCGGCCGAGCTGCGCTGGCGGCCCAATCTGGCCATGGCGCTGTGCGCGCTCAATATAGTCTGGGCCCTGCACCCGCGCGCCCCGTTCCGGCGGGCGGCGCTGCTGTCGCTGATCGGGCCATTCCCGTTCATCGCCTGGATCCTGCTTTATGGCCCGGGCTACTCCGGCCTGGTCAGCGTGCCGACCAATCTGTGGGGCGGCGTGCTGGTGACGCTGGTGATCTCGCTGGTCGGCATCATCGCCTCCTTGCCGCTGGGCATTCTGCTTGCCCTGGGGCGGCGCTCGCACATGCCGGTGGTGCGGGCGGCGGCGACCGTGTTCATCGAGGTGGTGCGCGGCGTGCCTCTGCTTGCGGTGCTGTTCATGGCCAACCGTATGCTGCCGCTGTTTCTGCCGCCGGGCGTGCTGCCTGATCCGCTCATCCGGGTGATGGTCGGCGTCTGCCTGTTCGCGGCGGCGGGCCTCGCCGAGGTGATCCGCGGCGGGCTGCAGGCGCTGCCCAAGGGCCAGTATGAGGCCGCCGCCGCGCTCGGGCTCGGCTATTGGCAGACCCATTTGACCATCATCCTGCCGCAGGCTCTGACCCTGGTCATCCCTGGCATCGTCAACACCTTTATCAGCCTGCTCAAGGACACCACCCTGGTCACCATCGTCGGCATCTTTGATTTGCTGACCACCATCAACGCCAGCACCCGCGATCCGGCCTGGGCGACGCCCGTCACCACCTCGACCGGCTACGCCGCCGCCGCGATTTTCTATTTCATCTGCTGTTACGCCATGTCCCGCTATTCGGCGGCGATGGAAAGGCGTCTCGCCATGGCAGGGAGCCGCACATGAGCCCGCACACCGGACAGGATGCAGCCGTCGCCGACCCTGTGGCCGTGCACATGCGTGGCGTCAGCAAATGGTATGGCGCCTTCCAGGTGCTGAAGGCCATTGATCTGACGGTGCGGCGCGGCGAGCGGGTGGTGATTTGCGGGCCATCAGGCTCGGGCAAGTCGACGCTGATCCGCTGCATCAATCGGCTGGAGGAACACCAGCAAGGCGACATTATCGTCGACGGCATCGCCCTGACCCGCGATTTGCGCAGCATCGACCGGGTGCGCCGCGAGGTCGGCATGGTGTTTCAGCAGTTCAACCTGTTCCCGCATCTGACGGTGCTGGAGAATTGCGTGCTGGCGCCCATGAGGGTGCGCGGCCTGAGCCGCAGCGACGCCGAAGCGCAGGCGCAGGCGTTGCTGCAGCGGGTGCACATTCCCGAACAGGCCCATAAATATCCAGGCCAGCTGTCTGGCGGCCAGCAACAGCGCGTCGCCATCGCCCGCGCCCTGTGCATGAACCCGCGCATCATGCTGTTCGACGAGCCGACCTCGGCGCTGGATCCGGAAATGGTCAAGGAGGTTCTGGACGTCATGGTCGAGTTGGCCGAGGACGGCATGACCATGCTGTGCGTCACCCATGAGATGGGCTTCGCCCGCCGCATCGCCGACCGGGTGATCTTCATGGACGCAGGCCAGATCGTCGAGGAGGCCAGCCCCGAGGTGTTCTTCACCGCGCCGAAACAGCAGCGCACCCGCGCCTTCCTCAGTCAGGTGCTGGGCGAGTGAGGCGCGGATGGTGATCGGTGAGGGGCGAGGCGGCGGCGTCACGGCGAAACCGGCCGCGCCCGGACGCCTCACCTGACGCGCGCGTCCCGGACGGCGCGGCGGCTGACGCCGTGTAGATTGGGGCGGCTGTGAAGCCCGTCAGACTAACGCGGTCGCCAGGCCAGCCTGCGGCGGCGCTCACGCGCACTGCAGCAGGGCTTACCCTCACTGCAGCGGCGCCGGGCCAACGTCATTGCCGCACATGCGTCAGCGGCCGCGCCTGTACTCAGGCGGGTCCGGTGGCTACCGGCGCATCGGCCAGCGCCCCCCATTCGGTCCATGAACCGTCGTACAGCCTGGGCAAGGGCGCGCCGAGCTCATGCAGCGCCAACGCCAGGGTGGCGGCGGTGACGCCGGAGCCGCAGGTGGTGACGGTGGGGGCGGCGATGTCCACGCCGGCCTGAGCGAAGACGGCGCGCAATTCAGCCGTGGGCTTCAGACGGCCGTCAGCAATCAGCGTGCCCGACGGCACATTGCGGGCGCCGGGCATATGGCCCGAGGCGAGGCCGGCGCGCGGCTCGGGCGCGGCGCCGGTAAAGCGGTTGGCAGAGCGCGCATCGATGATCTGTCGCTGGCCATTGGCGATAAAGGCCCGCATGTCGGCGCTGGCGGCCACGGCGTCGGCCACGGGCGCTGGCCTGAACACGGCGGGCTTAGGCCGGGCAGGGCCGGTTTCGAGCGGACGCCCCTCGGACCGCCATTGCGGCAGCCCGCCAGCGACGATCGACACCTGCCGGGCGCCCATCACCCGCAGCATCCACCAGACCCGCGGCGCTGAAAACAGACCCGCCCCATCATAGACGACCATGGGCGTCTCAGCGCTGAGGCCGAGGGTGCCAGCCGCCTCGGCGAAGGCCTGCGGCGTCGGCATCATATGCGGCAGGCCCGACGCGCGGTCGGCGACCTGGTCAATATCCAGCCGCACAGCCCCAGGAATGTGACCGGCCTCGAACTCCGCCTGCGGATCGCGCGCATCCGCCGGCATGTACCAGGAGCCATCGACCACCGCTGGCGGCGCATCGCCCGCCAGCTGCTCGGCGAGCCAGGAGGTGGTGACGAAATTTGATGTGGACACGCTGTTCTCCGTGCGGGCGGCGACCCGTCCTGCGTCACGCTGCGTGCCGGTGTTCCTGGCCGGCAAATCCGGGCGGATACCTGATGTTAGCGACGAAGCGTGACGATGCCTGATGCCCCCCAGCAGCAGATTGCACTCCTTCGCGTGAGACTCAAGAGCGGCCCGCATGCACCCGTGCCCAGCTGCCGCCGCCATGCGCGCGTAGGGAACAGCCCTGCAGGGCGACGCGGCGCCAATGACCGTCGCCGCGCCGTGATCATCCGTGAGCCGGGCAGGGATGCACAGCAGCCACACGCCAGGTCAAGGCCGCCACAAGCGCCGCCTTCCGCAAGCGCCGCCTTCCGCAAGCGCTGCCTTCCGCAAGAACTGCCGCCGCGCGCCCGTTCGGCGGTTGAAGCGCACAGCCTAGGCCTTCGGCGACCGGCGCGCGGCCCTGGTTTTCTGCAGGCCGTCACACCAGCATGCGACAACTGCCGTCACGGGCATGCAGCCCCAGATAAGGCGCGAACCGCTGCGCCAGCGCAGCTTCGCCGGCCGGCCGCTGGCTTTCCCGCACGCCGCGCGCCAGCCGACGCATGGTGCGCTCAAGCAGATAGCGCGACAGGGTGTCGTCACAGGCAGGGGCGGCGCGTAACTCGCCGGCGAGCGCCAGCGGATCCGTCCAGATCAGCCGCAGCCGGCGCTGAATGTCGGGGCGACGCAGGTCCTCCATGCGAATGGCGTGCCGCGCCGCATCCGGAAACGGCAGATAGGCGCCGCCGCCGCCGGAAAAATCGGCGTACAACTCCAGCACATGGCCGACGTCGAGGACGATGAGGAAGGGCGGCGGCTCCGCCAGCGCCCGCGCGTAATTCTCGGCCTGCAATCGCGCCGCTGTCATGGCCCGCCGCCAGCGGGCCATGGCGGCCACGTCCGGCGGCGCCTGCCCGGGCAGGAGCGCGGCGCCGGTCCGGCCCATGTCGCTGGTCGGGGCGGCGCGGCCTTGTGCGCGCGCCGCAAGGGGAGGACGACCGAGGCTGGACTGCTTGGATTCGAGCACGAAGCAGCCGCGCTTGTAGAGATCAATGCGGCCATTGCGCTGGCGGCCATTCAACGCGCCGAAGCTGACGCTCTTCTCAAACACATAGTGATTGTCGCCATCGCAAGCACGCGCAAAGTCTGGTGTTTGCAAATTCAGCGCATCGCACAGTCTCAGAATGAATAATTGCGCATTGGCGCGCTCACCAGACATGCCGTCCTGGGACTCGTCAATCAAATGATTGATGGATGTCAAGCTCATTTCCGCACCTCCGTCGACCCGTCGCGCATATAATGTCGCGCATCGTCCGTGGAGAGTCCATATTGGATCGATCTACTTGAGGTTATGCAATTCTACTTGTGGTTACTATCACGACATTGCGTCAATGCGCGGCATGCGTGCGGCGGCGCATCGCAGGCTGGCGGCGCGCCGGAAGACAGGCCTCGTGACGCAGAAAGGCGCCGGTCGCAGACGCAATGCGGCGCCGCACAGGAACGCCGCACAGGGCGACGCCCCCGTGCGGCCAGTTTGACATCGCCGCAGACTGCTGATCAGACCGCCGAGAAGCGTACGCCGCACAGGGCGAAGCCGTCGCTATCCGCCGGATAGCCGCGCTCCGCCGCGCGGGCGTGGACCCCAGCCGGGTCACGGCTTTCGACCACCACGCCGCGCAGGGTTTCGCGCACGCCATCGGCGCCTTTGACGAAGCGGATATTGATCATGTCGACGGCGATGTGACCGCCATCGCCTTCAGCCTGGTAGGGGCGTTCGATCAGGCGTGACCAATGGGCGCCGAGGTCATGCGGCGTCGGGCTCTCGACGATGATCTCACGGATGCCGGTGGTGACCTCGTCGCACAGGGCGTGCTGCCAGCCGTCGCCGCCCGCCGGGTAATAGGGCCCCTTGGGATCGAACTCGCCCGGCGTGTGATCGAACTCGATCATCGTGGCGCGGCATTGCACCGGGTGCAATTGCACGCCGGTGAAATTGCCATCCTCAATGGCGTGGGCGGTGGGCACACCCATGGCGGCGGCGTGGGCGCCGCGCCGTAGCGGGTCGCTGCAATTGAAGATCGCCATATAGCCGCCGACGCCGCCGGTGCGTTGCATGAACCGGCCGGCGGCGGTGTTGTCTTCAAACGGCGCCACCACCTCGATGAAGGCCAGGCCAAACGGGAACAGCGCATTGTGCAGGCCATATTTGGCGACATGCGGATCCTGATAGGCGAGGCGCACGCCAAAGATATGCTGAATGTCGGCGATGGCGCGGTCGAGATCGTCTGTCGCCAGCGCAATCTGGCGCAAGCGGAAATAGTCAGCCATGGCGTTCTCCCGTTCGGCCCCATCTGCAGTGCGATGCGTCGGGGCCTTGCGCGCATGGCCCGCGCCACTGCGGCCAGACCAGCGCTATTCTTGTTGGTTTTGAGCCTGGGCCAGTCCTGCCCGACGACGGCGTCGGATGGCGAGGCGCAGGCGTTCACGATGATCGCGATGATCACGCCGATTATGCATGCGGACGCCGCCGCCGCCATCATGCCGCCCGCCGCCTGCGACAGTTTCCAGCGGAAGTTCGACCGTTGCAGACGCAGCGAGGGAGGTGATCGCGACGGGAAACCGGGCGCGCGGCGCCGTACCAAGGTTCAGTAGATCATGCGGCGCTTTGCGCTTATGGATAAATTGTCACGCAAATGTCTCGCAGACCTGCCGGGACGTCGTCGCTGCGTTGCCCCGGCTGACGGAGCGACCTTGCCCATGGAGCTGTCATGACGAGCCTGGTAGCCCCACGGCTGGACGCGCGCCAGCGCAAGAGTCGCCGCGCGCTTTATGCGGCGCTTGATCAATTGCTGGCCGAAAAGCCCTATCCGCAGATCACCGTCACCGAGCTGGTAGAGCGGGCCAATGTCGGGCGGCAGACGTTTTACCGGCATTTCGACAATATCGACGCCATGCTGGAGCAGCGTTTGGGCGAGGACCTCGCCGACCAGTTCGCCTTTGCGCGCCAACAGGCGGCGACCGCGACCTATCCGGAATGGGTGGAGACCGTGACGGCCTATGCGTTTGAACGCGCCGGGCAGCAGCCACGTCTCTACCGGCTCATTCTGAGCGGTCAGGCCGGCAGTGGCGCGCTGGGCGCCTTCACCAGCCAGATCGCCCGGATGATCGCGTTTGCGCCGACCCCGAATCCGGTGAGCAGCGCCCCCGGGGCCGACCGCTATGTCTTTGTATTTTATGCCGGGGCGGTGTGCTCGTTCTTGCTGGAATGGCTCAATCAGGCCGATGACCGCTCGCCAGCCGTCATGGGCGCGCTGTTCGCCAGACTTGCGACGCAGCGGCAGTGACGTGCGTGAGACGCGCAAGCATGCCGATAGCAGGGGGCCACACCAACAGGCAGGCATGAACGCTCGTGCCTGGACCAGCGCTGCAAGTTGACGGCATGCAATGAAGGGAAGGGCGGGATCAACGATCCCTCGTGACGTGTGCGCCATCTTCGATGCGAAGAGTGGCTCCCCGGGCCGGATTCGAACCAGCGACCAACCGGTTAACAGCCGGTTGCTCTACCACTGAGCTACCGGGGAACACGTCTCATCACGTCGCCATGGGCGACGCCTTTATCAAACAGACCACCTGCGTGAAAGCAAGATGGCTCCCCGGGCCGGATTCGAACCAGCGACCAACCGGTTAACAGCCGGTTGCTCTACCGCTGAGCTACCGAGGATCACTTGATGGCCGGGGTGTAGCTGAAGCATCCGGGTCGTGCAAGTCCTGTCGCCGCAAATCGCCGGAAGCGAGGTCCAGCTTGTGGACGTGTGGACAAGTAACGTCGTCCACACCACAGTGGCGAAAGCTGCAAGAGGGGTGTTGCCCTTTCGCCAGCGTCTGGGCTATTAGCCCGGTCAGAGGCCTCGTGGCGGAGTGGTTACGCAGAGGACTGCAAATCCTTGCACGGGGGTTCGATTCCCTCCGAGGCCTCCATATACTGACTTCGCCCGTCCGGCGGTTCCGGGTTCCCGCTGCGGGAGGCCCACGTGAGACCCCGCCCGAGGCAGTCATGCTGGATTTCGCCGCAGCTCGTCGCACCATGGTAGATTGCCAGGTGCGGACCTTCGACGTCACCGACCTTTCCGTCATCGCCGCCTTTGATGCAACGCCGCGCGAAATCTACGTGCCGGCTGACGCCCAGGCCATGGCTTATGCCGATGTGGCGACGCCGCTGGGCGGCGGTCTCGTCATGCTGCCGCCGCTGGTCGTGGCGCGCATGCTGCAGGCGTTTGGTCCGCTCAAGGGGCTGAAGGTGCTCGAGATCGGCAGTGGGGCAGGCTATGTGTCGGCGCTGCTCGCCCGCCTTGGCGCCCAGGTCACCGCCGTCGAGGCGGAGGAGGAGCTGGTCAACGCCGCCCGCGCCAATCTGGCCAGCGACGGCATTGACGGCGTGACCGTCGTGCAAGGCGCCCTCAACGCTGGCCATGCCGCCAACGCCCCTTATGACGCCATCCTGATCAATGGCGGCTATCAGTTTCTGCCGGAAGCGCTGCTGGCGCAGCTGGCGGATGCCGGCGCCGTCGTCGGCATCGCCGCGACCGATAACGCCAATCGCATGGTGATCACGCGTCGTCACGCTGGCGTCGACAGCCAGGCGGTGATCGTCAATGCCTGGGCGCCTGTGCTGCCGGGCTTTGAGAAGGCCACGGGCTTCACCTTCTGAGGGCAGGGCCGGAGGCCTTTCGCGACCGGCGGTTGCGCTGTCGTGCAGACAGGTAAACGGCCTTTGCGCGTGGTGACCTTGTTGCGCCATGCGCGTAAAAAAATGCGACGATGATGGCCGGCCTGCGCCGGCCTTTTTCGTGTCAGCGCCCAGGCGGGGCGTCGTGAGGCGCCGCGCGCCGGACTTGCGCGCGCCGGGAATGGCGCCGCTCTCGCATGGCGACAGAGCGCGCCGCCAGCCGCTGCAGCACGCGCGCCAGTTGCGGAGTCAAAGCGCCGCCTGCTTTTCCACATAGGTGTGGCTTTTGTGCAAGTGAACCGCGGCAGATTCCGGCCAATGTACGGATATCGCAGCAGCTTTCGCCCGGCGGCGTTGAAAACCTTCGCCTAAAACCTGCATCTGGTCAGCGCTGCTTCGCTTCATGTCAGTTCTGTGTCGGCAATATTGCGGCTGACCTGGTCAGTTTCCGAATCCGGGCCGGGAATTTCGTGCGTTAATTTATGCTTAACACCGGCCTGGCGACTGGACATGCAGGGGGTATTTCAGCGACTGTCCACCGACGTGGTCAGCCGGATTCGAACCGGCTGCACCGCCGCGCCCGGCGTGCGACGCAAGTCGAAGCGCAGGCGATGATCCGGCCAGCCCGGATGTGATCGGTTGGTGGCGATGCTCGGGTCCGGCGACGGACCAGACATCGCCGGCGTCCTGGACGCCATGGTGAGGTAGGCAAGTGACGACAATGCGCGGTTTGAAGCGATCTCTCCTGTTCAGCTCAGCGGCAGGCCTTGTCATGATGCTGGCCACGGCGGCCTCTGCTGAAACCATGAATGGCGCGCTGGCCAAGGCCTATCTCGGCAACCCGACCCTCAACACCCAGCGCGCCTCATTGCGCGCCACCGACGAAGGCGTCGCCATCGCCAAATCCGGCATGCGGCCACGGATTAACGCCAGCGCCAGCGCCGGCTACACCGCCCGCAACAGCCATGGCATGCCCACCGGCGGCGGTAACAGCGACCTGTTCCCTGGTTCAGTCGGCGTCGGCATCACCCAGCCGTTGTATGACGGACTGCGCACCCTCAATTCGACCCGCGCCGCAGAATCCCAGGTGTTCGGCGAGCGCGAGACCCTCCGCAATCAGGAGCAGAACACGCTGCTCTCTGGCGCCACCGCCTACATGAACGTGCTGCGCGATACGGCGACGGTGAATCTGCAGCGCAATAACCTTGAGGTGTTGCAGGAGCAGCTGCGCCAGACCCAGGACCGCTTTAATGTCGGTGAGGTGACCCGCACGGACGTCGCCCAGGCGGAAGCGGCGCTGGCCGGCGGCCGTTCCCAGCTGTCCGCCGCCGAAGCCAATCTGAAGACCAGCATCGCCCAATATCGCCAGGTGATCGGCGAGCAGCCGGGCAAGCTGGCGCCGGGCAAGTCGCTGGAGCCGCGCCTGCCGAAAACCCTTGCCGCTGCGGTGTCGCTCGGCCTGCGTGAGCATCCGGCCATCGCCTCGGCGCTGCATGGCGCCGACACGGCCGATCTGCAGATCAAGGTGGCCGAGAGCTCGCTGCTGCCCCAACTCGGTGTTTCCGCCAATGTCTCCCGCGCTTTCGACAGCAGCGTGCGTGGCGACGCCACCTCGTCCGCCAGCATCGTCGCCCAGCTGACGGTGCCGCTTTATGACGGCGGCCAGTATTACGCCCAGACCCGTCAGGCCAAGGAGCGCGCCACCCAGGCCCAGATCAGCGTCGACATTTACCGCGACCAGGTGCGCGCCGCCGTGGTGTCGAGCTGGAGCATGCTCGAGGCGGCCCGCGCCCAGATCGAGGCGACCAGCGCCCAGGTCAAGGCCAATGAGATCGCTTTGGCAGGCGTGCGCGAGGAGGCCAAGGTTGGCCAGCGCACCACCTATGACGTGCTGCGCTCACAGCAGGATTTGCTGAATTCGCGCGTGCTGCTGGTCGTGGCCCAGCGTGATCGCGTCGTGGCCTCGTACAATCTCATGGCCTCCATTGGCCGGCTTACCGCCCGCGATCTCAGCCTCCGGGTCGCCAATTACGACTCCAAGCGCCATTACGAGCAGGTCAAGGACAAGTGGATCGGCCTCGATACGCCAGGCGGCCGCTGAGCGCGGCCAAGCCTGCTAGGGTGGGTCGAACCCAGTCAGATCAATGACTTGTATCAATTGATTAAGGCGGCGCTTCACCTGAGGGTGCAGCGCCGTTTGCCATTGCAGCGGCTGGCGTCGCGCATTGTTTCGCGCCCGGGCCGACCAGCGCCCGGCGTATGGCCCGGCTGAGCGGTCGGGCGATCTGCCCGCGAGGACCTGTCGACTGCCCGGCCTGGCCGAGACGGTCCTGGAGCAACCATTTTCCACCAGAACCGGGGCGGGAGTGAAAGCCGGGCGCTTGCAGTCTCTTGCCTGCAGTATTTTGCCTGTCTCTTGCCTGTCTCTTGCCCGCAGTCTTTTGCCTCCTGGCTGTTGCACCAATGCTTTTGTCTGGAGGCTTTTGGCCTGAGGCCTGCGCCTTGCACGCCGCAGGCAATCAGCACGCCATGATACAGAGCTGCGCTTATTCCCTGGCATGGTCATCAAGTCATGCCTTGCGATGAAGCCTGTAACGATCGTGGCGACGGTGCTTGCGACGGTGCTTGCCAGTTTTCTTGCGGCGACCGGAGGGGGCGCATCGCGGGGCGAGCCGGGGCGGCGGCGGCGCGATGATTTTGGGCTGTAATGTCATGTGGACGCCATGGCGAAAGCCATCAGCGCCCCTACCGCAACCCGCAGGAATTCTTTACAAATCGTAAAGACTTTCACCGACCCAGCCAGCGCTGGTCGATGCAGGCGCTGACGCGATGGGCCATGGATTCGCGCATAGGGAGTTCGTCCCTGGAAACGGGTCTGGAGATGCGGGCGAGCCAATGGCGCGCCACCCGCGAGTCCGCTGGCTGGCCGCAAGTTTCGCCGCGTTGCCGTTACGTCTCCTCGGCGGCCGGCGACGAGTGGCCCAGCTGGCGATGGCTGCGGCCCAACCTGGCCAGCCAGGCGGGCCGTCGCACACCGCCCAGGCGCCCGCGCCAGGGCCCGAGGCGCCGCAGAGCGGACGCCGTGACGACGATTTGCACTTTGGGCTGGCGACGCAACCGGTTGTCGCTGGCCAAGCGGAGGAATGCGGCATGAGCGCTGGCGCGAGGGAACAGGCAATGCGTGCCCAGGGTGTCGACGCCGATATGGAGCAGATCCTGTCGTCGATCCGCCGCATTATCGCCGAGGACCAGGCCGCGATGGGCATGCCGCTGCCCGAGCCACGTGCGCGCAAAACCACCCGCCAGCCGTCTGCCCAGCGTGGCGCCGCCGCGGCCCCGCATGGCGTTGTACGGGACGACCAGGGCCTGAACGGCGTCACTTCGGCCGCATTTGATGGCGTTGCGCCTGCCCAGGTGTCAGCGTCAGCTGGGCCGCGCCTGGCCCCTGCGCCCCTGCCTCAGCCCGTCCGCCATGCCGCCGTCGCGTCGTCACCGAACAGCGATGATCCAGAGCTGCGCCGCGCCACCCTCGACGATAGCCTGCAACGCCTCGCGTCGGAGCGGGCAGAAAGCGCCGATAGCGGGTTGCCGCCGCGCCGCCAGCCGCAGCGCGCCCAGCCGCCGCGCCCTCCAGTGCAAATGGCGCCGGCGCCAGAGATTGATTACCGCCCGCCAGAGGCGCGGGCCCGCAATGACGCCGCCATGGCGCCCGACGAAGACGCACTGGTCGACCAGCGTCTGGCGGACGCCATTCGCCTGGCGGTGAACGAGCGCATCGACGAGGTCGCGCAGGCCGCCATGGCCGCCGCGCAGCCTGCTCCGGCGGCGCTTGCGCCCCGGCATGCCGCGTCTGGCGCGTCTGGCGTGTCCTGGGACGCGAACCCCGCTCAGCCTGCGCCAAACCTGAACCTCGCGGCTCACGAGCCATTGGGTCACAATCCTTATGAGACTGAGGCGCTCCAGCTGCGCGACCTGAGTGGCGCGGCGCCAGCGGCCATGGTTGGTCTTGCCGTCGCCAGACATGGCGCCGCGCCGCCAGCGGCGGTGGCCTATGCCCGCGACATGTCTGGCTCGCTGATCGCCCCGGTCAGCGCGGCGCGGATCTCCAGCGCCTTCGACGCCCTGACCCAGCGTGTCGCCGCCGATCGCGCCCGCACCATGGAGGAAACCGTGTCGGACATGCTGCGGCCGATGCTGGCCAATTGGCTCGACCAGCACCTGCCGACCATTGTCGAGCGGCTGGTGGCGGAACAGATCGCCTTGCTGGCGCAGCCGCCGCAGGACTGACGCAGGTACGGCGACCGCAGCGGAACGAAACGGACGGGCGGCGGTGGACGTAGTGATCGCCGGGTCCGGATGTGACGGCTAACGACGCGCGTCTCCAATGGCATACGGCCGGATGTTAAGCTTGCGCACGGAGTGACGGCACGACTCACGTAGCGTCACATCAATCGCCTGTTCGCACTAGTCCCTGAAGGCGCTGGAGTATCACGGGACGACACGTGATGCAGGCGCCTTGCCCTCAGCCTCGCGCCCGCTCGGCTGGCGTTTGCGGCCGCTGAAGCAGGCGCGTGATCGCCGGTGCATGGTCGCCCTGATGGGACCATCCTCGCACCCCTGTCGCGCGGCCAGCCGCTTATCAACGTCATATCGGTTGCGCTGAGCACGCCGCTGGCCGGGTCGCGTGGGGATGAACGGCAAAAATCCCGAACCTGCCTGGCATATTGGCCACCCTGTGCTGCCGCAGGTTGCATTTTTTCCCCTGATCACCGATTTCGGGGGTACACATCACCATACGCGCCGCCCGCCCGGGACCGGCCCAGCATCGATGGTAAAGTCGCGACATGGACAAGACGTTTGAGCCAGCCGCCGTTGAGGCGCGCATCGCCACTCTCTGGGAGGACGCTGGCGCGTTTCGCGCCGGCCGCCCGGAGCGTAAGGATGCCGAGCCCTATTGCATCGTCATTCCGCCGCCGAACGTCACGGGTTCGCTGCACATGGGCCATGCCCTGAACAATACGCTGCAGGACATCCTGTGCCGTTTTGAGCGCATGCGCGGCAAGGACGTGCTGTGGCAGCCAGGCATGGACCACGCCGGCATCGCCACCCAGATGGTGGTGGAGCGCCAGCTGGCCGAGCGCGGCGAGCCGGGCCGTCGCGACCTTGGCCGCGAGAAGTTTCTGGAGAAGGTGTGGGAGTGGAAGGCCCAGTCCGGCTCGACCATCATCAATCAGCTGAAGCGCCTCGGCGCCTCCTGTGACTGGTCGCGTGAACGCTTCACCATGGATGAGGGCCTGTCGCGCGCCGTCATCAAGGTGTTCGTCGAGCTGCACCGCCAGGGCTTCATCTATCGCGACAAGCGGCTGGTGAACTGGGACCCGAAGTTCCAGACCGCCATCTCTGACCTTGAGGTGATGCAGGTCGAGACCAAGGGTAACCTCTGGCACTTCCGCTATCCGCTGGCCGCCGAGCCAGACCGCTTCATCACCGTGGCGACCACCCGCCCGGAGACCATGCTCGGCGACGTCGCCGTGGCGGTGAACCCGGATGACGAGCGCTACGCGGACCTGATCGGCCGCATGGTCGAGCTGCCGCTGGTCGGCCGGTTGATTCCGATCGTCGCCGACAGCTATTCCGATCCCGAGAAGGGCACCGGCGCGGTGAAGATCACCCCGGCGCACGACTTCAATGACTTTGAAGTCGGACGCCGCCATTCACTGCGGCTGATCAATGTGTTCGACGCCGAGGGCCGGCTCGACCTCAGGCACAACGCCGCCTTCCTGGAGGAGGCCGAGGGCGATGATCTGGCGCTGGTGATGGCGCTGCATGGTCAGGACCGCTTCGAGGCGCGCAAGGCGATCGTCGCCTTGATGGAAGAGCGCGGCCTGCTGGCCGAGATCGAGCCGCACACCCATATGGTGCCGCACGGCGACCGCTCCGGCGTGGTGATCGAGCCGTGGCTGACCGACCAATGGTATGTCAACGTCAAGCCGCTGGCCGAGCGGGCGCTGGACAAGGTGCGCGAGGGCGACACCACATTCATCCCGGCGAATTGGGAGAAGACCTTCTTCCAGTGGCTGGAGAATATCGAGCCGTGGTGCATCTCGCGCCAGCTGTGGTGGGGCCACCAGATCCCGGCGTGGTACACGCCCGATGGCGAAGTCTATGTCGGCGAGAGCTTCGAGGACGTGCTGCCGGCGGCGCTCGCCGCAGCGGTGGAGCGCGGCGTGCTCGAGCCAGACCAGGCCGCCGCTTACGCCGCCGACCCCTCCAGCGCCGCCAGCTTCCTCGTGCGCGATGAAGACGTGCTCGACACCTGGTTCTCGTCGGGCCTGTGGCCGTTCTCGACCCTTGGCTGGCCCGACGCCACGCCGGAGGTGAAGCGCTTCTATCCTACCAGCACGCTGATCACTGGCTTCGACATCATCTTCTTCTGGGTCGCCCGGATGATGATGCTCGGCCTGTTCGTCACCGATGAGGTTCCGTTCCGCAACGTCTATCTGCACGCCCTCGTCCGCGACGAGAAGGGCGCCAAGATGTCGAAGTCGAAGGGCAACGTCATCGACCCGCTCGAGCTGATGGACAAATATGGCACGGACGCGCTGCGCTTTACGCTCGCCGCCATGGCCGCCCAGGGGCGCGACATCAAGCTGGCCACCCAGCGGGTCGAAGGCTATCGCAACTTCGCCAGCAAGCTGTGGAACGCCGCGCGCTTCGCCGAGATGAACGAATGCCGCCGCGACGCCGGCTTCGATCCGGCCAGCGTCACCCAGCCGCTCAACCTGTGGGTGCTGGGCGAGGCTGGCAAGGCCATCGACGAGGTGACGACGGCGCTTGAGGCGTTCCGTTTCAACGACGCCGCCAACGCCGCCTATCGCTTCGTCTGGAACGTGTTCTGCGACTGGTACCTGGAGCTGGCCAAGCCAGTGCTGCAGGGCGCCGATGGCGCGGCGAAGCAGGAGGTGCGCGCGGTGGTCAGCTACACGCTCGACCTGATCTGCCAGATCCTGCACCCGTTCATGCCGTTCATCACCGAAGAGCTGTGGGCGGCCAACGCCGAGGCGGCTGGCGGCCGCAGCAGCATTCTGGCGCTGGCCCCCTGGCCGCAGGCCCCGGCGGTGGACGCCGCCGCCGCCGAGGCGGAGCTGGGCTGGGTGGTCGAGCTGATCACCGGTATCCGCTCGGCCCGGTCGGAGACCAATGTGCCGGCGGGCGCGCAGATTCCGCTGGTGCTGGTAGGCGCTTCCGACGCCACCCGCGCCGTCGTCGGCGTCTGGGCCGACACCATCCGCCGCCTGGCGCGCGCCTCGGAGATCAGCTTCGCCGACGCCGTGAATGGCAAGGCGATCCAGCTGCTGGTGCGTGGTGAAACGGCGGCGCTGCCGCTCGAAGGCGTCATCGACTTTGACGCCGAACGGGCGCGGCTCGGCAAGGAGATCGACAAGCTGGCTGGCGAGATCAAAAAGATCGAGGCCAAGCTCGGCAACGCCGACTTCCTGCGCCGCGCGCCGGAAGAGGTGGTGGAGGAGCAGAAAGAGCGTCTGGCCGAGGCGATGGAACGTCGCCAGCGCCTGGGCGAGGCCCTGGCACGGCTCGCCTGACCCATCGGGCGCGGGTCAAGCCCGTGCGGCGACTGGACATGTCAGGTCGCGGATGCGTCAGCATTTTCGCGGCCTGGTGTGAGCCGCCGCCAGTCTCCGCGCGTCTTGCGGACACGTCTGGCGGGCGAAGCCGTCGGCGAGTCGCTTGCCAGGGCGCTTGCCAAGGCGCTTACCAAGCGACCACGGACGCAGCGTCCGCGCCTGTCGCACATATTTTTGCCGGGAGCGCTCAGCGCTCCCGTTTTTTTGTGCGACGTCGGGTGAGTCGCCTGAGGCGGATCGGGAGCTGAGGCGTCCATGCGCCTGACCGCCGTCTGCCGGGACGGCGCGTCCGGATGTCCCTGGCCGCCTGGCTGCCTGGTCGCTTTGCCGCTGGCGCCGCGCACCGGGTTGCGCAAGACCGGCCTGGCGCGCGCCCGTCGCACAACGGCTCCACTCCGTGACGTCTGGCGTCGCTTTCTGATCCGTTTCCGCTGGCCTCTACGAAAGGCTGGCGGATTCTGCACGCAACAACGTGCAACACGCGCCACCTGCACGGGCGCGCTCCTTGCGACGCTCACGAGTCTGTGATGTTTTTACAACGAAGCGCTGGAAGTTTTGGTTCACCCAGCATGGTCCAGGCGTCGCCGCCAAGCCGCCATAAAGTCCAGACACGGTGAGGTGAGCGACAACACGATGATTGCCCACGGCTTTCTGATTTCCGGGCGTTCTGACGCCGATTAATGCGTGCAGATGCGTGGAACATGGGCCAATTGGCAAGGTTTGTCGCCTGTGTATTGTCTTTTCGTCAACGCTGTCCGGACAGGATGGAGTGGTCCTCATCCACAGCAAGACGCAGCTGCTGACGTGGGTCTGGCGTCGCCGTACGGGCGGTGACAGGCCGTCGGGTCAGCATGGGGCGACTTTGGGGGAAGACGATAGGCGCAGGCCGTTTCCAGCATGGCGCGATGTGGCGCTGGCGCTGGCTCGATCAGGCGCGCGAGGAATTGTCTTTGCGGGCGAGGGGCGTTGACGCAGGGGCGGGCAGCTCTGGGGTTGGACAGGATGCGGGTGGCGGGCAGTCTAGTGATGAGCGTTGCGACGGCGCTGCTGTTGGCGGGAGCCGCAGCGGCGGCTGACATCGCCACGCCCGCCGAAGCGGCTGGCGCCAGCCTTGTCCCGGACGCTCCAGGCCAGCATTACGCGACCAATCAAACGATCGCCCAATCACCAGCTGTCGCCGGCCTGAGCCGCGACGGCGCGCGCGAGCTGGCCGGCGCCATCGGCGGATCAGGCGCCCTGGCGGCGATCGACGGCGCCCGCCAGCCTGGTGCAGGCGCCGCAGCGCAGGCGCCAACGGCGCGGCCGCCGATCGTTAAATTCCGCTCCGAGCGTGAAGCTTTCCGGACAGGCATCCGCGATTACAATTCTGGCGACATGACCAGCGCCGTGCAGGCGCTCGAATATGCCGCCACGCGCGGCCATTCCCCTGCGCAATGGAAGCTCGGCCGCATGTATGCAGAGGGCGATGGCGTCCCGCATGATGATCTGAAAGCCTTCGAGTATTTTTCGCGGGTGGTGCAGGGCGCTGATGAGGCGCGGCACGCCGCGCGCTTTACCGCCAACGCCTTTGTGGCGCTGGGCGGCTATTATCTCGATGGCATTCCCGGCAGCTATGTGAAGAAAGATGAGCAGCGGGCGCGGGAGATGTTCCACCACGCCGCCAGCTATTATGGCGACCCGGACGCCCAGTATAATCTGGCCCGGCTGTGCCTGGCCGGACAGGGCGGCGCCCGCGACGCGCGCCTCGCCGCCCGCTGGCTGCATCTCGCCGCCGAAAAGAATCACGTGCCGTCGCAGGCGCTGCTCGGCCATCTGCTAATCACCGGCCAGGGCGAGGTGGCGCGCCAGACGCCGCGCGGCCTGGCGTGGCTGACCATCGCCCGCAATGCCGCCGATCCGGACAAGGACAGCTGGATCATCGAGTTGCATGACCAGGCCATGAGCCTTGTCAGTGACGCGGACCGCAGCGCCGCCCAGGCCTTTCTCGACCGCCGCAGCCGCAACTGACGCCTGCTGCGAACGCCGTCATGGCGGGCCGCCGGTTGCACGCGAGCAGCGCGCTTAATCCCGCCATGGTTGTTTGATGTCAACGCCGCGATGACGCCTTGTGGCAGGTCGCCGCGACGGTGGTCTGGCGCGCACCCGCCAGACGCCGCGCCAGCGTCATGCCGGCGCAGCGGGGGCCAGTTCGATCAGCAGCGGCACATGGTCGGATGGCTTTTCCCAGCCGCGTGTCTCGCGATGGATCGTCGCCCGGCGCAGACGGTCGGCGGCGCGCGGCGTCAGCAAAGCGTGGTCGATGCGGATGCCGAAATCGCGCTGGAAGGCGCCGGCCTGATAATCCCAGAACGTGTACAGCCCGGCGTCATCATGACAGGCGCGCAGCGCATCCGTGAGGCCCATATTCTGGAAGCCGCGATAGCGGGCGCGGCTTTCCGGCTGGAACAGCGCATCGCCCAGCCAGGCCGATGGATCACGGGCGTCGCGCGGCTCCGGGATAACATTGTAATCGCCAGCGAACACCGCCAGTTCCTCAGCGTCCAGCGCCCCGGCCATATGGGCGCGCAGCCGGTCCATCCAGCGCAATTTGTAGCTGAATTTCTCCGTGCCCAGCGGGTTGCCATTGGGCAGATATAGCGAGGCGACGCGCACGGCGACGCCATCCCAGCTGACATGCCCTTCAATGAAGCGCGCTTGGGCGTCGTCGTCGTCGCCAGGCAGGCCGCGCCGGACGTCTTCGAGCGGCAGCCGCGACAGCAGGGCCACGCCATTGAAGGTCTTCTGGCCGTGCACCGCCACATTGTAGCCAAGCGCCTCGATCGCCTCGACCGGGAAGGCGGCGTCCATGCATTTGATCTCCTGCAGGCAGACCACATCTGGCGCCACATCGCGCAGGAAAGTCTGCAGGTGCTCAAGGCGCTGGCGCACCGAATTGACGTTCCAGGTGGCGATGGTCAGGGGGCTGGCTGTCATGTCGGCGATTTCCCAATGGCGTGGAACCGCGACGCTGCTGCGCCGCCGTCTGCATCCCTATACCAGAGCCGGAGGAGCCTGACCCATAAGGTTCTGGTCGAGCCGGAACGGCGCCCGGGCCTTGCAGGTCGCAGATGCGGCGGCATCTGGACGGGCAGGCAGGCGAGCGATGTTTCGCCGGCTTTGGCACAGACGCGCGCCGCTGCGCCGGCATGTGTGGCGGCGTAAGGGCCAAGGGCGGCGACAGTGCGTGACAGTCGACGCAGCCTGCGACGCCCCGCCGCGCGACACAAGGTCTGCCGTGGCCACCCGCCCGGCGCACGCGCGGCGTGTCGCGCAGCAGGTCGCCTGCAGTCAACGCCATACAGACCCGGGTTTTGACGCCCCTAACGTAGTGCAGGCACAACGCTGCGCCATCTTCCCAAAGGGAAAGATGGATCAGTTCGCACTGTCTGGAGCCTTTATTCAAACATATTCCGCCCTATGATCCCGCAACACGCCACAAACCGATACTGACAGTGCGCTGAATCCAGCGTTGGCGACGTATTGCCTGAGACCACGCAGACATACTTGACCATGTGACCTGATGATACGGACATTGATTGCGAAAGGGGCGCCAGGCGCGATCAGCCTGGCGGCGCTGGCCACATGTGTGCTTGGCGTGACCGCGCCGGCGCCGCAGGCCGCTGCGCTGACCCCGCACTTCACCTTGCCTGCCGCCGCCACCGCGCCGCTGATTGTCGGACGCGCGGCTGAATCGCCGTCTGTGATCGCCGCGGGTCCGATGCGCGTGCCAATGCCGGTGGCGGTCAGCCTCGCACGCGCCAGCAGCAATTCGGGCGTCGATCTCGGCCTGCTGGTCGGCGTCGCCAGCCGGGAATCGGCGTTCCGGCCAGATGCGGAAGCCGGCACGTCGAGCGCCGCCGGTCTGTTCCAGTTCATCGACAGCACCTGGCTGGGCGCCGTGCGCGACTTCGGCGCGCGCCACGGCCTCGCCCGGGAGGCGGGGCTGATCTCGGCGTCTGGCAAGGTGAAGAACCCTGATGACCGCGCCGCCATCCTTGCGCTGCGCCACAACCACGCCATCGCCGCAGCCCTGGCGGCTGAAATGCTGCGGCGCGACGCCCGCATCATGGGCGCGGCGCTTGACCGTCAGCTGACCGCCGCCGATCTCTACGCCAGCCATTTCCTCGGCGTGCGCAAGGCCGTGCAACTGGCGCGCCTGACGCGGGACCAGCCAGGCGCCGTAGCGGCAAAAAAGTTTCCCGCTGCGGCAAGAGCCAATCGCGGTATTTTCTATGACCGCAAGGGCAAGCGACGGCAGCCGCGCACGGTCGCCGCCGTTTATGACAGGCTGGCGCTGCCCTATGCCGCCGAGGCCGAGACCGTGGCGCAACAGATCCGGCGATTGTTCGGCGATGCGTTGCAACCGGGGATCAAGCCGGTGGACCGGCCCGACGCCGCGCCGCCAGCCACGCCTGTCCAGGTCGCCGGATAATTGCCTGAAGGGCCAGAGGGCCAGAGGGCTAGAGGGCTAGAGGGCTAGAGGGCCAGAGGGCCCGAGGGGCGAAAGGCCAGAGGGGCAGGCGGGCGCATGGCTCCACAACAGCCGTCGGCGCTGCGCCATGCGAGCGACGGGCCAGGCGCCGGCCTGAACAGGCGCCCGGCAGCGCCTTGAAGTCAACCGGGATCGATAGATCGAACAGACGTGGCTCCCGCATGGGGAAGGCGAACATTTGCCGCCCCGGACAGAGGGGGCAGCGTCCCGGCCGCATGCGCCAGGCTGGGTGGACGCAGCTTGCGACGAGGGGCGGCGTGGCGTCCCTCGTTATGGCCCAGCGTTGGGCCAGCTACGCTCTGGCTGGCGCCGATGGCGTCATCACCACCAGAAGCCAGGGCCCCAGGCGCCGTAATCCCAATCGGCTTCCGCGTTAATCTGCGCCGCCAGCAATTGCTGCGAGGCCACCGAGCGGTCGAACGCCAGCCCCCGGTAGGTCTGATAATTGGCGTCGTTGCCGACGTAGAGGCAATTGCAGCCGCGCGGGTCAGCATAAAGGAAAACGTTCTTGCCCTTGACCTGGCGCATGGTCACCTGGTTGGCCGGCAGCGAGGCGAGGGCGGCCTTCTTGTCCGGCGTATCGGCGACCTTCATGGTGAAGCCCGCCGCCGACAGCATGCTGGTGGTCGAGGTCGGCCCGGTGCTCTGGCAACCCGCCAACGCGGCGGCGCCCGCAAGCACGGCCGCCGCCGCCAGCGCCCGCAGGCGGCCTTTGACGCGGCTGACGCCGGGCATCCTGAACGTGTGATCCATCACTCACTCCTCCACCTGAGGCGCGCCGACCACGCCAACCGCCGCCTGCCTACGCCTGGAATTTATCGTCGTCCGCCCAAGATCGCGCCGTGGCGTCAGCCGTGCTCTTTGCCGCACGAAAAGCTACGCTGACGCAACGCCAGCGCCGCCAACTCAGCTGCGCCATCGCCGACTGCGCGCACCGCCGCCACGGCGACGCTTATGTTTGCCTCAGACTATAGTCCACGCATTGCCTGGGGAAGGAAAAACGGACAGGTTGACCGGAAGCCCGCCAGCGCATATCACCGCCGACGTGAGAGCGCGTAGCTCAGCCGGTAGAGCAACTGACTTTTAATCAGTAGGTCCAGGGTTCGAATCCCTGCGCGCTCACCACTAGCCCTATGATCCTGCAGCGAAATGGTTGCTGTATGTCGTGGGGTTAGTGCCACCATGTTTGCAGGCTCGGATTAGCGTTTGCAAACCGTCCATCAGGACAGGCGATATCTGCAGGCTCGATAGCCGCAGGTGCAATCCGCCAGCGACCACTCCCTTACGAGACCAACAACATCCGCTTCCTTTTGCTGAGGGCGCGGGCGCTTGCCTCGACGAACATGGGAAGCGTGTTCCACCACGCCCTGGACGGTTCCAGCTACAGGCAAGCATCAAGGGGGGCGCGGCGCTGCTGGCGCGCCAACATCGCAAATAGCCCGCGGCAGGGGAAAGTCCGAGGGTGACCTGGCGACGATTCGCGCCATGAGGCCAGATGTGGCGCGCGACCGTCAAAATGCCCCAACAGGGCGCTCGCGTGGAATAGCAGCTTGCACTACGGCGTCTGACGCCTGCGCCAACCCGTTGCGATCTGTACAACCGGCGTCTCCCCTGGGGATCTCCCACGTCACCCGGCGAAGATAATTCCCAAAAACGCGCGGCCACATCCTGGTCGCCAGAGCACTTTCCGACCAATCCGGTTCGTTTGCTCGGTCAGTATTGGCGCGCAGTAGGGAGATGGGACGCACACGCCGGTCCCAGGTGACCGGAGCACGTCCCCCATGCCGTAGCGGCGACGCGGCGCGTTACCTCCCGAGCGCGAACCAGGCGGCGACGTTTCGGCCAGTCAGCCGCCTAGACTTACTTCCCACGGCTGCCAGCCTGAAGAGAGGGCCGGATGCGCGTGTTCAGCTGTTGCGTGGACGACCGCAGTCAACGCTTTCTCACAGCGGGCCCGCCATTCAGATCCGTCGCCGCGCGCAACCATTTGTGCACCACGTGAACCAGCCTGGGCACAGCGCTGGCGTCCGGCTGTGCTTGCTCATATGGTCCAGCGCCCTGTTGTAGGCGGGCATTGAGCAGGAACGTTGGGAGAGTTACGTGGGAGCAAGGCTGGAGGGACTGGACACTCTGCGGGGCATCGCAGCAGTTGGCATATTAGTCTACCACGCAGTCCTGCTCATGGAGCTCTGGCCCCGATCAGAATTACATCCGCTGTTCAATTATCTTTCGTTGGCCGTCTAGCTATTTTTTGCGTTAAGCGCGTTTTCACTTTGCCTTGGCTATTACGGCCGCATTGAAAATGCAGCGGCGATCATGAATTTCATGAAAAAGCGCCTGCTACGCATCGTGCCCCTGTTTTACGCCATGCTGGCTGTGTACATGATGCGCAGGTATATTAATGGCTGGGAGATGCCGAACTTCTACGAAATGTTTCTGAATCTGTCATTTCTATTTACCGTGACCCCTGGGCTCCACGAAAGCCTCGTGCCTGCGGGATGGTCCATCGGGATAGAAATGGCATTCTATACCCTCTTTCCTCTACTCATATGCGTTTGCTCAGGCATCTGGCGATCTGTCGTCGTATTGGCTCTTTCACTCATCGCATCTGTCTGTATTGCGCACGCGCTGCGCGCAAATGGATTGCCAGCCCGGTTTGACTGGATGAATCCAATTGTGCAGCTCCCATTTTTTGTCTTCGGAATATTGATGTGCCATGTGTATGTGCGCGTGATGGCGACATTGCCTCAGGCGCGCGTCGCTATCGCGTATGGCATTTACATCGCAGTCGCCGCCGCGATCGCCTTGATCGTTGCGACTGGCGCACTGGCTGTCAGGTTTGGTCAGTGGCCGCTGGACAGGCATCTGATGGGGGCGGCTCTCATGCCCCTGGTGTTAGCCTTCGCGTTCCATACCCCGATGGTCATCGTCAATCGGGCGACGGTGTTCGTTGGGGTGATTAGTTACGGGATTTACCTGATTCACCCGTTCGTCATCGCGCTGTTCAAGGCGCATGCACTCACAATGCTAAAGGGAATTTTGCCAGGCAGCCTGGTGGGCATAGCCTCAATTGTCGCCATTTTCGTAATGACGCTCATTGTTGCAACCGTCTCTTATTATGGCATGGAGCGGCCGCTGGTTCAGCTCGGCAGGTTGCGGGGCCGTAACGTTCGACAAACGGCGCTCGCGGTGTGATCCGGCTAGCTTCGCTGGCTCCGACGAGGAGCGTTCCGGCCGCCACGCCTTAATCACGCGCCCGCATCAGCACGGCTTTCCGCTGAAGCGCTGATTGATCACCTGGGGGTTATTGCGCGTCCACCGGGCGTGCACCGCGCGGATCAGTGGCCTGTGCCCGTCGTCGCTGTACATTTTCGCGCCACCCGGCATCCACATCGCCACGTGCAGCGTATCGCCTGACGGATCATCGCTCCGGTCCCACCGCTGGTCCGGGCGCATCAGGGAGCATGCGCGTGCCCAACAACGCCCTGCACAGCACGGCGCATCCACTGGTCGCCCGCGTCGATGTCGGGTCTGGCGGCGAACGGCCTGGCGTCAGGCAGATGATGGCCTGGGCCGCGCCGGCGCTGCCGCTGGCGGCGCTGGCCCTGCCGTTCTACATGCTGGCGCCGGCGATCTATGCCGCACGCGACGGCTTCAGCGTATGGGGCGTGGGGCTCGCCATCCTTGTGGTGCGCCTGATCGATGGCGTGGCCGAGATCTGGCTCGGCTGGGCGAGCGATCGCATCAGCCTGGCCTTTGGGCGGCGTCGGGGCATGGTGCTTGTCGGCGCGCTGCCCGCCGCGCTTGGCGCCGTCATGGTGTTCAATCCGCCTGACGGAGCCGGCTATCTCTGGCTCACCGGCTGGTCGCTGCTGGCGGCGCTCGGTTACACCCTGGCCAGCGTCGCCCATACGGCATGGGGCGCTGAGGGCGCCCAGGGCTATGGCGAACGCACCCGCTACGCCGCCTGGCGTGAGGGGGCGACGGTGATCGGCATGTTGCTGGCGCTCGTGCCAGGCGCCCTGCTGGGCGACACGGACACGGGCGCGGCCTTCGTCGGGCTGTTTGTGCTGGTGAGCTTGCCGCTGGCGGTGGCCTGGGCCATCGCCACCGTGCCAGAGCCGCGTAACCTGACCGTCGCCCGCGTCCCGCTGGCCAGCGGCGCCCGCGCCCTGTGGGACAATGCCGGGTTCAAACGCCTGCTGTCAGCCTGGTTTCTCAATGGCGTCGCCAATGCCTTGCCGGCAACGCTTTTCGTTTATTTCGTCAGCGACCGGCTGGGCGCTCCAGACGCCGCCGGGCCGCTGCTCTTGCTGTATTTCGTCAGCGCCATCATTGCGCTGCCGGTCGTGCTTCGCCTGTCGCGGCGCGCACGTAAGGACGCTGTCTGGCGCTACAGCCTGCTGGTGACCTGCACGGTGTTTCCGTTCGCCGCGCTGGTTGGGCCGGGGTCTTTGGCCGTATTCGCCGTCATATGCGCGCTCACCGGCTTTTTGCTGGCGTTTGATCTGGTTCTGCCCGCCGCCATCCAGGCCGATGTGGTTGAGGCGGATCTGGCGCTATCGGGTGAGCAAAGGGCGGGGCTGCTGTTTGCGCTGTGGGGCGCCACAAGCAAGCTGGCCCTGGCCTGCGCCACCGTGCTGGGCTTCGGCCTGTTGGGGGCCATGGGCTACGCGCCCGGCCATGCTGCCGACAGCAGCGTGCTTGTCTGGCTCTATGCCGTCGCGCCTGTGCTGCCCAAGCTCGCGGCCATGGCGATCATGCGCGGTTACCATGGCACGGTCGCAGAGAGCCGCTGAGCGGAAGGTATTGCGCAATTTGTCAGGCGCAGGGCGGCCAGGCGCTGCACGGGCTGACGCTGCACGGGCGGGCTTGGCCGCGCCGGCCAGCAGTGTCGCACGGCGACGAGGGCGCTCTCGCGTGCCCCGGACGAACGACGGCGCCCGGCCAGCCCGCGCCGTGATAGCGCGCAGCGCGCCGGCATATCGCGCAGCGCGCCGTCATAGCGCGCAGCGCGCCGTCATGGCCGCGCAATGCTCAGGCAGCAGCCCGCGTCAGGCGCGAGCACCGGGCCGGTCTTGCTGGTCTGGCGCCTGCTCCACCGTGGCGTTGGCGGCGCTCAGCGCCTCAGGCCGGGTGTTGAACAGCGCGTCATCAAACGATTTGGATGGCGCAAAATACGGGTCGAACGCCACGGCAAGTGGCGGACGCGCCGGACGGTGAGGGGCGCGGGAAGGCGCGCGTGTTTGCTGGTTCATGCCCCTAACGTCGCGCCCTGCGGCAAATGCAAGGTAAACGACAGGCTGTTCCACGTAGAATTTGCGATTGTTGCTTAATGCAATCCTGGCGCAGCCAGAAAGACGCAGCCAGCACGGCGCAGCGTGGATAAGGGCCGCGCTGCGGTAAGGCGACGATGGCGAAACGCGTCCAGCGCCGCCAGAGAGGCAGGCGAAACAGGCGCAAACCATATGCCGCCTGCTCCCGAACGCCGCGACCATCTGAGCCCAGCGCTGGCAAGCGTATTATGTGTGCTTGCAGCGCCAGGCGCGGCTGTTTCAGTGGGCAGGCTTCAGCCGGTCGAGTTCATTGAGCAGGGCCGGGTCGTTGAGCACGGCGATCCGCTCGCGCTGCGACAGCCAGCTGCGTGCGTCGGCGACGGTTTGGGCGTCGCCCAGCTTCGCCCCAGCCAGCACATGGTCGGGATCAACCTGGCCGCGTTTGCGGGGTGGGTGGGCTGGCAGCATGGTGATGTGGGCGGCCCGCAAATCTGGCTCGGCGCGCATCACGTCGAGGGCGTCGGCCTCGTCATAGCCGCGCGTCGCAAACTGCTGCTGCAGCGCATTGGCGCGGGTGACGACTGGCGGCGGCGACACTTCTTCCGGGGTCAGCAACAGGCCGATGCGCTTGAGGAACAGGCCGATCGCCTTTTTGCCGCTCATCCACGAGATCGGGATGGCCAGCAACAGGCCGATGATGGTCGGCGACATCCACAGCGCCAGCGAGGTGGCGATCAGAAACGCCGTCAGACCAGCGATGACGCCCAGCGCCATGTGCAGCCAGTGGCGGCGGACGATGTCGCCAAAGGCGATGGAGCCGTCGTCGCGACGCTGCGGGTTCCAGCCGGTGTCGCGGCCAAGCAGGATCTGCGCCACCGCGCCTGACTGGATCACCATCATGATCGGTGCGAGCAGCGCCGACATGATGGTCTCGAACAGGGTCGAGATGATGATGCGGATCGCGCCGCCGCCATTGCGCCGGTCATGGCTGTCGAGTAGGGTCAGGATCAGGCCGAACAGCTTGGGGGCCAGCAGGATGGCCATGGTCATCACGAACAGCGCCAGCGCGCGCTCCGGGTCGAAGCGCGGCCAGGTCGGAAACAGCGAAAATTCCTGGCTGAAATATTCGGGGCGCACATAGCGGCTCTGCAGCACCAGCACGATGCCGATCACCAGCTGCATCAGCCACAGTGGCGAAGCGAGGTAAGAGAAGATGCCGGTGGCGAAATGTTGCCGCGTCGCCAGCTTGAAGCCCGCCGAGCCGATAACCCGGGAATGCTGCAGATTGCCCTGGCACCAGCGCCGGTCGCGCGTCGCCAGATCGATCAGCGAAGGCGGGCTTTCCTCATAGCTGCCGCCAAGATTGGGCAGCATGTATACGGTCCAGCCGGCGCGGCGGATCAGCGCCGCCTCGACGAAATCATGGCTCATGATGTGGCCGCCAAACGGCGGACGGCCGGAGAGGTCAGGCATGCCGCAATGCGCGGCGAAGGCGCGCGTGCGGATAATGGCGTTGTGGCCCCAGTAATTGCCGTCCTTGCCCATCCACACCGCAAGGCCCGTGGCGATCACCGGGCCATAGACCTTGGCGGCGAACTGCTGCAGGCGGGCGAACAGCGTATTGCGATTGATGATCAGCGGCAGGGTCTGGATGATGCCGGCGTCCGGATCAGCCTCCATGGCGGCGGCAAGGCGCACGATGCAATCACCGGTCATGACGCTGTCCGCGTCCAGCACCAGCATGTGGTCGTAGGCGCCGCCCCAGCGGGTGACGAAATCGGCGATGTTGCCGGCCTTGCGATGGGCGTTCTTCGGACGACGGCGATAATACAGCCGCGCGTTCTCGCCCATCATCTCGCGTAGGGCGAGAAAGGCGCGCTCCTCCGCCACCCAGGCGTCAGCATTGGTGGTGTCCGAGAGGATGAAATAATCGAAGGCGTCGCCGCAGCCCGTGGCCTCAATGCTCTCGCGCATGGCGTAGAGCGCGGCGTAGGTGCGCGAAGTCTCTTCATTATAGACCGGCATCACCACGGCGGTGCGGGTTTTGAGCCCGGTCACCGGCGGAGGCGCGCGGCGCGAGCGGAACAGCAACGCCACGAAGCCGACGACGGCGCTGGTGAAAGCGATGGCGATCCAGGAGAAGTTGATGGTGAACAGCACTAGCAACGCCCACTGCAGCCAGGTGGTGCGGCTGACCGACACGACCTCATACATCTCATAGGCGCCATAACCGGTGAGGGCGAGGGCCCCGCCGAACACCACCACGCGGGCCACCCAGCCCCAGAAGCCAGGCCCCGATGAATTGACCATCTTGCGCCCGTCGCGCCGGCGCCAGCGGCGCAGCGACTGGGTCGGCATGTCGAGGCGGTTTTCCGGCGGCAGGGCGTCGGCGGCAGCCAAACGGGCGGTGACCGCCGGCCTTTCGCCTGCCGCGCGGTCTGCTGCGAGGGTCGCGGCGGCGGTCGTGTCGGCGCTGTAACCAGCGCTCCTGTCAGCGCCCAAATCTGCGCTCCTGTCTGCGTTGATGTCAGCGCCAGCGTCGACTAGGCGGTCCATCGGTACAACCATGTCTCGCTGACCGGCTTGCCGGCAGCCTCCAGCACCAGCCGCAATTCGCACAATTGCTCGTCGCCGGGGTCGAGTTCAAACGACACGCGCAGCGCCTTGCGCTCGGGATAGGGCCAGAGCCGGGTGTTGGAGATGACGCCGCCCTTGCCGGCGCTCAGCGCTGGCTGAAGCACGGCGAGCGTGCCGGCGTCGCCCAGCGCGTCGCCAACGAACTCCACCAGGAAACGGCGGCGGCGGCCGCTGCGGCCACGGCCCGTGCGCGTCAGGATCACCCGCGCCAGCTGCGGCGGCTCGGGAATGTTCCAGCACCAGTACTGGCGATAGGCGAAGCTGGCCTCGGCCCCGGCGGCCATCGGCGCCTTGGGCCGCCAATAGGTGATGATATTGTCATTGACCTCGGATTCCGTTGGAATCTCGATCAATTGCACCTGGCCGTCGCCCCAGTCGCCGAGCGGCTCGACCCAGACGCTGGGCCGCCGGTCAAAGCGCTGGCCGTCATCCTGAAAGGCGGCGAAGGCCCGCTCGCGCTGCAACAGGCCAAAGCCGCGCGGGTTGGAATCGACGAAGGCCGAGATCTGCAATTGCTGCGGATTGGTCACCGGCCGCCACAGCCATTCCTCCCGGCCATTGCGGATCTGCAGACCATTAACTTCAAACACCGCCTCGCGCACGTCATCGACGTTACGCCGGCTGGCGGCGCCGAACAGATAGGTGGCGGCGTGGCCGCCCCAGCCGATGTGGTCGATGGCGACGCGGGTGAACATGGTCACCTCGACATCGACAATGGTCAGATCGCCCGGCCGCACGGTGAAATGCACGGCGGCGGTGGCGCTCTCTGACTCAAGCAGCGCGTGGATCGACAGCACATCGGCGCCGGGCGCCGGCTGCTCGATCCAGAAGGCGCGGAACACCGGGATCTCTTCGCCCTTGATCTCACCAGGGCGCAGGGTGAGCGTGCGGGCGGCGGCGCCCATGTTCTGGCCGCGCGCGATGGCGCGGTAGAAGGTAGCGCCCTGGAAGATCGCCATCTGCACCGGACGCTCGGTGTCGCCGGCAAAAATCCGGAAGCCGGAGAAGCCAAGATCGGCCCCGGCGGGCGGCGCGGGCAGGGCGCCGAAATCATAATGCGCCGCATTGAACGGTAGCCGCCGCACGTCGCCGTCGACCACCAGGTAGATCACCACCCGGTCCTTGAACAGCGCGCCGCGTGGCAGGGGCTCAATCACAAAGCCGCGCTTTTCGCCGCTCCACAGAAGTCCCGCTGGACGGGCGCGGATGCCGACATACTGGTCGTAGGTCAACGCCGATAATTGCTCGGGCAGATCGGCCGGCGGGGCGGTGAACGGTCGTTTCGATAACTCGCGGGCCAGCGAGATGATATGATCCGCTTCGAAATGGCCGCCTTCAGTGGTGGCCGCCGCGCCCGGCGCCGCAGCGGCGGCTGGCGGCGCGGCCGCAGGCGTCTGGGCTCTGGCCGCGCCAGCTCCCACCGCCAGCGCTGTCACTGCGCCGGACCACATCAGCTGCCTGCGGTTGATCATGCTCATCAAAAACCAGCGTAAGGGGCGGCGGGCCCCGTGGGGCATCCGGAAATTATGACCTATCGCCAGCTTCTTGCAATGCAGATCGCTGCTGCAGGCCGGAAGGGCGGGCTTATTGGCGGACCATGGCGGCAAAAGCGGCGGTTTCAAGACCAGCTGCCAGAGAATCCATGGGTTTTCGCCGCGCCAAGCACTGTCACAGGGTGACGACGGTGGAAAGGGCGCCGCTGCGCCGCCCCAGCGCAAACGCACGGCTTGTCCCCACGACCTGACGCACAAATTGGCGCCGCATGCCCGACCGGCTGACCCGCGCCAGACGGCCAGGCAATCCGGCGGCGCGCCTGGGTCAAGGCCTCTGCAGGGCGTCGCACGACCGCGCGCCGCAAATGCCCTTACGGGAGCGACACTTATCCGTATGCGAGGCCCATCTCGCTCATTTGCGGGTAAGGAATCATCAGCTATGACAGGCGCAAAGCATCACGCCGCTCCGCCCGCTCCGCGACGACACTGGTCGAGGCGTGGCGCAGAGCGGCGCATGGCGGCCAGCCGCGATCTGGCCGCGATCATCGAGCAAGAGGCGTGCATGAGCGCAGATACTTCATCCAATCCAGGCGCTGGGTTCGGCGCCCGCTCCGGGGAACAGCCAGGCTTCAGGGCCATTGTGCTGGCCGCTGGCGAGGGCTCGCGGATGAAGTCGGCGACGCCCAAGGTGCTGCACGCCATCGCCGGGCGCGCCATGGTTTCCCATGTGTTGCACGCCCTCAACGCCGCCGGCGCCGCCCATCTGGTGACAGTGGTCGGTCCGGATCGCCATGATGTGGCGGCGGAGGCGCGCCGTGCGGCGCCGCAGGCGGTCATTGTCGAACAGCGCGAGCGCCTGGGCACCGCCCATGCGGTGCTGGCGGCGCGCGACAGCATCGCCGCCGACGGCGCCAATATCGTCGTGGCCTTCGGCGACACGCCCTTGATCCAGCCGGAGACGCTGGCGCGACTTCACGCGCTGCTGCACGGCGACGTCGCCGTGGCGACGCTGGGCTTCGAGGCGGCCAATCCTTTCGGCTATGGCCGGCTGCTGCGCGATGGCGATGAACTTGTCGCCATCCGCGAGGAGAAAGACGCCAGCGACGACGAGCGTCGCATCACGCTGTGCAACGCCGGCCTGATGGCGCTGTCCGGCGCCCACGCCCTGGCCATCCTCGACCGCATTACCCCCAACAACGCCCAGGGCGAATATTACCTCACCGACGCAGTGGCCGTGGCCCGCGACATGGGCCTCAAGGCCGCCGTCGCCGTGGCCAGCGAGGCCGAAGTGATGGGCGTCAACGACAGGCGCCAGCTGGCCCAGGCTGAAGCCACCATGCAGCGCAGGCTGCGCGACGCCGCCATGCTGGCGGGCGTGACCCTGCAGGACCCATCCAGCACCTATCTCAGCGTTGACACCGTGCTCGGTCGCGATGTGCTGGTTGAGCCGCATGTGGTGTTCGGCCCCGGCGTGCAGGTGGAGGATGGCGCGACCATCCGCGCCTTCTCACATCTGGAAGGCGCGCGGGTGCGGGCAGGGGCTGAGATCGGCCCCTACGCCCGGCTGCGCACCGGCGCCGATGTCGGCGAAAAAGCCAAGATCGGTAATTTCGTCGAGCTGAAGAACACGGTGATGGGCCCGGGCGCCAAGGCCAATCACCTCGCTTATCTCGGCGATGGCGAGGTCGGCGCCGGCGCCAATATCGGGGCGGGCACGATTTTTTGTAACTATGACGGCTTCGGCAAGGCTAGGACCATTGTCGGGGCCGGCGCCTTCGTCGGCTCCAATTCGTCGCTGGTGGCGCCGGTCAATCTGGGCGAGGGCGCCTATATCGGCACCGGCTCGGTGATCACCGGCGACGTCGCCGCCGATGCGCTGGCGCTGGCCCGGGGGCGTCAGGTGGAAAAAGCCGGCTGGGCGCGCGAATTTCGGGCGAAGAACGCCCATCGCAAGAAAAAATAGCAAAACTCTGGACGTCAGACGGGCACACCGTGGCTTTTTCCAGAGAGTCGGGCGTCGCTGCGCAGTATCATGGGTGTGATCGACGAATATGCGGCGTGGAACATTCAGGTTTTATTAACATTCGACATGTCGACAGGGGCAGCTAGCAACAAGCGGCGCCCAACACCCTGTAGCTGTCACACACTGTCAGATTTCTTGATTTGAACCGCGCCGTCAGTTGCTTCAGTTCTCAACCGGAAAGCCCGGGATCGCGACGCAACCATGCGCGTCTTTCCCGAGGCATCCAGCCACGCCTGCCCGGACACGTTCAGGGCCGGAAAAGTTGCACAGCAACGGGTCACGGTCGTAAAGCGGCGATACCGGGGTGTTGCGCGCCGCGCAGGGCCGCGTTTTCAATCCTCGCCAGGAGCTTCAGGTAACAGCATGTGCGGCATTATCGGCATTCTCGGCAAAGGCGACGTTGCGGCGGACCTGGTCGATTCCCTGAAGCGGCTTGAATATCGCGGCTATGATTCCGCAGGCGTCGCCACGCTGCATGACGGCGTGCTGGAGCGCCGGCGCGCCGCTGGCAAGCTGCGCAATCTTGAGACGGCGCTGAAGGCGGCGCCGCTGCCGGGCAAGAGCGGCATTGGCCACACCCGCTGGGCCACCCATGGCAAGCCCACTGAAGATAACGCCCATCCGCACGCCACCGCGCACGTCGCCATGGTGCATAACGGCATTATCGAGAATTTCCGCGAATTGCGGGCCGAGCTCACCGGCGAGGGCGTGCGCTTTGAATCGGAGACCGACACGGAAGTCGTGGTCCGCCTGGTTAGCCGTGAGCTTGAGCGCGGATTTGCACCGCTGCGCGCCGTCGCCAATGTGCTGCCGCGCCTGCGCGGCGCGTTTGCCCTCGGTTTTATCTTTGCCGGCGAAGATAATCTGATGATCGGCGCCCGCCACGGCGCGCCGCTGGCGCTCGGTTTCGGCGATGGCGAGATGTTCCTCGGCTCCGACGCGCTGGCGCTGGCCCCGTTCACCGACGATCTGCTGTATCTGGATGAAGGCGATTACGCGCTGATCACCCGCGCCGGCGCCGAGGTGTATGACGTCGACGGCTTCCGGGTCGAGCGGCCACGGCAGAAGCTGGCGCCTGGCGCCTTCGTCGCCGACAAGGGCAATCATCGCCATTTCATGCTCAAGGAGATCTGGGAGCAGCCGGAAGTGGTGGGCCGCACGGTCACCCATTACCTCGACGCCATGCAGGGCGCCTTCCGCTTCCCGGAGCTGGGCGCCATCGACTTCAGCAAGCTCACCCGCCTGACCATTTGCGCCTGCGGCACGGCCTATCTGGCCGGCTATGTAGCGCGCTACTGGTTCGAGAAGCTGGCGCGGCTACCGGTCGATATCGATGTGGCGTCTGAGTTCCGCTACCGCGAGGCGCCGATGACCGAGGGCGGGCTGGCCCTGTTCATCTCGCAATCCGGCGAAACCGCCGACACCCTGGCCTCGCTGCGCTACGCCAAATCCCAGGGCCAGAAGATCCTGTCGGTGGTCAATGTGCAGACCTCGACTATTGCCCGCGAGAGCGACGCTGTGGCCGCGACTTACGCAGGCCCGGAGATCGGCGTCGCCTCGACCAAGGCCTTCACCTGCCAGCTCTCGGTGCTGCTGGCGCTGGCGGTCTACGCCGGTCGCCAGCGCGGCGTGCTGTCGGCGGATGAGGAGGCGCGGATCGCCGATCTGATGCTGGCGCTGCCGGGGCAGTTTACCGAGGTGCTGGCCCAGGAGGGCGAGATCGAGCAATTGTCGCACCAGCTGTCGCGGGCGCGCGACGTGCTGTATCTCGGCCGCGGCCCGGCCTTCCCGCTGGCGCTGGAAGGGGCGCTGAAGCTCAAGGAGATCTCCTACATCCACGCCGAGGGTTACGCCGCAGGCGAGCTCAAGCATGGCCCGATCGCCCTCGTCGACGAAGACATGCCGGTTGTGGTCCTCGCGCCGCGCGATGAACTGATGGACAAGACCGTGTCCAATATTCAGGAAGTGGCGGCGCGTGGCGGTCGCATCATCCTGATCGGCGACGCCGATGCAGTGCACCATACCGGCCTCGGCGATATCGCCACCATCACCATGCCGGAGATTGACGCGCTGGTGGCGCCGATTGTTTACGCAGCGCCGATCCAGCTGCTCGCCTATCATGTCGCCGTTTTCATGGGCAAGGATGTGGACCAGCCGCGCAATCTCGCAAAATCTGTCACGGTGGAGTGACCATCGATTCGTTGTCGCGCTGAGCTGCGCCCACTGGCGGCGCAGCGTCTGGCCGGATCCGTGGTCCTCTCGCCGCTCCATTCCGGAGACAGGCGCCTGCTGACGGATAACTGCGCCCATGACTGACACGAGCGGCGACGTAGCCAGTTCAACGCCAGATGCTGGGTCTGGGCCTGGGCCGCAGCAGGGCTTGGAAAGCGGCCCGCGGTCGGCGCCGGAGCCGGGCCAGGCCGCTGGTCGCGGTCGCCGCGCGCCAGACGCCGTCGCGCCGCCGCCCGCCGCCATCGCCGCAGCCATGGCGGCCGCCGCCGCGACAAAGCCGAAGGGGCGGCTGTTTTCCGCCAAGGCGCGGTTGCGCAACTATTTCCTCACCGGCCTGATCGTCGCAGGACCGCTGGCCCTGACCATCTACATCACCTGGTGGATCATTGGCGCCATCGACGGCTGGGTGAAGCCGCTGGTGCCCGACCGCTATTGGCCAGACAATTATCTGAGCATCTCGGTGCCGGGCTTTGGCCTGGTGTTTGCGCTGATCGCCCTGACGCTGCTCGGCTTTCTCACCGCCAATCTGGTGGGCCGGACGCTGATTAACTCGGGCGAGACCATCCTCGAGCGCATGCCGGTGGTGCGCGGCCTGTATCGCGGCATCAAGCAGATTTTCGAGACGGCGTTTTCACCGAGCGGCACTTCCTTCCGTAAGGTGGCGCTGGTGCAATTCCCGACGCCGGGAACCTGGTCGATCGTCTTTGTCTCCGCCGCGCCGCCGGCTGAAATGACCGCGCCCTTGCCTGGCGGCTCGGCCCCCGACTATGTCGGCGTGTTCCTGCCGTGCTCGCCCAACCCCACCACTGGCTTCTTTTTCTACTTGCCACGCAAGGACGTATATGAAGTTCCTGTCACCGTGGATGAGGCGGCCAAGCTGGTGATGTCAGCCGGTCTGATCCAGCCGGAGGAACATCAGCGCCGCTTGCAGGCGATGATGAATGACCCGGACACGCCGGCGGACGCGCCTCTGGCGCCGGAGGTCGACGAGCGAGACAACGTCAAGCCGTAGTCGTCCGAACATGGCAGCGGCGCGCCGCAAAGGCGTGGGTGGCTATATCATGCTTTGCGATAGAAACTGTCGACAAGCTTTTGATTGGATAGGACTATCACCCGGCGCGCAGCAGCCTGATCGCCTCATCGCGACCGAAGAGATAGAGCAGATGCCGTCGCGCCTCGCCGCGTGGTGAGGTCAGGTCGGGGTCGCGCTCGAGGATGAGTTTGGCCTCATCGCGGGCTGAGGCGATGAGGTCGCCGTCGTGCTCGGGACGCAGGAAGCGGAAATCCGGCATGCCGGACTGGCGAGTGCCGAGGATCTCGCCCTGGCCGCGCAGGCGGAGGTCTTCCTCGGCGATGCGGAAGCCATCCTCGGTCTCGCGCATGATGCGCAGCCGCGCCTCCGCCACCTGGCCGAGCGGCCCCCGATAGAGCAGCACGCAACTGGAGGCGGCGGCGCCGCGGCCAACGCGGCCGCGCAGCTGGTGCAATTGCGCGAGGCCAAATCGTTCGGCGTGCTCGATGATCATGATGCTGGCTTCCGGCACGTCGACGCCGACTTCCACCACCGTGGTCGCCACCAGCACCTGATCGGCGCCGCTGGCGAAGCGCTGCATGGCGGCGTCCTTGTCGCGAGCGTTCATCTTGCCATGCAGCAGACCGACGCGGTCGCCCAGCACCTGACGCAACACGGCATGGCGCTCCTCGGCGGCGGCGACGTCGAGAAGCTCGGATTCCTCGACCAGCGGGCAGATCCAGTACACCCGGGCGCCGCCGGCGATGGCCCGGCCTACCGCCGCCACCATCTCATCGAGCCGTTCGATCGGCGTGGCGCGGGTGATGATCGGCGTACGGCCAGGCGGCTTCTCATTGAGCTGGGACGATTCCATGTCGCCGTAATGGGTCAGCACCAGCGTGCGCGGGATGGGCGTCGCGGTCATCAGCAGCATGTCGGCGTCGGGGCTTTTCTCGCCCAGCGCCAGCCGCTGCTGCACGCCGAAGCGGTGCTGCTCGTCCACCACCGCCAGCCCAAGATCGCGAAAGGCGATGGCCTCCTGAAACAGCGCATGGGTGCCGCAGATAATGTCGACATCGCCATTGGCCATGCGTTCGAGCATGTCACGGCGGCTGGCCGCCTTGTCGCGCCCGGTCAGCACGCCGACGCGGATGCCCACCGCCGCCGCCAGCGGCGCGATGCGCTCATAATGCTGCCGCGCCAGGATCTCGGTGGGGGCCATCAGCGCCGCCTGGCGTCCGGCCTCGACCACCCGCGCCATGGCCAGTAGCGCCACGATTGTTTTGCCAGAGCCCACATCGCCTTGCAGGAGGCGCAGCATGCGCTCGGGCGACGCCAGGTCGCGCCAGATCTCGTCGAGGGCGTTCTTCTGGGCGCCGGTGAGGTCAAACGGGATTTGCGCCAGCAGCGCCCGCACCAGCCGGCCATCGCCATCATGGCTTTGGCCGCGCGCCTTGCGGCGGTTGCGCCGCATCAGGGCCAGCGCCAGCTGGGTCGCCAGCACCTCATCAAGGCCGAGGCGACGCCGGGCTGGATCGCGCGCCAGGGGCGCGCCATCCTCCAGGGTCTCGTCGAACACCTCCTGCGGCTGGTGCACAAGCCGCAGCGCCGTGGCGAAAGGCGGCAGGGCGCCGCGCAGCGCCTGGTCCTGCCATTCCGGCAGCTCGGGCAGGCGGGCGAGCGCCGCCGCCACCGCCTTCTGCACGACGCGGCCGCCGAGGCCCTCGGTGAGCGGATAGACTGGCTGGATCAGGCTGGCGCCCTCCAGCTCCTCTGGCCGCACGATCAGATCCGGATGGGCCATCTGGCGACGGCCTTCCCACAATTCGATCTTGCCGGAAATGATCCGCCGCTCGCCCACCGGCAGCTGCGCTTCCAGCCGGTTTTTTGCGCCGCCGAAGAACACCAGCGTCACGTCGCCGGTGTCGTCTTCGACCAGCACGCGGGCCGGGGCGCGTGAGGCGCTGCGGGACGGCGGCGCGGCGTGGGACACCACGCGCACGTCGAGCGTCACCACCTCGCCAATTGGCGCGTCGACAATCAGCGGCCGTTTGCGCCGGTCGATGACGCCGCTTGGGATATGGAACAACAGGTCGAGCACCCGCGTCGGCCGGCCGGGCTCGCCCAGCAACCGGTCAAACAACTCGCCGACGCGCGGTCCGACGCCGGGCAGGGCGGTGATTGGCGCAAACAGCGGATCGAGCGCGGAAGGTCGCATGGACGCCCTGTGACAATGGCGCGGGCGGCGGGACGCGAAATGCGCCGCGCCCCAGGCGCGATGTGGCTGACAGCCGGTGAAGCCGGGACTATATAGCCCGATGCTGGCCTGTGCGTCAGCCGCGCGAGGCGCGGATAACAGCCGGCGCAAGTGCGCCTGTGGCCAAACAGGCCGATGGCTGGCGCGGGCAGGCGGCGCAGGCGCGCTTTCGAGGCAGGCGCGTATCGGGCCGAACTGGCTTGCACCGGCTTGCACCACCTTGCAACGCCTTGATCATGGAGACGGTTATGAGTGGCACCACCCGCAGCAGCGCTGATCTGGACGAGCGTCGCCGCCGTATCCTCTACCGGTCGTGGCGGCGCGGCACCCGCGAGATGGATCTGCTGCTCGGGCAGTTCTGCGACGCGCGCATCGACCAGCTGAATGATCAGGAGCTTACCGATATCGAAGCGCTGCTGGAGGCCCAGGATCGCGACGTGTTCAGCTGGCTCACCGGCGAGCTGGAATTGCCCGAGGACTACAATACGCCTGTATTCCACCAGATCCGCGAGTTCCACCGGCACAGCGGCGCGGTGTTCATCTAACCGCACGGGTTCCTCCTGCGCGACGGCGTGAGCCCGCCGCGCCTGTCCGCGACCGCGCCCTGCGCCACAGACGAGCCATAGATCTTCATGAGCATCGCCCCGTTGAAGAATGCGGTCACGCAATTGCTGGAAGGCCGCAAGCCGGTGCTGGCCAGCGCGCCGGACAGCTTTATCCCGCTCGTGCTCGCCGATCTTGCCCGCGCCGCCTCGCTTAAAACCGAGGCGCCCGCCGCGCTGGTCTATGTCGCCCGCGACGGCCAGCGCCTGCAATTGGTGGAAAATGGCCTCAGCTTCGTCGCCCCTGACCTTGAGGTGCTGACCTTCCCGTCGTGGGATTGCCAGCCCTATGACCGGGTTTCGCCGACCAGCGCCGTCACCGCCCGCCGCATGACCGTGCTGGCGCGACTGGCCCGCACCCGCTCATCGCGCGAGCGGCCGCGCATCGTGCTGACCACGGTCAACGCCTTGGTGCAGCGCGTGCCGCCGCTGGCTCGCATCGCCGAGGAGACCTTTTCGGCCGCGCCAGGCAACGCCATCGACCTCAATTTGCTGGTCAAATGGCTGGAAATTAACGGCTTCAGCCGCACCGGCACCGTGCGCGACACCGGCGAATACGCCCAGCGCGGCGGCATTCTCGATCTTTACGCCCCTGGGATGGCGGCGCCGATCCGGCTCGACTTCTTTGGCGACACGCTGGAATCGATCCGGCCGTTTGACCCGGAAACGCAGCGCTCCACCGGTCAGCTACGCTCGCTCGATCTGGTGCCGATGTCCGAGGTGCAGGTCACCAGCGAGACCATGGCGCGCTTCCGCCAGGCCTATGTGGCGGCGTTTGGCGCGGCCACCCGCGACGACGTGCTGTATGAGGCGGTGAGCGAAGGCCGCCGCCACCCCGGCATGGAGCACTGGCTGCCGCTGTTCCACAAGCAGATGGACACGCTGTTCGACTATGTCGCCGGCGCGCCCTTCGTGCTCGACGAGCATCTGACGGACGCCGCCACAGAGCGGCTCAGCCAGATCGAGGATTATTACCAGGCCCGCGTTTCGGCGCTCAAGGCCGGCGGCGGCGCTCCTTACAAGCCGATCCGGCCCGAAGCGCTGTATCTGGACAAGGGGGAATGGGGCAAGCGGCTCGCTGACCTCGACAGCGCCGTCATCTCACCCTTCGCCCAGCCGGAGAACGCCAGCGGCAGGATCATCGATCTCGGCGTCCGCCAGGCCCGCAGCTTTGCGCCGGAACGGGCCGATGACACGGTCAATGTGTTTGAGGCCGCCGCCAGCCATATCCGCGACATCAGCGCCGGTGGCCGCAAGCTGGTGATCGCCGCCTGGTCGGAAGGCTCGCGTGAGCGACTGTCTGCGGTGCTGGCCGACCACGGCGTCGCCAATCTGACGCCCGTGCCCGATCTGGCCCGCGCCCAGGCGACGAAGCCTGGCCAGATCGCCCTCGCTGTCTGGGGGCTGGAGGCGGGCTTTGATTCACCGCAGCTCAGCGTGCTGGGCGAGCAGGACATTCTCGGCGACCGGCTGGTGCGGCAAACGCGCAAGAGCAAGCGCGCCCAGGATTTCATCGCCGAGGTCGGCAGCCTGACCGCCGGCGACATCGTCGTGCATGTCGATCACGGCATTGGCCGCTTCGTCGGCCTGCAGACCATCGCCGTCGGCGGCGCGCCGCATGATTGTCTGGAGTTGCATTACGCCGGCGGCGACAAGCTGTTCCTGCCGGTAGAGAACATCGAGCTTTTGTCGCGCTATGGCTCGGAGGACACCTCCGTCGCCCTCGACAAGCTCGGCGGCGGGGCATGGCAGGCGCGCAAGGCCAAGCTGAAGCAGCGCATCCGCATGATGGCGGGCGAGCTGATCAAGGTCGCCGCCGCCCGCGCCCTCAAGACCGCCCAGGCGGTGACGCCGCCGCAGGGCCTCTACGACGAATTCGTCGCCCGCTTCCCCTATGAGGAGACCGAGGACCAGCTCAACGCCATTGAGGCGGTGATGGCGGATCTTGGCTCGGGCCGGCCGATGGACCGGCTGATTTGCGGCGACGTCGGTTTCGGCAAGACCGAGGTGGCGATGCGCGCCGCCTTCGCCGTGGCGATGAGCGGCCAGCAGGTGGCGGTGATCGCCCCGACGACGCTGCTGGCCCGCCAGCACTACCAGGGCTTCCAGGAGCGCTTCAAGGGCCTGCCGCTGAAGGTGGCGCAGCTGTCGCGCTTCACCCCATCCGCCGAGCTGAAGCAGGTCAAGGCAGGCCTCGCCGACGGCACGGTGGATATTGTCGTCGGCACCCATGCGGTGCTGGGCAAGGCCATCAGCTTCCGCGAGCTTGGCCTTGTGGTGGTGGATGAGGAGCAGCATTTCGGCGTCGCCCACAAGGAGCGGCTCAAGTCGCTGCGCGCCCAGGTGCATGTGCTGACCCTGTCGGCCACGCCCATTCCGCGCACGCTGCAGCTGGCGCTTACTGGCGTGCGCGAGTTGTCGATCATCGCCACGCCGCCGGTCGACCGCCTTGCGGTGCGCACCTTCGTCAGCCCGTTCGACGAGCTCAGCATTCGCGAGGCGCTGCTGCGCGAGCGCTATCGCGGCGGCCAGTCGTTCTATGTGGTTCCGCGCATCGACGACCTTGCCGAGATCAAGGCTTTCCTTGATCGCGCCGTGCCCGAGGTCAAGGTGGCGGTGGCCAATGGCCAGATGAGCGCCGGCCAGCTGGAAGACGTGATGACCGCCTTCTACGAGGGCCGTTACGACATCCTCCTGTCGACGACGATCATTGAATCCGGTCTCGACATTCCCAACGCCAATACGCTGATCGTGCATCGCGCCGACATGTTCGGCCTCGCCCAGCTCTATCAGCTGCGTGGCCGCGTCGGCCGCTCCAAGACCCGGGCCTGGGCGCTGTTCACCACCCCGGCCAACCGCACGCTCACCGCCACGGCGGAGCGGCGGCTCAAGGTGTTGCAGAGCCTCGACACGCTGGGCGCTGGCTTCCAGCTGGCCAGCCACGATCTCGACATTCGCGGCGCCGGTAATCTGCTCGGCGACGAGCAGTCCGGCCACATTCGCGAAGTCGGCTATGAACTTTACCAGCAGATGCTGGAGGAGGCGGTAGCCCAGCTCAAGGCCGGCGTCGAGGATGACGAGGCCGATGACGGGGCCTGGTCGCCGAACATCACGCTCGGCGCGGCGGTGATGATCCCGGAGAGCTATGTCGGCGACATCCAGCTGCGGCTCGGCCTGTACAAGCGGCTGTCGACGCTGGAGACCGACCAGCAGATCGACGCCTTTGGCGCCGAGATGATCGACCGCTTCGGCCCGATGCCGGAGGAAGTGGGGCAATTGCTCAAGCTGATGGCGATCAAGACCCTGTGCCTGCGGGCCAATGTGGCCAGACTGGAAGCCGGGCCAAAGGGCCTGGTGGTGGCCTTCCGCGATGGCAAATTCGCCAATCCGACCGGGCTGGTGGCCTGGCTGGGGCAGCAGGGATCGATGGCCAAGGTGCGCCCGGACATGAGCATCTTCTTCTATGACGACCTGCCGACCCCGGAGAGCCGCCTGAAGAGCGCCCGCTATCTCATGCGCGATCTGGTCAAGGTGGCCGAGAAAAAGGCCGCCTGAGGCCTTGGGTTATGTAGGCGGCTGTGACGGCTGGCGCGCTTGTGACAGGCGCTGCGGCTGGTGACGCGGCCTGCTGCGCCACGGCTTGCCAACAGCCGCCTGCACTGGCGGGCGACCAGACGTCTGGGCAGGGGCGCATGCCTTGCCCGTTGGCAAGCGCAGCCTGCCATTCTGACCACTTGCCCGCTGCACTTGCCCGCACGTCCCCCCGCCATTGCGCGTGGCATTCGATTTCTGCAATCTTGCGTTGCAGCTTTAGCGCCGGCGCAGCGCGTGATCGCCGCTGACCGGCGGCCCTGCGTGCGGATTTAGGCGCCACGTGGCCCGCCGCCGCGCCCGACCGGCGGCGCAAGCGATCGTTAAGGCTGGCGGAAACTGTCCAGGTCGGGAGCGCAGAATGGCCGTTGTGAAAGCAATTTCCGTCCACCGGCGCGCGCGCCGCTCCAAAGCGAACCCTCTGACGCGCGTGGCGCTCGCCATGGTCGCGGCTGGTTTGCTGACGGCGTCAGGCCTCGAGCCAGGGCTGGCCGCCGGACCCGGGTCATCGCCTGGCCAGCAAGCCGGGAACGAAAAACAACGCAGTCTCGGCCGCTGGATTTTCTCGGAGGCGACAGATGGCGTGCCGGAGTGCACGCTGACGCTCGGCAAGGAACAGGTCATCGGCGGCCAGGCAGCGCGTCCCGGCGGCGGCTGTAACAAAGTCCGTGACGGCATGGATGACGTCTACGCCTGGTTCATCCGCGACGACGGCGTGCTCGTGCTGATCGACGCGACACGTCAGCCGCTATTGCGCTTCGAGCGCGGCGGGCCCGACTGGTTCATCCACCGCCGCCCCGATGGCCAGCCGTTGTATCTGCACTTCGACAAATAGGGCCGCGCAGGGCTGAAGAGGCGGGCGCGCCGCGTCGCCCAGCGTGGCGCCACTGCGCCGCGCGGCCAGGCGCTGGCCGCCGCTGGCCACCCACGACTGGTCTCGCCACCCCGCAACAACCCCAGCGCCGTCATGCCCGTGCTCGTCACGGGCATCCACGACCTGCCACCGCCTTCGCCGCCGCGCTCTCGTCGCCACACGGCTGCAACGTCAGCGCGAGCGCCCTCCTGGGGCGCCCCGTCCCAAGGTCCAAACGCGTGGATGCCCGTGACAAGCACGGGCATGACGGCGTGGACCGTGGGATCTGGGTGGGGCCGCGCCGCTTGCCCTTGCGCCAGCCGCCGCTTGCCCTTGCGCCAGCCTCCGCCTTTGCACCAGCCTTGAAACGATGTTCCAGGCCCGCCGCGCCGCTTGCCGCTGCGGGCTCGCATCAGGCGAGGGTCAACGGCACGTGGACATAGCCACCGGTAGCCCTGGAATAGTGGCCGATCTGTTGCCCACCACCCCAGCGCACGTCATGCCCGTGCTCGTCACAGGCATCCACGTCTTGCCACCGCCTCCGCCGCCGCGTCGCCGCGCTCTCGTCGCCACACGGCTGCAACGTCTGCGAGAGCGCCCTCATGGGGCGTCCCGTCCCAGTGTCCAAACGCGTGGATGCCCGTGACGAGCACGGGCATGACGGCGTGGGGCATCTGGTAGGCGCCACGCAGCTTGCCCTTGCGCCAGTCCCGGCTCTTGCGCCAACCCAGAACGCGGCTCCACAGGCCCACAGGCCCCCTACGGCCTGCGCCTCAGACCAGGCTCAACTGCACGTCGACATTGCCGCGGGTGGCGTTGGAATAGGGGCAGACCTGGTGGGCGGCGTCGACGAGTTTTTGCGCTTCGGCGCGGTCGAGGCCAGGCAGCGAGACGGCGAGGGCGGCGGTGATGCCGAAGCCGCCTTCCGAGCGCGGGCCGATGCCGACATTGGCGGTGACCGACACGTCGTCTGGCACCTTGATCTTCATCTGGTGGCCGACAGCCTTCATGGCGCCAATGAAGCAGGCGGAATAGCCAGCGGCGAACAGCTGCTCAGGGTTGGTGCCATCGCCGCCAGCGCCGCCGAGCTCCTTGGGCGACGACAGCTTGACCTGCAGCTTGCCATCATCAGAACGGGCCGCGCCTTCGCGACCTCCGGTTGCGGTGGCGGTGGCGGTGTACTTCACGGTGACGGTCATTGGGGGCTCCTCCTTTACGGTTACAGCCAAGGTGGGGGCGTTCTGCGCCAAACACAATGACCCAGTCGCACAGGAGCATCGCGCGCCGCGCAGTTCGATCGAGGTCAGCGGAGCGACATGCGACGCCCGGCCCCCGTCAGTCGGCGCGGCCGCCGGTCGCCTCGGCCAGAAGCTTCTGGCCTATGCGCTGCATGTAACGGGCGATGGTCTCCGGGTCCTGCGCCCCAGGCAGCGCCAGCCGGTCGGCGAGCACGAAACAGGGCACGCCGGTGACGCCGATCTCGCGGGCGCGCTCCACCTCGTCGGCGACCAGATCAGCGTCCTGGTCGCTGGCCAGCCGTGCGGCGATATCGACGTGGTCAAGACCACAGGCGGCGCCGATGTCGGCGAGCACCGCGCGGTCGCCAACGTCGCGACCTTCAAGAAAATAGGCCTGGAACAGCGCCTCGACCACGGCGTCCTGGGCGCCCGCCGCCGCCGACCAGCCAATCAGCCGGTGGGCGTCGCGGGTGTTGGGCGTGCGCTTGATCAGATCGAAGCGGAAGGCGATGCCCTCCTTGGCGCCCTCGGCGGTGATGCGCTCATTGATGCCGGCGATCTTGTCGCGCGAGCCGAATTTGCGCTCCATATACTCGCGCCGGTCGACGCCGCCCTCCGGCACATTGGGGTCGAGCTGGTAGGGGCGCCAACCGACCTGCACCCGCAGCTCCGGCGACTGGGCGATGGCTTTCTCGAGCCGGCGCTTGCCGATGTAGCACCACGGACAGACGACGTCCGATATCACATCGACCTTGAATGACTGGCGTGGGCCGGCTGCGGTCATGGCGTCTCTCCCGGTTCCGGCGCGGGCCGTCGCGCCCGTCGCCAAGGGCCGCCATTCAATCCCTGTTACGGCGCTGGCGCAACGCTGTCGAAAGGCTGGAGCGACCAATGTCTCGGGCGCCCGCGCGCCTAAGGCTGGCCTTTCGCCGGCGCCGCGACGGGCGCTGGCGCGACATCCGTGCGCCACCAGGTCTCCGGCACGGCGCCGAGCAGCGGCATCGGCTGCGGCCGGCCGACATGTTTCCAGCGCGCCAGCCAGATGTGCGGGGCGTAATGCAATGGAATGACGTAGAAACCAGACAACAGCACCCGGTCGAGCGCCCGCACCGCCGCGACGTGATCTTTCTCGTCGCCGGCACTGACGATGGCGCCGATCAGCGCGTCGATCGCCGGAGATTGTGCGCCGGCAAAATTGAACGACGCCTGCTGCGTCGCCGCGCGGGATCCCCAGCGAAAATACTGCTCATTGCCAGGCGACGGCGAGGTCAGCCAGGTGGCGATGATCATGTCATAGTCGAAGGTCTGGCGACGGCGTTCGTATTGCACCGAATCGACCACCCGCAGCGTCATCTGCACGCCGATGCGCTGCAGCGACGCCTGAAGAGTGAGCCCCAGCCGCTCATGCTCGCGGCCCGTCACCGTTAACTCGAAGGTGAGCGGGGCGCCGGCGCGGTCGCGCATCACGCCGTCGCGCAGGTGGTAGCCAGCCGCGTCCAGCAGCTTCACCGCCTGCAGCAGATTGGCGCGGTCGCGGCCACTGCCGTCGCTGCGTGGCGGCGCCCAGACGCCGTCGAGAATGTCAGCGCGTACAGCCCCGGGCCACGGAGCCAGCAGGGCGCGCTCGCGGGCGTCGGCGGGGCGGCCCGCCGACGACAGGCGCGAATCGGCGAAATAGCTGTCCGAGCGGCGATACAGGCCGCTGTAGAGGTTGCGGTTGACCCATTCAAAATCGAAGGCGAAGGCCAGCGCCTCACGCAGCCGCACATCGCCAAATATTGGCCGGCGGGTGTTGAAGACGAACCCAGTCATGCCCTTGGGGGCGGCGAAGGCAACCTCTTCCTTGATGATCTGGCCCGAGCGCACGGCGGGCACGCCATAGCCCTGGGACCAGCGGCGCGGGTCGGTTTCGATGCGCACATCGATCAGGCCGGCCTTGAACGCCTCGAACATGGCGGTGGCGTCGCGGAAATAGTCGTAACGGATCTCATCCAGCCGCCAGGCGTCACGCAGGGCGGGAACGGCGTCGCCCCACCAATTGGGCGTGCGGGTGAAGCTGATGCTCTCGCCAGGGCGCACCACGCCGACCACAAAGGGGCCAGAGCCGACCAGGGGGCGGAAGCCGGTCTGGTCGAAGCCGTCCATCGGCGTGGCGTGGCGCGGCAGCACCGGCAGCATGGCGAGAATCATTGGCAATTCGCGATCGGCGTTGCCGGCCAGCTCCAGCCGCAGCCGGTGCGGCCCCTCAGCCTGCATGGCGCTGATGCGGCCAATGGCGTTGCGATGGTTCGGTCGCCCATGCTCCTTGAGCAATTGCAGGGTGAAAATCACGTCATCGGCGGTCAGCGGCGCGCCATCGGAGAATCGCGCCCTGGGATCGAGATCGAATGTGACGGAGGACAGGTCCGGCGCCAGGGTCACGGCGGCAGCGATCTGCGGATACAGGGTGAACGGCTCGTCATGGGCGCGCCGCATCAGCGATTGCAAGGTCAGTTGGGATATGGCCGATGGGGCGGACATGCCCTTCAGCGACAACGGGTTGAGGCTGTCGAACGCGCCTTGGACGCCAATGGTCAGCCGGCCGCCACGGGCAGGCGCAGCCCGTTGCGACGCGCCGACAGCGGGCAGGGCTGGCGCGCCGTGCATGGTCAAGGCGTGGCGCGGCGTGGGCTGCGCGGACACGGCGCCTGCCTCGACGCCAGAAGGCGAGGACGCGGCCGCGGTCGCCGGCAGCGACCCGACCGGCGCCAGAAGCGGCGCGAGCGACAGCAAGGGCAGCGCGGGCGACAGGGAGAGGGTCGCCACGGCGACCAGAATGCGCTTCATGACCATTTTGTAAGCGAGGGACGTTCAGATATTATGAATTGCAGACGGCGGACCGTTTTCAAGTCCCAAGCTGGGGCATGCAGCACGGCCGGAGCCAGCTGAGGCGCGGCCATATGCCTGAATGGGGGCGACGATGAAGCCGCCTGAAGGGCGCGCCTTATGGCTGGCTCGCGGCGATTGTGAAGGAAACCGGCGTCTGGGGGCTGGCACGCAGCCGTTGATCGCGATAAGTGAACTGCTGTGCTGACGGCCTTGTAACCGCCTCATTCACGGTGAAATCACTGCGTACAGGAGTGTCGCGGTGGCTGGGGGGATTCTGCCGACCGTCGCAGACAGTCGCCACCGTTGGGCGGCCGACGCTGCGGGAGCCGTGATGGCCCTGCGCGCACGCGCCTGACGACGGACCATTGGATACGGGAACACATACGCGGGCCGCGTGCACAGCCAAGGGGGCGGCACTCGGGACGGGCTGTGATTGAAGGGAACACTTCATGGCATTGAACACCAGGTCTGCAAGCAGCAAAGCGACCCGTGGCGCCGCCGCCCTGCTGGCGCTCTCCACGGTGCTGGCTCCGGCCGCCGCATTTGCGCAGGCCAAGCCGGCGCAGCAGCCCCAGCAGCAGCAGGCTGCCCCGCAGCAGCCGGCTGGCCCGGCTGTCGTCGCCGTCAAGCCTGAGCCGTCCCAGACGGACTGGACCAAGGTGTGCGGCAAGGATCCGTCCGGCGGTCGTGAGATCTGCTACACCACCCGCGACTTCGTCTCCGACCAGGGCCAGCCGGTGCTCGCCGTCGCCATCTACGACGTCAAGGGCGAAGCACAGAAGATGATGCGCTTCCTGCTGCCGCTCGGCCTGCTGCTGCAGCCGGGCATCCGCAGCACCGTCGACCAGGGCCAGCCGATCGAGGGCCGTTACGCGCTCTGCTTCCCGAATGGCTGCTTCGCTGAAGCCCAGATCAAGGACAGCGACGTCGCCGCGATGAAGAAGGGCCAGAACCTGAACATCTCGGTGCAGAATCAGGCCGCCAACGTCGTCACCTTCCAGGTGCCGCTGACTGGCTTCGCCAAGGGCTTCGACGGCCCGGGCATCGACCCGAAGGTGCTGGAAGAGCAGCAGCGCAAGCTGCAGGAAGCCATGCAGAAGAAGGCGCAGGAAGAAGCGGCCAAGCAGCAGGGCGGCGCAGCTCCGGCCGCTCCGGCAGCTCCGGCTCCGAAGCAGTAAGCTTCCGGCCTCCGTGCCCGGATCGGGTCCGCTCCAGGCGGACCCACAACACACGCCAAAGCCCGCCCCACCGGCGGGCTTTTTGTTTGGGCGGCGTGGGTGAGCCAAGGGCGGGCGTGGGCGAGCCAAGAGGGGCGGGGGTGAGCTAAGGGCGGGCGGGGGGGAGCCAAGAGGGGCGGGGCATCGGAGTGTGCATGGCGGCGAACATGCGATGGTGTGACCGGCACGTGGCGAACATTTAACCCCTCGCCCGAGCCCGCAGCCCTCGCCACCCCCTCCACCGTCATGGTCGGGCTTGACCCGACCATCCGCGTCTTCGGATGCAACGCGTTGCCTGACTGGCCGAACCACTTCCGCCACATCGCCCATCTGCGTCTGGCACAACTGCGTTGGGCCCTCGGCGTCGGGCCCATTTGCGCCTAGCCCATCGGCGTCGGGCCCTCGGCGTCTGTCGCATGCGCCGCGTGACCTTCCTGGCGCAGACGTGGATGCCCGTGACAAGCACGGGCATGACGGCGTGGAGGTGCGAGCGGGTGGGGGCGCATAGGCTCACACGGGGTGAAATTGGCAGGTCGGCGCTGGCAAAGCGGTGGCCAACAGCCGCAGGCGTCCAGGCCACCGCCCTAGCCCACGCTCGCCGCCAACCCCTCCACCGTCATGGTCGGGCTTGACCCGACCATCCACGTCTTCGGACGCAGCGCGTCGCCTGACAGGCCGAACCACTGAAGCCACATCGCCCATCGGCGTCTGGCCCATTTGCGCTTGGCCCATCGGCGTCTGGAGCATGCGTCGCGTGACCTGCCTGGCGCAGACGTGGATGCCCGTGACAAGCACGGGCATGACGGCGTGGAGGTGCGAGCGGGTGGGGGCACATCGGCTCACACGGGGTGAAATTGGCAGTCGGCGCTGGCAACGCGGTGGCCCTCAGCCGCAGGCGTCCCGGCCAGCGCCCGAGCCCGCGCTCGCCGCCAACCCCTCCACCGTCATGGTCGGGCTTGACCCGACCATCCACGTCCTGGGGCGCAGCGCGTCGCCTGACAGGCCGAACCACTGACGCCACATTGCCCATTTGCGTCTGGCCCATCTGCGTCTGGCCCCTCGGCGTCGGCCCATCGGCGTCTGGAGCATGCGTCGCGTGACCGGCCTGGCGCGGACGTGGATGCCCGTGACAAGCACGGGCATGACGGCGTGGAGGTGGGAGCGGCGGCAGGAATCGGAGCTGACGTTGCGTCGCCTGCACAGTGGCGCTCAGGCGGAGACCAGGGCCCTTCGGCGCGGTCTGCACGCGCCAAACCCGCGGCTGCCCTAGGCCCCCGGCGTCACCGCGTTACGGCGGCCACTGACAGTGCGGCGCGCGAAGCTTAAATCCGTCTCGGGCGCGCCGCGCAGCGCGCGGATCACCACATCGGTGAGGCGCTCGGCGATGGGCAGGCGGTAGTGCAGATTGTCCCAGTAATTGTCATCGCGCGTCGTCACATCATTGGCGAAGCGCAGATCGATGACGCTGGCGCCATGCGCCGCGCCCAATTTGGCGAAAGCCGCCTTGCAGGCGTCCTGTCGCGCCGCCTCGCGGCTGCCGGGGCGGGGCTGCGCCGCCACATGCACCGGCGGAAACACCATGACGATGCGCGTCTCTTTAGGCGCCGCGCCCAGCAGCTCAGCCATCCAGCCCGTGGCCGGAAAACGCCAGCTGGCGCGCTCGGCCTCATCAGGGGCTACGGCCGGCGTCTGGGGCGAAATGTCCGGCGCGCCGGCCCAGATATGGCCGCGCGCCCGGGTCAGATCGTAGAGATTTTCCGGCGGAGTGAACACCTCATAGCCGTCGCGGCGGATGCGATCCTTGGCAAAGCCCAGCCGGTTGGCCGCCACCCGCGTGGCGATCTCCAGGCTCTGGAAATCGAACATATGGGCGAAATCGAGCGTCCGGCTCTCCGCATAAAGCCAGGGCGGGAACGAGCGGAAGGTCAGGCGCTTGCTCTCCGCGTCGGCGTCGGCGTCGCACCAATTGGCGTCGAGGCCGAACACAATGGCTTTCGCTTGCGGCGTATGACGCAGGAACAGCTGGGCCAGCTGGGTCTGCTCCCACGGCGTCGCGGCGTTCATGGCCAGATTGGCGAATGTCGCTCCAGTTTCGACGTCGAGGCGCTGCGGATTGAGCAAACGCACTGTCGAGGCGCCGAACACGGCGGAGTCGAACTGGCCGCTGCGCACCACCTGCGGATACATGTAACGCTGGTTGACGTCCATGATCGCCGTGGCCGGACGCGACGGCGATGCGCGGACGCCATAGGGATCCATGGCGAGGGTAAAGGCGCTCAGCGCAGCGGTGAGGGCGATGGCCGAGCCGGTGAACCACAGCGAGAATTTGCGCCAGCCGCCAGCATTGGCCGCAGGCGTCGCCGCGCCTGCGGACGGATGGGCTGGCTGGTCAGATGGCTGCGGGACCGGGTGGGGGGCAGGCTCACGCGTCATGGCGCATGTATCGCCTGCGGGCCGGCGCTTGCCAACTGCAATTGCGCGCCGCTAACAGCGCTGCGCCAGTCCCAGGTCGCGCCGGCGCGGCGCTCTGTCGGTCGCCGCCATTGCAGCCGCACTGAGCCAGCCATTCCGTCAGCGTCAGTCCTTGACGATCTTGCGGTGGTGATGCACCCGCGCCGGCGCCTTGCGGCAGTCATAAGCGACGCCCGTGGTCAGCGACCAGTCGTGGCGCTCGCGCCGCAACAACAGGTCCGTGCCGCCATTGGCGAGGGTGGCGGCGCGCATCGCCTGCACCGCCGGGCCAAACCCGCCCATCGTGCTGGTCGGCGGGCTCACCTCGACAATCTTGCGGCAATAACGCACGTCGAGCGGATGATCCCAGGTCGGAACCGCAGACGCCATCGGCGACGTCCCCATATGGGCGCAGCCCGCGAGGCCCGCGAAAGCCGCCAGTCCGCCCATACGGGCCAAGGCCCTGATCGCCGCTGTCGCGTTCATCCGTGCTCTCCCAATCCGCCGCCGCAGCGACCCGCGTTGTCCTTGCGCCGATCATGATGATTCCGGCGACCTGCGCAACACGCCGTGTGCTGCTGAAGCTCACAACTTGCCTGGAGCAGCGCCGGCCATGAAGGCGTTGTCTGCAAGCCACCCGCCATCGTCTGGCGCATTGACGCCGGTGAGCGCGCGGCCAAAGCGACATGTCGCCATTGTCCCGATGCAGCGCGCAAAGCCCCTGGCGACGCAGCCGTTTGCCGGGGCCGCAGTCCTGGTCACTCCGCCTTGCCCTTGCCTCCGGCGCTTGCCTGGATCGCCGCCCGTTCCCCGGCCGCCTCCGCCTGAGCCAGCGCCGTCAGCCGGGGTGGTTGCGGCAGGAAGGTGAAGGCCGCCACGCCCAGCACCACCAGCGCCGCCATGAAAACGTAAGCCGCAGTCAGCGGATCATGGCCGGCCAGCGCCGCCCAGCCAGCCACCACCGAGGACAGCCATTGCACCACGGCGACGCCAAGGAACATCGCCATGGTCAGGGTCGACAGGGCGCGGCCCTGTTCTTCGGGCGCGTAAGCGTCGCGGCAGTCAGAATATTGCAGCACGCTGAAGCCGCCCTCCAGCGCCAGCATCAGGCAAAGGGCGATGGCCAGCACCGGGCTGGCGGCGGGCGTCAGGCCGAGGCCAGCGATCAGCAGCGCCAGCAGAAGGCCGAGCAGGCGGATCATGGTGCGGCGGCGGCGCGGGCCGGGGTCCATGCGACCAAAGATCGCCGGGCCGAACATCATGGCCAGCGACATCATCAGCACCACATTGCCGGCGGCCACCAGGCTGAAACCAAAGCGATCGGTGAACAACGGCGCCAGCCACAGGGCCCGCACCGACATCTGCACCGCATAGATCACGCCGGCGAGCAGCAGAATGGCCGGCGCGTGGCGCTGGCAGGCGACGGCGGCGAGATTGCGGAACGAGCCGGCGAGGCTCTCCTTGCCGCCAGCGCCTGCCGGCGGATCGCGTTCGACCAGCACGATCACCGACGCCACCGACAGCGCCGACAGCAGGCCAAGCGCGATCAGCCCGGCGCGCCATGAGTAATGCTCGACCAGCCAGGCCAGCGGCGTGGCCGTCAGCAGGGTGCCGGCGCCGCCCACCGACATGATCAGCCCGGACATGGCTGACAGGCGATCAGCCGGCAGATGGCGCGTAATGAACATCAACGAGGCCAATAGCCCCGGCGCGCAGCCAAAGCCGATCAGCGCCTGGCCGATCATCAACTGGGTAAAGCCCTGGGCGGTGGCGGCGACGACAGCGCCGACGATGGTCAGCGAGAAAAACCACAGCAGGGTGCGCCGCGCCCCATAGCGGTCGAGCGAAACGCCGACGCCGATCTGCATCAGCGCGAAGGCCAGATGGAAGACGGCGGCGAACTCGCCGACCTGTTTCGGGCTCAGGCCAAACTCGGCGGCGATCTGGCCGCCGGTTACGCCGGGGAATGTGCGATAGGCCTGGCTGAGCAGAAACGCTGACGCCATGGCGCAGAGCATGACGTGGAACGATCGCCGTGCGGCGGCGGGCGCAGTCGCGGTCATGCCGCCGCCCCAGATAGATCGCGCACCATGTGTTGAGCGTCTCCCGCAGCGCCGCCAGAAGGCGACGCCAGATCTGAATTGCCGCCATGGTGGGCGAGCGCAAGAACCCCGGCAAGTCAGCCAAACGTCGCCCGGCCATGCGGCTGGCGCGGGGCGGCGGGCGCTATCAGCGCGGTTCGATCACCAGGCTCTGCAGCGTGTGGCCGAAATAGCCATGACGATCCGCCAGCCGCCCGATGGCCGTGCCAGCGCCCTCCGGGCCGAATTCTGCGTAGCCGTCGACCAGCACCCAGTCGCCGACTGGCGCGCGCGACAGGTTCAGGGTCAGGTCGGAATTGATGTAGGTCCAGCTGCGGAAATCCAGCGACGAGGCCACGCCATTGCAGAAATCGCCGCCGATCGCCGCCAGCATGGTCGGGGAGGTGGCGTGGCCCTCGACCATCGGCCGGTCAGCGTGGAACCACACCGCAGAGCGGCCAAGCTCCTCAAAGCCGCCGCCGCGCGCCAGCTTCAGCGTCATGCACTGCACGAACGGGTTATTGTCGCCAAAACCGTCGCGCGGATCGCGGCAGACCTCCGGCGGCGGCGCGTCAGGCGCAAGAGCGCTACTATCGACATAGTCAGGCAGCGTCACCGGCAGGGCGCGGATCTTCATGATGTGGGCCCGCGCCACCTCGTGGCCGCCGGCGTGCAGGCTGATGCGCAGCAGCTGGATCTTCTTGCCGGAGCGCAGCACCTCGACGCTATAGTCCAGCTCCCCCAGCGGCACCGGCCGCATCAGATCCATGCTGACCCGGGCGATGTGCATGGGGGCGGGCGTCGCCACCTGCTCGGCGGCCCAGACGGCGAAGCAGGTCGGGGCGCTGCCATGCTGCATGCTCTGGTCCCACGGACCCGCCGCATAGGAGCGCGCCAGCAGCTTGCCGCCCTCAACCCCGCCATCAACCCTGAATACCGCTTCCATCCCAACCCCCAGGGCGTTCGTGCGCCGGGCAAGGCCCCGCGCCGCGTCGCCGGTGTGTGTGTTGTGTCGTCCTGCGCCGCTGGCGCAACGCAGGCAACCATAAAGCATGGGCTGGCTCAATATGCCCGCTCGCCGCCTGGGCGGCGCAGGCCATCGCTGGCGGCTGGCGGGCCAGCCTCGTCTGGCCTCAGCGTCAACAGGCTTGGCGCGGGACGGGGCGAGGGTGGTTCGCAGGCAGGGTGCGCGAGGTGACGGCTGGCGGCTGCGTCAGCCTGTGACGCGCTGACGACGAGGCCCTGCGTCGCGCAACAAAAAACCACATCGTCCTGCGGGCGATGTGGCGCAAGTGAGCAGAGTATGCTCAAATCTGGATCCGATGGCGCGCCCAAGGGGAGTCGAACCCCTCTCTCCAGCGTGAAAGGCTGGCGTCCTAACCGATAGACGATGGGCGCGTTCCGTCGGTGAACGTGTCTATAGAGACCCCTTGTTTGAGACGCAAGGGGGAGACCAGACTGGCGATCACGTAGCTGTGGAGAATGTGCTGCATTTTGGCCTTGCTCGGTGCCTATACGGCAACCAGCGCCACGGACAATGATTCAGCGTGGCGGCGTCGCCGGAGAAATTCGCCATGAGCGCCAGGATGTTAAGCGACGAGGTGTTAGACGACATCGCCGCCATGCAGGACATGCTGCGCAATGCCCGCCGTGGCATAGCTTTTACCGGGGCAGGCATCTCCACGGAGTGTGGGGTGCCGGATTTTCGCTCGCCCGGCAGCCCCTGGCTGCAACATGCGCCGATTGATTTCAGCGAATTCGTCGCCAGCGCCGCAGCGCGCAAGGAGGCGTGGCGCAGAAAATTCGCCATGGACGACATTTACGGCCATGCCGCCCCTGGCCGGGGCCATAAGGCGCTGGCGCATCTGATCACCACCGGGCGGATGAGCGCCATCATCACGCAGAATATCGACGGCCTGCATCAGGCCTCGGGGGTCGAACCGGGCAAGATAATCGAACTGCACGGCAACGGCACCTATGCCCGCTGCCTGGAGTGCGGTCTGCGCCATGAGTTGGCCGACATACGGCCGCGCTTTGAGGCGACCGGCGAGCCGCCGATCTGCGTCAGCTGCGGCGGCGTGGTTAAATCCGCCACCATCTCTTTTGGCCAGGCCATGCCGGAGCGTGAGATGATGCGCGCCCAGGCGTCGAGCATGGACGCTGACGTGTTTCTCGTGGTCGGCTCGTCGCTGGTGGTGCATCCGGCGGCGTCCCTGCCGCTGATCGCCCGCCAGAGCGGCGCGCGGCTGATCATCCTCAATCGCGACCCCACGCCGCTCGACGACGCGGCGTCGCTGGTGGTCAACGCCGACATCGGCGACTCGCTGGAGCCGCTGTCGCGGTTGAACTGAGACGCAGGTGTGGGGTCCGGGATTTGACCCGTGGCGTTTGCGGCGCGGGATGCAAAGCGCGGGGTCTGGCGCGCAGGGTTTCGGGCGCGGGGTCTGACGCGCGGAATTTGGGGCGCAGAGCATGAAGCAGCGCGTAACGCAGGGCGACAGGCCAGCGACGGGCGGCGCGGAGGCGACGGAGGCTCCGGCGTTGGCGCCAGCCGAGGGCGTCGCGCCGACCGATGATCGGGCGCGCGCAAGCGCCATGCCGCCGGCGGCTGGCGCGGTTGCGCCCGAGGCAGCGGCGGGGCTGGTCAAATGGTTCGACAGAGCCCGTGGCTTCGGCTTCATCACCCAGGACAATGGACCGGACATCATGCTGCACGCCGCCACCCTGCGGCGCGAGGGCCGCAGTTCGATCCGCGAGGGGGCGCGGGTCGTCTGCCTCGCCGCACAGGGACCGCGTGGCCTGCATGTGGTCGAGGTGCTGTCGGTCGATGAGAGCTGCGCCGTGCATCCCAGCGAAATCCAGCCGCGCACCCATGTCACCGTGACGCCGGAGAGCGGGCTGGAGGCAGCCACGGTCAAATGGTTCAACCGGCTGCGCGGCTATGGCTTCGTCAGTTGCGGCGAGGGCAAGCCCGATATTTTTGTGCATATGGAAGTGGCGCGGCGCTGTGGCCTCGCAGGGCTATCTCCTGGCCAGGCGGTGGCGGTGCGCTATGGCGCCAGCGGCCGTGGCCTGATGGCGACGGAGATCTATTTGCGCGACGGCCCGGACGGACAGCCGCCTGGCGATCTGCGCCATTAGGCCAGCCAGCGCCGGAGCGATCGACGACCGGCGCATTGCTATTTTCGTTGCGCCGCCGGTGGATTCCTCAACTGTCAGGTCTGCGCCGCCAGTCTCCCCAGGCCGTTAGGGAGCCGTTGATCACCTGCCGCATTTGCGTGTCTGCCAGGCGTGCTTGCCAGGCGTATCGTGTCGCCTTCCGTCCTGCCGCACTCCGCCCGGCAAACTGCCTGTCGACGGCGTATGCTCCCGCCCTGTATCACTAGCCTGCGCTTCGCCCTGCGCCCGCCCGGCGCGCGCTGTCACACCCGTGCATGAGGATCGCCCGCCATGTTACCGAGCAGGACGTCTGGCTCCGGCCGCTGGCTTTCACGCCTCGCTCTCGCGTCCGCCTTCACCGTCACCCTTGCCGCCGCGCCAGCGCCGCGTGGCGACGGCGCGGCCTCGTTCTCCGCCGTCGCCCTGGCCAATAGCGGTGACGCCTACCAGCCAGGGGAGCCGCTGGTGACGCCGCCGCACGCCGTCAAGCTGGTGGTCGAGACCGCAACCGGGGCGCACCGCTTTGACATCGAATTGCGCGACGATGACCAGGGGCGAATGGTCGGCCTGATGCATCGCAAAACCATGCCGGCTAACCATGGCATGCTGTTTGATTTTGAAGACGAAAAGACCATCGCCATGTGGATGAAGAACACGCTTCTGCCGCTGGACATGCTGTTCATCCGCGCCGACGGCGTCATCCATTCCATCGCCGCCAACACCCAGCCCCTGTCGACCCGCATTATCCCGTCCGGCGGTCCGATCCGTTATGTGCTGGAGCTCAACGCTGGCGCCGCAGCCCGCATCGGCGCGCGGCCTGGCGACACGGTGGTGCATCCGGCCATCGGCCCCTGAGCCGCCGGTTGGCGCCCCATGCGGCCACGCGCCCGCCGCCTCAGTCTTCTGGACGGCAGTGGGCGCGGATGAGCGCCACCACCTCGCGGCCGCTGACATCCGTTGGCAGGGCGCGCCAGTCGGCGTCGCTGGCCACCGCCTGCCTCAGCTGCACGCGATAGCGGGCGCGCGGGATCTCGATGGCCCCGAGGCTGGCAAGGTGATCGGTGATGAACTGGGCGTCGAGCAATTGGAAGCCGCCGGCGATCAGCCGCGCCCACAGATGCGCCAGCGCCACCTTGGAGGCGTCGGTGACGGTGTGGAACATGCTCTCGCCGAAAAACGCCGCGCCAATGCGCACGCCATAAAGTCCGCCGACCAGAGCGCCGTCGCGCCAGCACTCCACCGTGTGGCAGGCGCCCATGGCGAACAGCGCGCCATACAGGCGGCGGATTTCGTCATTGATCCAGGTGGAGTCGCGGTCGGGCCGCTCAGCCGCACACTGGCTGATCACCCCGTCAAAATCGCTGTCGACGCGCACGTCGAAGCTGTCGGCGGCGATGGTGCGGGCGAGGCGGCGGGGCAGGCGGAGGGCGTCGAGCGGAAATACGCCGCGCTCCTCTGGTTCGACCCAGAAGATGTCGTCGGCGTCGGCGCCGTCGGACATCGGAAAAATGCCGGCGGCATAAGCCGCCAGCAGCAGTTTGGGCGTCAGGACAGGGACCTGGTCACCGGCCATGACGCGCGTCGTCTCAGCTCTCGTAGCCGTCCATGCCGCCATCGGCAAGGAAGTGCTCCAGCCAGTGAATGTCGTACTGGCCAGCCTGCATGTCGGGATTGCGCACCAGAGTGCGGAACAGCGGCAGGGTGGTCTCGACGCCGCCCACCACGATCTCATCGAGGGCGCGGCGCAGGCGCATCAGGCATTCATCGCGGGTGCGGCCATGCACGATCAGCTTGCCGAGCAGCGAATCGTAATTCGGCGGGATGCGATAGCCCTGATAGATCGCCGAATCGACGCGCACGCCGAGGCCGCCGGGCGGGTGGTAATACGAGATCACGCCTGGCGAGGGCCGGAAGGTCACCGGATGTTCGGCGTTGATGCGGCATTCGATGGCGTGGCCGCGCAGGCGCACGTCGCTCTGCGAGAACGACATGTCGAGGCCGGCGGCGACGCGGATCTGCTCATTGACGAGGTCAATGCCGGTGATCATCTCGGTCACCGGATGCTCCACCTGGATACGGGTGTTCATCTCGATGAAGTAGAACTCGCCGTTCTCCCACAGGAACTCGATGGTGCCGGCGCCGAGATAGTTCAGCTCGGCCATGGCGTTGGCGACAATCGCGCCGATCTTTTCGCGGTCGGCCTGGCCGAGAACCGGCGAGGGGCCTTCTTCCCAGACCTTCTGGTGGCGACGCTGCAGCGAGCAGTCGCGCTCGCCGAGGTGCACGGCCTTGCCGCGCCCATCGCCCATCACCTGCACCTCGATGTGGCGCGGCTTTTCCAGATATTTCTCGAGATAGACCGCGTCGTCGCCGAACGCCGCCTTGGCCTCCTGGCGGGCCACCGACAGGGCGTCGGACAGATCAGCGGCGGTGCGCGCCACCTTCATGCCACGGCCGCCGCCGCCAGAGGCCGCCTTGACCAGCACCGGGAAACCGATCTCGGCGGCGACGCGATGCGCCTCCTCATCGTCGGTGATGCCGCCCTCAGAGCCCGGCACGCAGGGGATGCCGAGCCGGCGCGCCGTGCGCTTGGCCTCGATCTTGTCGCCCATGATGCGGATGTGCTCGGCCTTGGGGCCGATGAAGGCGATATTGTGCTCGGCCAGCACCTCGGCGAAGCCGGCGTTCTCCGACAGGAAGCCATAGCCTGGGTGCACCGCGTCGGCGCCGGTGATCTCACAGGCGGCGATCAGGGCCGGGATGTTGAGATAGCTGTCCCGCGCCGCAGGCGGCCCGATGCAGACGCTCTCGTCGGCCAGCCGCACATGCATGGCGTCGGCGTCCGCCGTGGAGTGCACGGCGACCGTGGCGATGCCCAGCTCCTTGGCGGCGCGAAGGATGCGCAGGGCGATCTCACCGCGATTGGCGATCAGAATTTTCTCGAACATGGCTCTCCAATCGGCGCTGGAGCTGAAACAGTGCAGGCGGGGGGCGGCGCATTCGCCAGCCTCAACCACCGCCGCGGAAGGTCCGCGCCAGCGCGGACCCGGAGCACATCGCCCGCGCCGCTGGCGCAGGCGGGCGCATTATTCGAGGATCAACAGCGGCTCGCCATATTCCACCGGCTGGCCGTCGTCGAACATGATCGCCGTGACCGTGCCGGCGCGCGGGGCGACGATGTCGTTGAAGGTCTTCATCGCCTCAACCAGCAGCAGCTTGTCGCCGGCGTTGACCTTCTGGCCGACCTCGATGAACGGCTTGGCGTCCGGCGAGGGGCGACGGTAAGCGGTGCCGACCATCGGCGAGGTGACGGCGCCAGGATGGTCGCCACGCGGCGCAGCCGGCGCCGGGGCGGCGACAGGCGCTGCGGCGGCAGGCTGCGGCGCGGGCGCTGGCACCGAGGCCTGGACATAGGTGGGAGCTGCGACAGGCGCGGCCTGACGGGCGACGCGAATGCGCAGATCGTCCTTCTCCACTTCGATCTCGGTCAGCGTGCTTTCGGAAACCAGACGGGCGAGTTCGCGAACGAGTTCGAGGTCGGCGACGGAATGGGTGTTTTTCTCGCTCATCGTGGTTCCTGAGCTCCTGATGCGGTGCGTTTTTTGACAAGCTGCGCGAGCGCTTCCAGCGCCAGCTCATAGCCAAGAGGTCCAAGCCCGCAGATCACCCCGACCGCAACAGCCGAGATGTAGGATTGGCGCCTGAAGGGCTCACGCGCGTGAATATTGGAGAGGTGAACCTCCATCACCAGCGCCTCGACGCCGGTGATGGCGTCGCGCAGGGCGATCGAGGTGTGGGTGTAGGCCCCCGGGTTGATGATGACGCCAGCGCCTGCAAGCCCTGCGGCCTGGATGGCGTCGACGAGAACGCCCTCATGGTTGCTTTGCACGAAATGCACGTCGACGCCCAACGCCTCAGCACGACGCCTGATGCGCTGCTCAACATCCGCCAGGGTCTCCGCGCCATAGGTCTGCGGTTCGCGGCGGCCCAGCAAATTGAGGTTTGGTCCGTTGATGACGTGAATTGCGACCATGGTGTCCCGCGTCAGCCCGTTACGGGTGAATCACGACCTAATACATTGCCTGCCGTCCCGGCGCAAAGGCGCGGCCGAAACGAGCCGTTTCTTGCGTCGCAGACTGCGGCCTAAACATGAAGAGCCGATAAACGACCACCCTACGCCTGTGCGCGTCGTGCCTCTATCGAGCATGGCCAGCGGCGCGCGACGCCGCCACTGCAAGATCGCGCCTTCAGGTGTCAGCGCCCGCCGTCATGGCGACGGAGGGCGCTGTCAAATTGCATCGGCCGGGCGGCTCAGCCGCAATTGGCCTTGCCGCATTTGCGCACCGAGGCGATCGCCTCGGCCATGGCGTCATGCCCCACGGCGCCGGGGATGATGGTGTCGCCGACGACGAAGGAGGGGGTGCCGGTCAGACCGAGCTTGTCGCCCAGCTCACGGCTTTCCTTCAGCGCCTCGACAACGGCCGGCGAATCCACATCCCTGGCCAGGCGGGCCATGTCGAGGCCCATGGCCTTGGCCACAGCTTCGGCCTGTTCCTTGCCGATGCGGCCCTTCACGCCCATCAATTTGGCGTGGTACTCAAACACCTTGGGGCCAGAGAGCTGCTGCTTGGCGGCGAGGGCCACGCGCGAGGCCTCCAGCGATTCCTGGCCGAGCACCGGGAAATCGCGCATGACGATCTTCAGCTTGCCGTCGCCCTTGATAAGCTTGTCGACATCGGCCACGGCGCGTTTGCAGAAGCCGCAATTGTAATCGAAGAACTCGACGAGGGTGACGTCGCCTTCTGGATTGCCGGCGATGATGGCGTTCTTGCCGCCAAACAGCCGGTCCTTCTCAGCGGTCAGCGCCTGCTGCTGCTTGGCGCTCTGGGCGGTTTCCTGGCGCTTCTCCAGCTCGGCCATCGCCTCCTGCAACACTTCAGGATTCTTGACGATATAGCTGTGCACCAGCTGCTCGATGGCCTTCTTCTGTTCGGCGCTAAACTCCTGGGCGCTGGCGCCGTGGCCGCCGCCGAGCGTCAGCGCGCCAAAGGCGCCGAGCACGCCGGCCATGGCCAGGCGACGGAAACGCCCGGCGGGCGCGCTAAAGGCCAGTTCTCGCAACATTCGCATTCAATCCTTCACGCCCATGCCGTCACAACGGAGCCGCGCCCCGCCGATCGGCCAATCCTGTATCGCCCCCGCGCCCGCGCGCCGGAGATCGGCTGGACCTGTGCCTTACATCCGGCGCAGCCCCTATGGAGCCAGAACCCCAGCGATATCGCCGAATCCTGCCCCGATATTCCACAATCCCGGAGCCCAGCGCATCAGGCGCCCCGTATGAGCGCCGGCGCGCGTCTCACGCCAGCAAATGCCGCCGGGCCTTATGCACGGCGCCCTGGGATCACCGTTGCGCCCGAGGCCTGCGCCGTCGCTTGCCCCCAACACACGCCCCAAGGGGGTAGCCAGATGGCTCGGCCCGTGAGAAGTCCCGTCCGGTGACACAGGGCGCAGCAGCGACGCCAAGCCTGCCAGGACTGGCCTCGCTTGTCCCGCGCCCGCAAGCTGCCAGTCGTCTGCAAGCTCACTGCGACCCAGGCCCGGCGCCGGAGCGGATGACCGGCGCGCAGACAGGAGACGATCCATGACCGCGAGCCCCGGCGCTCTCACCCCTGCGACAGCCGCCGCCGCGCGCGCCCTTCAGGCCGCCAGTCGCATGCAGCGCGTCGCGCCGTTCCTCGCCATGGATGTTTTGGCTGCTGCCAAGGCAAAAGCAAGGCAGGGGGCCGATATAATGCATATGGAGATCGGCCAGCCCTCGGCCCCGACGCCGCGCAAGGTCATTGAGCGGGCCCAGAGCGTGCTGGCCACTGGCCAGATCGGCTATACCGAAGCCCTTGGCATGCCGTCGCTGCGCGCCCGCATCGCCCGCCATTACCATGACTCTTATGGCGTCAGCGTCGACCCGGAGCAGGTGGTGGTGACCACCGGCTCATCCGGTGGCTTCCTGCTGGCGTTTCTGGCGGTGTTTGAGGCAGGGGCCCGAATCGCCTGCGCCTGCCCCGGCTATCCGGCCTATCGCAATATTTTCGGCGCCCTCGACATGACGAGCGTCGATATCGCCGTGGGCGAGGGCGGCGACTGGTCGATGCCGGTCTCGGCCATCGCCAGCGCCCATGCCGCCGGGCGGCTCGACGGCGTGCTGGCCATGAGCCCGTCCAATCCCACCGGCGTCGTCGCAGGCGCGCAGGAGCTGGCGGCGATCGGCGCGTTCTGCCGCGACCAGGGCCTGTGGTTCATCTCCGACGAGATTTACCACGGGCTGCACCATGGCGCCCCGGCGACCACGGCGCTGGCGACGTCGCCGGAGGCGATCGTGGTCAATTCCTTCTCCAAATATTACTGCATGACCGGCTGGCGCATTGGCTGGCTGGTGGTCCCAAAGCAGCTGGCGCGGCCGATCGAGCGGCTGGCCCAGAGCCTGTTCATCTCCGCGCCCTTCCTCAGCCAGGCGGCGGCGGAAGCGGCGTTTGACGCCGTCGATGAGCTGGAGGAGGTGCGCGCCGGCTATGGGCGCAATCGCCAGATCGTGCTCAACGCCCTCGCTGACATGAACCTGCCCACGGCGCCCTGCGACGGCGCGTTCTACGCTTATGTGGACATCGCCGGCCATGGCGATGATTCCATGGCCTTCTGCCAGCTCCTGCTCGACCGCGAGGGGGTGGCGATCACCCCAGGGCTCGACTTCGACCCGCATCGCGCCGGGCGTTTTGTCCGCATTTCTTTCGCCGGCTCTGAAGACACATGCATTCAGGGCATGGCGCGGCTGAAGCGCTTTCTCGCCATGGGCTAACCCGCAAAGGCGATCCGCGCGACAAATCAACTGTCGCGTCGAACCAGCAGGCCGCTTCATGTCGTCTTTACCCGCCAATGCGCAGCGCCCGGAGCGGGGCGCCGCGCACAGGCCGTTCCAGCGCGCCAATATGAGCCAGCGCGAGATTTACGCGGTGCTCGGCGGCGTCATTCTGGCCATGTTCATCGCCGCGCTGGACCAGACCATCGTCGCCACGGCGCTGGCCGCCATTGGCCGGGACCTTGGCGACGCCGATCTGCTGCCCTGGGTGGTGTCGATCTATCTGCTTACCGCCACCACGGCGACGCCGCTCTATGGCAAGGCCAGCGACATCTGGGGGCGGCGACCGCTGATGCTGCTGGCCATCAGCGTGTTCCTGATTGGCTCAGTCGCCTGTGCGCTCGCCCCCGACATGCAGACGCTGATCGTGGCGCGCGGCTTGCAGGGCCTGGGCGGCGGCGGGCTGATCTCGCTGGCCCAGACAGTGCTGGCAGACGTGCTGACGCCGAAGGAGCGCTCGCGCTATCAGGCGCATGTCGCCAGCGTCTTCGCCCTGTCCAGCCTGCTCGGGCCAGCCCTTGGCGGCGTGCTGGCGCAATATCTGCACTGGTCGGCGATTTTCTGGATCAATCTGCCGCTCGGGGCGCTGGCCCTGTGGCTGTGCGGCACGCTGCTGAAACGGCTGCCGCGCCACGAGCGCCGCTACCGGCTGGATTTTTGCGGCGCGGCGCTGCTGATGGGGGCGACCATCTCGCTGTTGCTGGCGTTGGGCTGGGGCGGCCACCGCTTCGCCTGGGCCTCGGCGCCGATCGGGCTGGCGTTGGCAGGTTCTGCGCTGCTGTGGCTGGCCTTCGCCATGCGGCTGCGGTTCGCCGACGAGCCGCTGATCCCGCTCGACATCCTGCGCAACAAGGTGGTGGTGCGGGCCTGCTGCGCCGCCGGCTTTGGCATGGGGGTGTTTGTCGGGCTGAGCATCTACACGCCGATGTATTTCGAGGCGGTGCGGGGCTTCAGCCTCGCTGACGCCGGCCTCGCGGTGACGCCGATGATGGTCGCCACCGTGTTCGGCGCCACCGCCTCAGGCCGCAGCATGCTGTATTTCAGCCGCTACAAGATCGTCGCCCAGTCTGGCCTCGCCCTGGCCTTCGCCTGCCTCGTCGCTCTGGCGAGCCTGCCGCTGGAGGCGCAGCCAGTGTGGCGCAGCATCGCTCTGTTGACCCTGACCGCCGCCGGCATCGGCAGCCTGTTTCCGGTGTGCACCATCTCGATCCAGAACGCCGTGGCCCAGCACCAGCTTGGCTCCGCCACCTCCTCGATGAATTTCGTCCGCCAGATGGGCGCGGCGGTGATCGTGGCGCTGTTCGGGGCGATCCTGCTCAATGGCGCCGCAAGCCTGGGGCTCGGCGTCAGCGGTGCTGGCGAAGGTGTGCGGCTGCTGGCCCAGACAACTGACGGCGGCGCCGCCCAGCCAGCGCCGATCTTCCGCTGGATCTACGCCGCCGCCGCCGTGGGCGTCGCCGTCAGCCTCGGCTTTCTGTCCAGCATGGAAGAGCGGCCGCTGCGCAGCGGCGATCCGGACTGAGCTGACCTACGCCTTCCGGGCGGCGCGCGCCTACGCCAGGGGAACCGCCTTGGCCGGCCGTGATGCCAGAGCCCCCGGGTAAGGCGCGGCATTGGCCTCGCGGCAATTTTAAGAGGATAGCTGGGGCCAACCGCCGGGGCGGGCCCGCCATCGCTGCCTGCCGATTCTGCCAGTGTTTGCGATGCGTACACCACGCATGACCTGGCCTGAGGTCGACCTCGCCCAGTGCATCGCCACGTCCAGGCAAAGCCGCTGGCGCGCGCACAAGGCTCAACCATCGCCTGAACGAAAAAACCCCGCCACGACGGCGGGGTTTCGATTCACTGCCAGACTTACGCCAGGCGGCGTCGATGGCTGGCGCGGCTCAGCGTCAGCCGACCTTGCGCGACCACCAGCCGCTGCGACGCGGGCGGGCCGGGTCGGCCTGGGTCAGCACCACAGTCTCAGGCTCCGGCGTTGCGGCCAGAATGCTGGCGGCGTCAGCAGCTTCAGCAGCGGTCTCAGGGGCAGCTTCTGGCGCAACTGGCGCGGCGGCGGGCTCTGGGGCAGCTTCCGGCGCCGCAACGGCGGCAGGCGCCTCGGCGACCGGCGCATCGACCTGCTCGGCGGCGACGGGGCTGGCGTCATAGGCTGCCTGGGCCGGCTCGTCGAAGCCATCATCGGCGCTGACGCCGCTGAATGGGGCCCAGCCTCCGGTTTCGACCACGGCGCTGGCAGGCTCGCCGCTGTCGTCGACGCGATAGTCGGCGACCGGGGCAAGGCTCGGGCCGCCATCACGCTCGTCACGGCGACCGCCACGACGGCCACGGCGACGGCGACGGCCGCGCCCTTCGGCGCCAGTCTCATCGTCACTGGCCTCAACGGCGGCGGCTTCGGCAGCCGGCGCCTCGTCAGAAGCCGCGTCGGATGCGACCTCAGCTAAAGCGTCGCTGGCGGCGACTGCGGCGGCAGCGCCTTCATCGCTCTGGCCGGCGTCGTCTTCACCGTCCTGGCTTGCCGCGTCGTGCTCAGCCCCATCCTGGCCATTGGCCTCGACGCCATTGTCGTCCTCGCCACGACCGCCACGGCGGCGGCGGCGACGGCGGCGACGGCGACCGTCGCTATCGCTGTCGCCATTGTCGGCGTCGCCATTGTCGTTCTCGGGCCGGGTCTGGGCCTCGTCATCGGCCTCGTCGGTCTCAACGGCTTCCGCCTCGATCACTGGCGCGTCGTCAGCGAAGAAGCTCTCGATCTGCACGCCCGAAGCCGGGGCGCGGGCGACGCCGGTCGCCGGTTCGCCGCGCTCGAGCTGGTAATGGGTCTGGCCGATCAGCGTGTCGTCGACCAGCACGTGGATTTCGACGCCGAAACGCTGCTCCAGATCGCGCAGGTGGTTGCGCTTCTGGTTGAGGATGTAGAGCGCCACCTCAGTGCGGGTGCGCACGTCGAGATTGTGGCTGCTGCTGCGGATCAGCGCTTCCTCAAGCATGCGGAGCACCTGCAGGGCGATCGACGGCACCGAACGCACGGTGCCGGCGCCGGCGCAATGCGGGCAGGGGATCGACGAGCTTTCCAGCACGCCCGTGCGGATGCGCTGGCGCGACATCTCCATCAGGCCGAACGGCGAGATGCGGCCGACCTGAATGCGGGCCCGGTCGTTCTTCAGGCAGTCCTTGAGCTTCTTCTCGACGGCGCGGTTGTTGCGACCTTCCTCCATGTCGATGAAGTCGATCACGATCAGACCGGCAAGGTCGCGCAGGCGCAGCTGGCGCGAAATCTCTTCCGCCGCTTCCAGATTGGTGCGCAGCGCCGTGTCCTCGATCGAGTGCTCACGGGTCGAGCGACCCGAATTGACGTCGATGGAGACCAGGGCTTCCGTCGGGTTGATGACGATGTAGCCGCCCGACTTCAGCGTGACATGGGTCGAGAACATGGCGTCAAGCTGCTGCTCCACGCCGAAGCTGGCGTAGAGCGGCTGGGCGCCCTTGTAGCGCTGCACCGCGCCGACATTGTCGGGCATCAGCATGCGCATGAAATCATGCGCCTCGCGATAGCCGGCGTCGCCGGAGACCAGCACGTCGTCAATGTCGCGATTGTACAGGTCGCGGATGGCGCGCTTGATCAGCGAGCCTTCCTCATAGACCAGGCACGGCGCCGAGGACTTCAGCGTCAGTTCGCGGACGCTCTCCCACAGACGCAGCAGATACTCGAAGTCGCGGGTCACTTCCTGCGGCGTGCGGGCGGCGCCAGCGGTGCGCAGGATGATGCCCATGCCCTGCGGCACTTCAAGCGCCGAGGCGATTTCCTTCAGCCGCTTGCGATCGCCGGAATTGGTGATCTTGCGCGAGATGCCGCCGCCACGGGCGGTGTTGGGCATCAGCACGGAATAGCGACCGGCCAGCGACAGATAGGTGGTCAGCGCCGCGCCCTTGTTGCCGCGCTCTTCCTTGACCACCTGGACCAGCAGGATCTGGCGGCGCTTGATAACTTCCTGAATCTTGTACTGGCGACGGCTGGAGCGGAAGCGGCGCTCGGCCACGTCCTCATGCACATCGGCGCCGCCGACGTGCTCAACGTCGTCGCCCTGGGCGCCGTCGTCATCCTGGTCATCGCCAGATGCGCCAGCGTGCTCGCCGTCATGCGCGCTATCGTCGTCGTCGCTGTGCTCGCCGATGGTCTCGATGACGTCATCGTCGGGGAAGGCGACCTCGGTGACGAGGCCTTCCTCCGGATCGGCCGCGCCAATCGCCTGGGCGCCGTCGCCATTGTCGTCCTGGTTCTGCTCGCCGGCGTCGCCCGTCACCGTCTCGCTGGTGCGGGCGCGCATGGAGCGGTCGCGACGCGAACGGCGGCGCGAATTGCGCTCCTCGTCCTGCTCTTCACGCGCCGCGTCCTCGGCCTGCTCGGCCAGCAGGGCCTGCCGGTCAGCGACCGGAATCTGGTAATAGTCGGGGTGAATTTCGCTGAAGGCGAGGAAGCCGTGGCGGTTGCCGCCATATTCAACGAAGGCCGCCTGCAGCGACGGCTCAACCCTGGTCACCTTGGCGAGGTAGATATTGCCGCGCAGCTGGCGCCGGGTGGATGACTCGAAGTCGAACTCTTCAACCTTCTGACCGCGCACCACAACTACCCGGGTTTCTTCCGGGTGGGACGCGTCGATAAGCATCTTGTTGGCCATTGTGAACTTCCATTGTCACGGCCACCGGAAAAGGCGCGCGCCGCCGGCGAATGGCCAGCGGCGGGTTTCCCAAGGCGGGGCCGTGATTGCGCCTGGACGAGCCGGCGCAAGTGTGGGGATAGGGGCTGGGGAGGACAGGGTGTGGCGTCTGCATGGCCTGCGCCGAACGTCCACGGCCGCATACGCATGCGGGCCTGGGCAATTCGGACTTGGCCAAAACATGGCGCGCGCCCATCAAAAATCCTCATGACGCCGGGCGGTTCCGTGGGAACGCCGGCAAAAACGACTGCGCGCAGGCAGCAAAAAACGCCTTGCCGCAGTCCGGAAGAAATTCCGTCGTGCAGCCTTCGGGTCGAAAGACGCGACGAGGCGTCAAACCCGATGACTGTTCCGGCGACTGGCGCCGTCCGCCGATCTGGCAGACGCACGCCGATTTGCGGCAGGCTTCCCCATCAATACATAGGACGCCTGGCCCTTGGCAAGTTGTATGTTCCCGTGGCGCCGGCGCCACATACTGGGCCTTGCCAGGCGGCGTTTCACGGATGCCCGCATCGATGGGGAGGCGGCGCAGCCCGTCGCGACCTGGAGCGGATGATGGCGCGCCCCGATCAGGCGGGGCGCTGCAATGCCGTCAGGAGGAGGCGTCCTGACCTGCAGGAGCGGTTTAAGGACACAGAAAATGGCCAGAATCACATCTGGCGCCATGGCGACCAGCGCTCCACGCCTCACGTCGATGGCGCGGGGTCCAGCGCGGAGCCAGGCCGCTGGCGCGACGCCGACGGGGCGCAGCCACCGCTTCCGCGCCTGCAGCTTTGGAGCAAAGCCGCTGCGCTCGGGCTGACATTTGGGAAAATTTCCCCACACACTTGCGTGATCAGCGCTGCTTCTCAACAGCTAATGCCACCCGGTGAGGGACAGGCGGGCGGCGCCACGCGCCGGCGGCCAGCCTGGTGCCCCAGCCCGATGCCCGTGGCGGAGCTGCGAAATGGATGACGCCCCGGCGCAACTCACTGGCGCGCCGGGCGCCCGCCGCTCTGCTGCGCTCACAGGTTTGACCGGGCGTTTACGCCGTTTCGATGAGCCGCCGACCAATCCCATCGCCAGGGTTTATAGCCGGACCCTAACTGTATTATATCAGCGCCATGCATCAGGGCGCGCAGCAATGGGCCGGTCGCGAGGCGACAGGGGCGGGATCGGCTTTGGGACAGGCCCGACGCCTGGCTGAACACGTCCAGCCCCAGTCCAGCGTGCGCCAGCGCCGTAACGCCGACCGCTGTCGACGCGGGCAGCTGTGGCGAGGTCGCGGCGGCGTTGCGCTCGCCGCCTTGCTGGTCGGCGCGGCGGCCAGCCTCTTCCCAGGCGCGCCGGTCCACGCCCAGCCGAGCCCAGCCTCCAGCGTCTCCGCCTCATCTCCGTCGCCCGGCGCTGAGACCAAACTGCCGCCCGCCGTGACCAATGCGGTTGAGGTGCGCGGCGACAGCCGCAACGCCACTTTGTCTTTCACCATGTCGCGGCCGGTGGAAGGGCGGGCCTTCGTGATGGAGCGGCCCGACCGGGTGGTGGTCGAACTGCCAGACGTCAATTTCCAGCTGCCCCAGGGCGCCGGCCGACGCGGCCAGGGCCTCGTCGCCTCGTTCCGCTACGGCGTGTTTGCGCCCGGCCGCGCCCGGCTCGTCATCGATCTGTCCGCGCCCGCTTTGGTGCGCCGCAGCGGCATGGTCGAGCAGCCTGGGGCGCTGCCGCGTTTTGAAATCGAGCTTGAGCGCGTCGACCGGGCGCAGTTCCATCGCGAGGCGGCCCAGGCGGCGGCGCAGGGCGTCGGCCAGACGCCGCCGCCTGCGCCCGTCGCCGACCCCGACGCGGACGCGCAGGATCGTCGCCCGGTGATCGTGCTCGACCCCGGCCACGGCGGCGTCGACAATGGCGCCATCAGCACCTCGGGGCTGGTCGAGAAGGAGATCGTGCTGGCCTTCGTGCAGCGACTGCGCGAGCACCTCGAGGCGACAGGCCGCTATCGCGTGGTGCTGACGCGCGACGATGACCGGTTTGTGCCGCTGGCCGACCGGGTGCGCATCGCCCAGCAGAACAACGCCGCCCTGTTCCTGTCGATCCACGCTGACATCCTGCGCGAGAGCCCGCATGTGCGCGGCGCCACCGTCTACACCGGCTCCAAGCTGGCCACCGACACTGAGGCCGCCCAGCTCGCCGCCAAGGAGAACAACGCCGACAGCGCCGCCGGCCTCACCACCGAGGCCAGCAATGACGAGGTGTCAAACATCCTGCTCGACCTGACCATGCGCGAGACCCGCACCTTCTCCAGCGATCTGGCGGCGCGGCTGGTGGCGGGGCTGAGCAAGGTGATCCGCATGAACAAGAATCCGCACCGCTCGGCCCGTTTCATGGTGCTGACGGCGCCGGACACCCCCTCGGCGCTGCTGGAGATCGGCTATCTGTCCAGCACCCGCGACGCCGATCTGATGAATTCGCCGGAATGGCGCGAGCGCACCACCGCCGCTTTGACCGCAGCGATCAACCGCTTCTTCGATGGTCGCCGCACCATGCTGCCAGGCCCCATCCGCACCGACCACGCCTTGTCCGCCCCCGACGCAGCAGGCGCCGCCACGCGCTGATCTTCCACGCGCAGCGCAGGCGCACGCCTTTCGCGACAGATAGGGCAGGGCGCACGAAGCGCGACCTGGCGGGACCTCTGACCTCGTCGGCGTCGGCAGCATCACGCCGCGCGTGAGAATCACCCAGGCGGAATCACCAGCGACGTCCCGCGCCAGCCCGTCGTCTCCATGGGCGCGCCGGACGCTCATGGTGCGACGGAATTGTCGCTTGGCGCCACAAAGTTGCCGCTGCGCCGCATTTTGGTGTGCATTCGCCTGCAGCATTTCTCACAGTGACCTGACCGGGACGGCCGTGGCGCAGCTGCGACGCATTGCTGAAAAGCTATCGCTTTTCCAATACTTGCGCCGAAAAGCCCTTGTGATACGCGGCGCAGATGCGGATGATTGCTCTGGCCAATAGCGCCAAACCGGCCTTTTCGCCTGCGACAGCACTGCGGTTGCGGCTATCGTGACCTACGGTGAGGGCGTGGGGGGCCGGCGGCGTGAGCGGCGCGTCAGGCGCGCGCGGCGACTCGCGCCAGCGCCCCGCGCCATGTAATGAACCAGGTCTGGAGCATTCCAGATCATCTTCTTCCCGGCAATTGCGGTTGCGGGGACAGGCAGACGGCGGGTCCGTATCGCATGCGTTTCGTTTTACGCTTTTTCGCGTTCCTCTTCGGTCTGGCGTTCACCGTCGCGGTGGTGGGCGCTGCAGCCGTTGGCTATTTCATCTGGCATTACTCGCGTGACCTGCCGGACTACACCCAGCTGCGTGATTACGAACCGCCGGTGATGACCCGCTTCCATGCCGGCGACGGCCGGCTGGTGGCTGAATATGCCCGCGAGCGCCGCCTGTTCCTGCCGATCCAGGCCTTCCCCGACACGGTGCTGGAGGCATTCCTGTCGGCGGAAGACAAGAACTTCTACCACCATGTCGGCGTCGATCCCTTCGGCACCTTGCGCGCCATCGTGCAGAACGTTGGGCGCAAGAACGCCGGCCAGCGCGAGCAGGGCGCCTCGACCATCACCCAGCAGGTGGCCAAGAACTTCCTCGTCGGCAATGAGCGCAGCTATGAGCGCAAGATTCGCGAGGCGCTGGTCGCCTTCCGCATCGAGAACACCTACACCAAGGACAAGATCCTCGAGCTGTATCTGAACGAGATTTATCTCGGCTCGGGCAATTATGGCGTCGCCGCCGCCGCGCTGAATTATTTCGGCAAATCGGTGCATGAGCTGACCATCGCCGAGGCCGCCTATCTCGCCGCGCTGCCCAAGGCGCCCAACAATTACAACGCCTTCCGCCACACCGCAGCCGCCACTGAACGCCGTAACTGGGTGATCGAGCGGATGCTGGATAATGGCTACATCACGCGCGCCCAGGCCGATGAGGCGCGCAAGCAGCCGCTCGGCGTGTCGCCGCGGTCGCTGTCGCCCTCGACCTACGCCGCCGGCTTCTTCGCCGAGGAAGTGCGCCGCGAGATCGCCGAGCGCTATGGCGAGAAGAAGCTGTATGACGGCGGCCTGTCGGTGCGCATGACGCTGGATCCGACGATTCAGGCCATGGCCCGCAAGGCGATGGTCGACGGCCTGGTGCGTTACGACGAGGCGCGCGGCTGGCATGGCGTGGTCGACAAGATCGACCTGCGCGAGACCCCGGACTGGGGCAAGGCGCTGGGCGACATGAAGACGCTCACCGACATCCAGCCCTGGCGCCTCGCCGTGGTGCTGTCGGTCAATGATCGCGCCGCCGAGATCGGCCTGCAGCCGGAGCGCCTGGGCAATGGCGCGCTGGCCAAGGAGCGGGTCACCGGCCAGATCGACGCCGACGGCGTGCGCTGGACCCGCAAGGGCAAGCTGTCGTCCTTCCTGTCGCCAGGCGACGTGGTCTACGCCGAGCCGATGGATCGCAAGCCAGGCCTCTACCGCCTGCGCCAGATCCCGGCGATATCCGGCGCCATGGTGGTGATGGACCCGCAGACTGGCCGCGTCTTCGCCATGGTCGGCGGCTTCTCCTTCGACCAGAGCGAGTTCAACCGCGCCACCCAGGCGCAGCGTCAGCCTGGCTCGTCGTTCAAGCCGATCGTCTACGCAACGGCGCTCGACAATGGCTACACGCCCTCGACCACCGTCTATGACTCGCCGATCGAGATCGAGCAGGGCCCTGGCCTGCCGCCGTGGCGGCCAGAGAATTACAGCGGCAAGTTCTCGGGTCCGCACACCCTGCGCTATGGCATCGAGCAGTCACGCAACGTCATGACCGTGCGTCTGGCGCGTGACATCGGCATGCCGCTGATCACCGAATATTCGCGCCGCTTCGGCGTCTATGACGAGCTGCAGCCCTATCTGCCGATGTCGCTCGGCGCGGGCGAAACCACCGTCATGCGCATGACCGCCGCCTATTCGATGTTCGTCAATGGCGGCAAGCGCATCAAGCCGACGCTGATCGACCGCATCCAGGATCGCTGGGGCAAGACGATTTACCGCCACGATGAGCGCATTTGCGAAGGTTGCGCCCCGGGCAAATGGGCCAACCAGCCCGAGCCGACGCTGATCGACAAGCGCGAGCAGGTCATCGATCCGCTGACCGCGTATCAGATCACCCATATTCTTGAGGGCGTGGTGCAGCGTGGCACCGCAACCATCCTCAAGGATGTCGGCAAGCCGCTGGCCGGCAAGACGGGCACCACCAATGACGCCAAGGATGTGTGGTTCGTCGGCTTCTCCCCGGATCTCGCCGTTGGCGTGTACTTCGGCTACGACCAGCCCAAATCGCTGGGCAGCCGGGTCACCTCCGGCCATCTGGTGGCCCCGGTGGTGCGTGACTTCATGAAGCTGGCGCTGAAGGACAAGCCAGCGACGCCGTTCCGTGTGCCGGCCGGCATCAAGCTGGTGCGCGTCAACGCCAAGACCGGCCTGCGCGCTGGCGGCGAGGGCGGTTCGATCCTCGAGGCCTTCAAGCCGGGCACCGTGCCGCCGGAGCATGTGGCGAGCAGCGATTCTGCGCCGCGCCCGCAGGCGTCGCAACAGCAGGCGCCGCAACAGGAATACGACGACGGCCGGCTGTTCTGATGTGTGGCGGTGAGGTCAGCCCGCCGTAGACGGAGACGGACCGGTCTGGCCGTCTCGTCTGTCCGGGCCCTGCAGCCCCCATCCTGGCCATGCCATCTGTCGGCGACTTGGGCTGCCTCGGCGATTTGGGCTCCTTCGGCGATTTGGGCGCCATGGCCGCCTGCGGTTGCCTTTGGCTGGCGCGGCGACTAGATCACTCAAGGTTGCGTCGGCCCTGGCCGGCGCGCGAGCGGGCCGCCTGGCGCGCTGCGCCGCTGGCGCGGCGCCGCATGCGGGCTGGCCGTGAACCCGTTACCCTGACGCAAGGACGCCGCTTCACTGAGGTGCCGGAGCGTTACGAGGACAGACAACACACCATGCGTGCAGAAATCCAATCGCTGGCAGAAGCGGCCAAGCAGTCCGTGGGACTGCTGAGGAGGCATCTTTGACTGGGATGTCGCTGTCAAACGTCTCGCCGAACTGAACGCCCTCTCCGAATCGCCTGATTTCTGGAACGACGCCGACGCCGCCCAAAAGGCGATGCGCGAGCGCACCGACCTTGAAGAACGGATCGGCGCCATCCAGCGCATGGAGCGCGAACTGGCCGATTCCGCCGAACTGATCGAGATGGGCGAGGCCGAGGGCGACGCCGATATCGTCACCGAAGGCGAGGAGGCGATCCGCGCCATCGCCGCCGAGGCGGCCAAGCGGCAGATCGAGACCCTGCTGTCGGGCGAAGCCGACGCCAATGACACCTATCTCGAGGTGCATTCTGGCGCTGGCGGCACCGAGAGCCAGGACTGGGCGAGCATGCTGTTGCGCATGTACACCCGCTGGGCCGAGCGCAAGGGCTTCAAGGTCGACGTCATTGAATACACCTCTGGCGAAGAGGCGGGCATCAAGGGCGCCACGCTGCAGATCAAGGGCCATAACGCCTATGGTTGGCTGAAGACCGAATCAGGCGTGCACCGTCTGGTGCGCATCTCACCGTTCGACTCCAACGCCCGTCGCCACACCAGCTTCGCCTCGGCCTGGGTCTATCCGGTGGTCGATGATCGCATCCAGGTGGATGTCAACGAGAGCGACTGCCGCATCGACACCTTCCGCGCCTCGGGCGCTGGCGGCCAGCACGTCAACACCACCGATTCGGCCGTGCGCATCACGCATATTCCGACCGGCATCGTGGTGGCGTGCCAGCAGGAGCGCTCGCAGCACAAGAACCGCGCCACGGCGTGGAACATGCTGCGCGCCCGCCTGTATGAGGCGGAGCTGCAAAAGCGTGAGGAAAAGGCCAACGCCGAAACTGCGTCCAAGACGGACATCGGCTGGGGTCACCAGCTGCGCTCTTACGTGCTGCAGCCCTACCAGCTGGTGAAGGACCTGCGCACCGGCGTGCAGTCCACCAGCCCGGACGACGTGCTCGACGGCGACCTCGACCCCTTCGTCGAAGCCGCCCTGGCCCACCGTGTTTACGGCGGTTCAGGCGAGGTCGAAGATATCGACTGACCCCGAGGCGCGGCGGCTTCCTCGCCGCGCCTGTCAGGCGACGGTCCACCGCCGCCGCGCGCCCCTCTCCAACGTCATGGTCGGGCTTGACCCGACCATCCACGACTTGGCCTCAGCACTTGGCGGCGGCTATCTGCGTGAAGACGTGGATGCCCGTGACAAGCACGGGCATGACGGCGTTGGGGTTCGGGCCAGGACTGGGCGGGACATGTCCTGGCGAAACATGACAGGCGGGTAGGGCGTCATGGGCACGCCGCCGCAGTAGCATCGCCCGTTCAACCGGTGGCGCGGCCATCGCCAGGTTAGCTCACAGCGACCGCAGGCTCTCCCCACGACGCCCCCTCTCCATCGTCATGGTCGGGCTTGACCCGACCATCCACGTCTATGCCTCGGCGTGGCGGCGGCTATCCGCGTGAAGACGTGGATGCCCGTGACAAGCACGGGCATGACGGCTTGGGGTGTGGGCCAGGACCGGGCGGGACCTGTCCTGGCGAAACATGACAGGCGGGCAGGGCCCGATGGGTCCGCCGCCGCAGCAGCGTCGCCCATTCAAGCGGTGGCGCGGCCATCGCCAGGTTAGCGCACAGCGACCGAAGGCTCTCCCCACGACGCCCCCTCACCACCGTCATGGTCAGACTTGACCCGACCATCCACGTCTATGCCTCAGCGTGGCCGCGACCATCGGCAGGGGAAGACGTGGATGCCCGTGACGAGCACGGGCATGACGGCGTTGGGGTCTGGGCCAGGACCGGGCGGGACATGTCCTGGCGAAACATGACAGGCGGGTAGGGCGTCATGGGCACGCCTTCCAAGTCGTGTCGCCCGTTCTATAGATAGCGTGGCCTTCGCCAGGTGAGCGGCACAGCGACCGTAGGCTCTCCCCACGACGCCCCCTCTCCACCGTCATGGTCGGGCTTGACCCGACCATCCACGTCTATGCCTCAGCGTGGCCGCGACCATCGGCAGGGAAAGACGTGGGTGCCCGTGACGCGCACGGGCATGACGGTAGCGGCGCTTCAATGCGTCGCGCGGGCCTCCTCAGGCGAGCTCCTGCACCGCCTTCAGCACTTCCGCCGCGTGGCCGGCAGGCTTGACCTTGCGCCAGAGGCGCAGGATGACGCCGTCTTCGCCGACCAGCACGGTGGTGCGCTCAACGCCCATATAGCGGCGGCCATACATGCTCTTCTCCACCCAGACGCCCCACGCCGTTAGCGTCGCCACCTCCGGGTCTGAGGCGAGGTCGATGGCGAGGTCGTGCTTGCCGGCGAATTTGGCGTGGGAGGCGACGCTGTCTGGCGAGACGCCGATGATGCGTGTGTTCGCCGCCGCAAAATCCGCCTTAAGGCGGTTGAATTCAATCGCCTCGGTTGTGCACCCCGGCGTCGCGTCCTTGGGATAGAAATACACCACCACCTTGCTACCCCGCAGGCTGGCGAGGTCGATATGGCCGCCATTCCCCAACGCCAGCCTGAGTTCCGGCGCAAGATCGCCTTGATTGATCGACATATGCTGTTCCTGTTCTGGTGACGCGCGGCGACGCGCCCGTGCAGTCAGACCATGACCGCCTGCCTGGCGCTACGCAAAAAGGGTAGTTTTGACGCCTAGAATCGGTTTGGTGTGGCGGGGCGGCCTGCCCGGGCGGCCCGGGCGACCAGGCGGCGTCTGGTCGGGCCATGGCTGGGGCGGCCGCCGACCGGCGGACGGGCCGCAGCCTCGCTGCCTGTAGACCTCGCTCCTCCGGGCTCGCCCGGTCGCCCCCCGCGACGCCAGACGGAAAGGACCTGCGCCCGTTTGCCGAAATTGACGTCGCCTGTGCGGTTGGTGCTCCGCCGCAAGAAAAACCGACCCGCGTCGCTGGCTGCCGAGGCAAGCGCCGAGGCCCAGGCGCGTCCGGATTTGACTGGCGACAGGCCGCTGGCGGCCACCGACGGCGCCGACGCCATTGCGGCAAACCCGGCGCCAGAGCGTAAGCCCAGCGGGGCGGCTGAAATAGCGCCCGACCCGGTCACCCCGCCAGAGCTAACGCCAGTGGCTCCAATGGCCGCTGATCATGCGCCCAAAAGTTCGCCGCAGCCCAGGCCAGAGCACGCTGCGCGGGCGGCGGCGGCCAGCAAGGCGCTGGCCCATGGCCGACGGCCGCGGAGCATCGCCCGGCGCAGTTTCCGCATGGCCGCCATGGCCACCAGTTTCACCGCCGCGTTTTTGATCCTGCTGGTCGGCGTGCTGGCGCTGCGCCTCGCATTCGGACCGATCGCCATTGAGGGGCTGTCGCAGCGGGTGTCGGCCGCCATGAACAGCCAGATCGGCGCGGAGTGGCGGTCGAAGATCCGCGCCGCCAAAATCAATCACGCCGGCCTCAACCCGGCGCTGACGCTTGAGGGCGTCGAGATCTTCGCCCCCGACGGCCAGCGCGTCCTGCTCGCCCCGGAGGCGACGGTGGCGGTCGATCCATGGAGCCTCGTCTGGGGCCAGTTCCGGCCGCGCTCCATCAGCTTCAGCGGCATCACCCTGCGTATCGGCGTCTCCCAGGAAGGCGAGATCGATTTGCGCGGCGGCGCTGATGCCGAGGCGGCGGATACGGGACCTTCGACCACTGCGGCGGCTGGCGAAAACGCCGGCCCGCCACGCCATCTCACTGACGTGCTGGCGCGCGGCGCCGCGTCCTTTATCGAGCTGCTGACCAGCAGCGACGGCTTCCTCGGCGGCATCGACGACGCCAGCGTGAACGACGCGACGGTGATCTTGCTTGGCGCTGATGGGCGCCCGCGGTTTCGTTTCACCGATACGGATCTGCTGTTCAGCCGGCCCAAGGACAATCTGCGCAATTTCTCCTTCGAGCTGACCGGCGGCAAGGGGCGCTGGCGGCTGGAGGGGGCGATCTCTGGTCGCGCCGCTGAGGATCGCGTCGCCAATATCAGCTTCAATAATGTGCCGGTGTCCGACCTGCTGGCCTTTGGCGCGCCGCAGAAGGCGGTGTGGACCGACATGCCGCTGTCCGGCAACGTCAATGGCGCAATCAGGGCCAGCGGCGAGCTCGCCAACCTGACGGCGCAGATCGCTGGTGAGCGGGCGGTGATCCATACCGACGATCCGGACATGCCGCAGTTCACCATGGACCAGCTGGAGTTCGCTGCGGCATGGCGCGGGCCGGAGCAGCGCTTCGACATCACCCGGCTCTACGCCGCGTGGGACGGCTATCACATCGCCGCCTCGGGGGCGCTGGAGCGGGGCGCCGACGCCAGCCAGCCGTGGCTGCTGCGGCTGGGCTCGACCGACGCACTGGCTGCGCCCTTCGCCGCAGGCGATGCGCCGACGCCGCTGCAGCAGGTCACCGCCCGGCTGGCCGGCACAGGCGATGGCGGGGCCCGCATCGAGCAGTTCGACGTGGTCACCGGATCGGGAACCGTGTCGGTCACTGGCCAATTGGGCGGCGTCGCCGCCGGGCAGGGCGTCGACCTCACCATCACCGGGGCTAATGCCGGGACGCGCACGGCGCTGGCGCTGTGGCCGACCTTCGCCGCCCGCCATGTGCGCGACTACATTGGCCGGACCTTCTCCGCCGGTCGGGTCGACAGCTTCGACGTGCGGGTGAAGATGACCCGCGACGACATCATCGACGCCCGCCACAAGAAGCCGATGGACCCCGATGAGCTGGCGTTCAATGTGCGCATGTCGGATGCGGTCTGGCGAGCCACCGCCCACACGCCGCCGGTGCACGCCTCCGCCGCGGCGAGCGGTGACGGCGCGCTGAGCCGCATCACTATCGGCGCGGCGCGCATGACGCCGGACAAAGGACCGGCGCTTCAGATTTCAAAGGGCGAGGTGCTGATCCGCGCCGCCCTGCGGCCGACGCCGCGCGCCGAAATCAACTTCAACGTCAAGGGCGATCTGCCGACCCTGCTGCAGGTGATGGACAGCTCCGGCCTCGGCGCGCCGCCGGTCAATCCGGGCCATGTGCGCGGCGCCGCCGATCTCGACGTCTCGCTGTCGGCGCCACTGAGCGCCCAGGCCAAGGCCGCCGACATTGTCCCAACAATTCGTGGCGCGCTCAGCGATGTGAGCATCGACAAGGTCTCAGGCGACCACCGGCTGGACAATGGCGCCTTTCAGGTGACGATCGACGAGGTCCAGACCCAGCTGAAAGGCGAGGGCCGTATCGCTGGCGTGGCGATGAACATTGACCTGCGCGACCCGCGCAAGGGCTCTGCCCCCGGCGAGATCGCCCTGTCGGCGACGTTCGACGACGCGGCGCGCAACCGGCTGGGCGTCAATCTCGGCGCCGGCCTCACCGGCCCGGTCAGCGCCAGCGCCGTTATCCCGCTTGACAAGCGCAGGTCTGGGGCGACCGCCGCCGCCAAAAGCCAGCGCGTCGACATCGATCTGACACGGGCGCGCATTGACGACCTGATCCCGGGCTGGAGCAAGGCGGCGGGCAAGCCAGGCAAGGTCAGCTTCCTGCTCGATGAACAGAATGGCGCCATGCGGCTCAACGAGCTGATGCTCGACGCCGGCAATGTGGCGGCGGCCAAAGGCGTGGTTGAACTCGACGCCAAGGCCGGCTTGCAGCGGGCGCGCTTTGGCAGCTTCCGCATGTCGCCCAGCGACAATATGCGGGTCGAGGTGGATCGGGCCGACGGCGGCTACAAGGTGACGGTGCGCGGCCAGCTGATCGACGCCCGCCCGGCCTTACGCGCCATCGTCACAGACGACGGCAAACCCGCCAAGGCCAGCGGCGGGGGCGCCCACCAGCCGCGCATCGATCTTGATCTGTCGACGGCGATCCTCGCCGGCTACAACAATGAGGCGCTGACCAACGCCACCCTCAAGCTGACGGCGCGCAATGGCGAGGTGCGCCAGGCCAGCATGGACGGCAGGTTCGGCGCAGCCACCGCGTCGCTGCGCCTGACGCCGCGCGGCGCGGGGGCGGAGCAGCTGGATGTGCGGTCCAGCAACGCCGGGGCCCTGCTGCGTTTCGCCGATTTCTACAAGCGCATGTATGGCGGGGATCTGATCATTCAGGCGACGCTGGGCCGCAAGAGCCAGAGCGGCGCCATCGACATCGCCCGCTTCGCCTTGCGTGACGAACCGGCGCTGGCCCGCATAGTCGCCTCCCAGCCGGCCAACCGCGCCGGCGGCATCAATGTCTCCGAGACGCCGTTTACCCGGCTGGAGGCCAGCTTCGAGCGCCAGGGCGGCCGCGTGCAATTGCGCGACGGCATCATCTGGGGACCGCAGGTCGGCATCAAGCTGGATGGGGTGGTGGATTTCGCCCGCGACCGCACCGATCTGAACGGCGTCTTTATCCCGGCCTATGCGCTCAACAACGCCTTCGCCCGGATTCCGCTGGTTGGTCCCCTGATCGGCGGCGGCGCCAATGAGGGCCTGTTCGCGGTGAGCTTCCGCATCACCGGCCCGGCCAGCGCGCCGACGCTCACCGTCAACCCGCTCACGGCGGTGGCCCCTGGCATTCTGCGCAAGTTCATCGAGGTGTTCACGCCCGACGGCTCCGGCCAGAACCAGCCCGCTGCGCCGCCAACGCCGCCAGCGCGCATCCGGTAAGCGCGGCGCGCCTCTGATCGGGCCACGGCAGGCGAGGACGAGTGGAGCTACGGCAGGCAAAAGGTTGGCGGCCAATCAGCGCCTGCATGCCCGCCCTGGTGGCAGGGAGGCTCCACCCGGCCAGCACAACGGCGGCCTCGCGGCCGCCGTCTTTCGTTCCATGGCGTCTGCCTGTGGCTGAGGCCGCCTTATACCGGAACCCGATGAATGGGACTCATCGGGTTGTGGCCAAGCCCGTGCGCGCCTGAGCATTTCAGGATGCGGATGCGTCAGCATCTTCGCATCCTGGTATTAGGCGGCGGGGCCGCAGGATCGGCGCTCAGCTGAAGCGCAGCAGCACGTGCTTCTTGCGGCCGAACGACAGCTTGATCACGCCATCGCCGGTCACATCGGCCTCACCGAGCACGGCGCGGTCGTCGCTCACCACCGCATCATTGACGCGCAGGCCGCCGCCCTTGACCTGGCGGCGCGCCTCGCTGGTGGACGCCACAAGGCCAGCCTGGGCGAAGGCCGACAGCACGCCGAGCCCGGCCTTGAGCTCGGCGAGCGACAGGGTGACGCTCGGCAGGTCGGCGGCCAGCGCGCCTTCCTCGAAGGTCTTGCGCGCCGTCTCCGCCGCCTGCTCCGCGGCCTCGCGGCCATGCAGCAGCGCGGTGGCCTCTGTGGCGAGGATCTTCTTGGCCTCATTGACCTCGGAGCCGCCGAGCGCGGCGAGGCGGGCCACCTCCGTCATCGGCAGCACGGTGAACAGCTTCAGGAAGCGTTCGACGTCGGCGTCCTCGGTGTTGCGCCAGAACTGCCAGTACTCATAGGGGCTGCGCATGTCGCCCTTGAGCCAGACGGCGCCATTGGCGGTCTTGCCCATTTTCGCGCCGGAGGAGGTGGTGATCAGCGGGCAGGTGAGGGCGTAGAGCTGCGGCTGGCCCATGCGGCGGCCGAGGTCGATGCCATTGATGATATTGCCCCACTGGTCGGAGCCGCCCATCTGCAGCACGCAGCCGTGGCGCTTGCTCAGCTCGACGAAATCGTAGGCCTGCAGGATCATGTAGTTGAATTCGAGGAACGACAGCTCGTGCTCGCGCTCCAGCCGGGTCTTCACCGAATCGAAGCTCAGCATGCGATTGACCGAGAAGTGGCGGCCAACGTCGCGCAGGAAGTCGATGTAATTGAGCGGGGCCAGCCATTCGGCGTTGTCGACCATGAAGGCCGCAGCGCCCTTGCCAGCGCCATGCGGCGCCTCGCCATTGCCGAAATCGATGAAGCGCGAGAACACCGAGCCGAGGCTCTGCTTGTTGTCCTCGATCTGCTCCAGCGTCAGGATCCTGCGGCTCTCATCCTTGCCGGAGGGGTCGCCGACGCGGGTGGTGCCGCCGCCCATGAGGGCGATGGGCCGGTGGCCGGTCTGCTGGAACCAGTGCAGCATCATGATCGACAGCAAATGCCCGACATGCAGCGACGGCCCGGTGCAATCATAGCCGACATAGGCTGTCAGCTGGCCCGACGCCGCCTTCTCATCCAGGCCCGCGAGGTCAGAGCACTGGTGGATGTAGCCGCGTTCGGTGAGAACACGCAGGAAGTCGGATTTGGGCGCGGTCATCAGCTCACTCACTCGCTTGCAAAGGGTTCAGCAAGGTTGGCGTTGGTACAATTGGCCAGCGTGTAACACTTTTGCGGCGGAAGATCACCGCCGATTGCGCCGCCCGCGTGGGCGCGCGACGCGCAAAAGCGTGATGATGGGCGCCCATGCGTCAGAGGCGCGGGCGGGAGGCGGCTATGCCGGGGAGCGCCGCCGGTTTACCGTTGCGCGGCGCGGTAGAGGGTGAGGCCTGGCAGGCGCGGGCAAGGAGTGCGGACATGGCGATGAAGCGGGCGATCGGCCTGATGAGCGGCACGTCGATGGACGGCGTCGACGTGGCCCTGCTCGAGACCGATGGCGAGCGCATCGCATCCCTCGGCCCCACCGGCTACTGGCCTTACAGCAACGATGAGCGAGCGCTGCTGCAGCGCGCCATGGACGAGGCGCCCTCGCTGACCGACCGCCTCGCCCGGCCGCCCGCCCAGGCTCAGGCCGAGGCGTTGGTCACCGCCGCCCATGTCGCGGCGGTCAATGGCTTTCTCGCCCAGCATGGACTTGCGGCGGCGGAGATCGACGTCATCGGTTTTCATGGTCAGACGGTGCTGCACCGGCCGCAGGCGCGGCTGACGGTGCAGCTCGGCGATGGCCAGGCGCTGGCCGACGCCACCGGCATCGCCGTGGCGTATGATTTCCGCGCCGCCGATGTGGCGGCAGGGGGCCAGGGCGCGCCCCTGGTTCCGGTGTTTCATGCAGCATTGGCGCAGATGGTGGGCCTCGCCGCGCCGGTGGCGTTTCTCAATATTGGCGGCGTCGCCAATGTGACCTTTCTGGGCGGCGATGGCGCGCTGCTTGCCTTCGACACCGGGCCGGGCAACGCGCTGCTCGATGACTGGATGCGGCTGCGCACCGGCGCGTCGATGGATGCGGACGGCGCCATGGCGGCCCGTGGCTCGCCTGATGCGGCCCTGCTCGACTGGCTGATGGCGCATCCCTGGTTCGCGGCGCCAGCGCCAAAATCCCTCGACCGCAACTGGTTCAATGCCGGCGTCGCCGCCCATCTCGCCACCAGCGACGGCGCCGCAACCCTGGCGCAATTCACCGCGCGCGCCGTGGCCCAGGCCGCCCGGCTTGCGGCGGATCAGATGGCGGGCGCGGGCGCAGGTCCCGGGGCGCTTGCCGGCTTGCGCTGGATCGTCTGCGGCGGCGGCGCCCATAATCCGGAACTGCTGCGGCTGCTGCGGGCGCAGCTGGATGGCGAGATCGTCACGGCGGCCAGCGTCGGCCTGTCGGTGGATTTCATCGAGGCCCAGGCCTTCGGCTATCTCGCCGTGCGCTGCATGCGCGGCCTGCCGCTGACCTGGCCCGGCACTACGGGCGCGCCCGAGCCTATGACCGGCGGCGTCCTCTGTGCGCCTCGCGCGGCGATTGCGCATGAGGCGCCGGACCACGCGCTGGCCGCGGCCACCGCCTGAACCATTGCTGTTGGTCAGCCATGCGGCTGATGGGCCAATGGGGCGCACCCCGAAAGCAAACAGGCCGCGCCAACGTAGGGCGTAATAGAAGCGGGGCGCGCCAAAGAAAACGGGGGGCGAACGCCCCCCGGATATCATGCGCCATGCGTGATCAGTCGCCTCTGGTCACCGGGGGCGCCCTGCGCCGCCCAGGCACGACGCCGTCTGATCAATCCTCGTCAGCCTCTGCTTCAGGCTCCGGCGCGTCAGCGGCGGCGGGCGGCGGCAGAGCGGCGGCTTCCTCTTCCGTGCCGAGGCGACGGTCGAGGTATTCATTGACCACGGTGATCAGCTCATCGACCTTGCCGTCGAAGAAATGGTTGGCGCCGTCGATCACCGCATGTTCGAGGATGATGCCCTTCTGGGTCTTCACCTTCTCGATCACCGGCACCACGTCCTTGACCGGCGCGACGCGATCTTCCGACCCGTGCACGAACAGGCCCGAGGACGGGCAGGGCGCGAGGAAGGAGTGGTCATAGCGGTTGGCCATGGCGGCGATGGAGATGAAGCCCTCGATCTCCGGGCGACGCATCAACAGCTGCATGCCGATCCACGCGCCGAAGGAAATGCCGGCGATCCAGCAGGTGCGGGCCTCGGGGTTGATCGACTGCACCCAGTCGAGCGCCGCCGCCGCGTCTGACAATTCGCCGACGCCATGGTCGAAATTGCCCTGGCTGCGGCCAACGCCGCGGAAGTTGAAGCGCAGGACCGAGAAGCCGCGGTTCACATAGGTGTAGTACAGATTGTAGGCGATCTGGTTGTTCATCGTCCCGCCGAACTGCGGGTGCGGATGCAGGATCACCGCGATCGGCGCGCCCTTGCGCTTCGACGGATGATACCGGCCTTCGATACGTCCGGCAGGTCCTGGAAAGATGACTTCAGGCATAAGGTACCTATTGATGCGGCCCCATCGGCGTCTGGCGCGCTGCGCTTGACTCTGCGGATGGTCAGCCTAAAAAGGGCTTAGAACGGTTCTACGCACATTAACACGTGGCCGCAACAAGCCGTCAGCCATGACTGGCGGGCAGCGGCGCGGCGAAAGGCAGCGCCCCCAGACGCGCCGCCGCAGACGGCCAACAAGGACGTTGCGGCGTGCATCGGCGGAGCGGGCATGGCCAGCAGCACGCGCCGCAGGCGCGCCCCGTGATAATGGCCGGGACCCTAACGACAAAAGCGCCAGACGCAGGGCATGTGCTCTACACGGCCTGCGCAAGTCCTGGCGCACGCGCCTGTTTAACATGGGCAGAGGGGGTGATTGCAAGGATTCCATTGCACGGTCGCCCCTTGTGGCGCGTCGCGCGATGGCCGCTCCCTGTAGTCACCATGACGGATGAGCAACGCGCGCGCCTATCTTGATTACAACGCCACCACGCCGCTGCGTCCTGCAGCGCGGGACGCGATGTGCGCCGTGTTCGACGCCGTCGGCAACGCCTCATCCATCCACGCCGAGGGGCGCAAGGCCCGCGCCGCCATTGAGCAGGCCCGTGACGCTGTCGCCGCGCTGGTCGGCGCCGCCCCCCAGGACGTCACCTTCACCAGCGGCGGCACCGAAGCGGCCAATACGCTGCTGGCCGGCGGCCTGAGCTTCCATGGCGCGCGGCCGCAGCGGCTCATTGTGCTGGCGACTGAGCATCCGTGCGTGCTGGAGGGGCATGGCTTCGGCGACGCCGTGCGGCTCGCGCCGGTGGACGGGCAGGGGTTGATTAACCTCGACTGGCTGCGCGCCGACCTCGCCGCGCATGGCCCGGCGCTGCTGGCGCTGCAATATGTCAACAGCGAGACCGGCGTCATCCAGCCCGTGGCGGACGCCGCCGCCATCACCCACGCCGCCGGCGGCGTGGTGGTGTGTGACGCGGTGCAGGCCGCTGGCAAGCTGGCCATCGACATGGCGGCGCTGGGGGCGGACGCCCTGTTCATCTCGGCGCACAAGATTGGCGGGCCGCAGGGCGTCGGCGCCTTCGCGCTCGGCGGCGGCTTTGTCACGCTCGAGACGCGGTTGTTGCGTGGCGGCGGCCAGGAGCGCGGCGCCCGCGCCGGCACCGAGAATGTCGCCGGAATTGCAGGCTTTGGCGCCGCAGCGCGCGCGGCGCTGGCGGAACTGGCGCAGACGGCGGACCATTGCAGCGCTTTGCAGCGCCTTGCCGAGCAATTGCTCAAGGCGCTGCCAGTGGAGGTGACGGTGTTTGGCGCTGGCGCGCCGCGCTCCGCCAATGTCACTGCCTTCGCCGCGCACGGCTTTTCGGCGCAGACCCTGTTGATGCAGTTCGATCTTCGGGGTATCGCGGTCTCGTCCGGGTCCGCCTGTTCCTCAGGGAAGGTGCGACGCTCGCACGTGCTGGAGGCCATGGGCGTTGCGCCCGCGCTCGCCAGCGGGGCCATTCGCATCAGCACGGGGTGGAATTCCACCGCGGAAGACATACATCGGTGCGTAGACATCCTCGCCGCCGCCATCGCCGCCCGCACCGGGGCTGACGCCATGGCCGCCGGCGGCGTCAGTCGTCGCGCCATGCCGGCGTGAGGCCGGCGCACGCATCGCCGCAAGGCGTGGTCTGCCAGCCGGCGCGGCTGTGACGCCAACCGGCGCGCAGCGACGTCGCCTTGCGACGCCCATATCGCGGGGATGTCCGCGATCAGTTCAGGAAGCTGGAGCGCCCCCGCTGCAGCGACTGTGGGCCATCTCCATCTGGAGGTCGCCCGTCATGGCCAATCCACGGCCCTTGAAGCCGTGAGAGGAGGAGTAGATGGCCGCCGTGCAGGAAACCGTCGATCGCGTTAAAGCGATTGACGTAGACCAGTACAAATACGGGTTTGAGACCGTTCTCGAAACCGAGAAGCCCGAGATGGGCCTCACGGAAGAGACCGTGCGTTACATTTCGGCCAAGAAGCAGGAGCCGGAATGGATGACCCAATGGCGCCTCGACGCCTTCCGCCGCTGGCAGTCCATGGAAGAGCCGACCTGGGCGCGTGTCGACTATCCGAAGATCGACTACCAGGACGCCTATTACTATTCGGCGCCGAAAAAGTTTTCCGGCCCGGATTCGCTCGACGACGTCGATCCAGAGATTCTCAAGACCTATGAGAAGCTTGGCATCCCGTTGCGCGAGCAGGAACTGCTGGCAGGCGTCAAGACCTCGAAGGTCGCGGTCGACGCGGTGTTCGACTCGGTCTCGGTGGCCACCACCTTCAAGGAAGAGCTGAAGAAGGCGGGCGTCATTTTCTGCCCGATCTCGGAAGCCATCCGCGAGTACCCGGAGCTGGTGAAGAAGTACCTCGGCTCGGTCGTGCCGGTGTCCGACAATTTCTTCGCCACGCTGAACTCCGCCGTGTTCACCGATGGGTCGTTCGTCTACATCCCCGAGGGCGTCCGCTGCCCGATGGAGCTGTCGACCTATTTCCGCATCAATGAGCGCAACACCGGCCAGTTCGAGCGCACGCTGATCATCGCCGACAAGGGCTCCTATGTGAGCTACCTGGAAGGCTGCACGGCGCCGCAGCGCGACGAGAACCAGCTGCACGCCGCAGTGGTGGAGCTCATCGCGCTCGAAGACGCAGAGATCAAATACTCGACGGTGCAGAACTGGTTCCCTGGCGACTCTGAGGGCAACGGCGGCATCTACAACTTCGTCACCAAGCGCGGCGATTGCCGTGGCGATAGGTCGAAGATTTCGTGGACCCAGGTGGAGACCGGCTCGGCCATCACCTGGAAATACCCGTCCTGCATCCTGCGCGGCGACAATTCCAATGGCGAGTTCTACTCGATCGCCATTTCGAATGGCCGCCAGCAGGTCGACAGCGGCACCAAGATGATCCACCTCGGCAAGAACACCACGAGCCGGATCATTTCCAAGGGCATCGCCGCCGGCAAGTCTGACAACACCTATCGCGGCCAGGTCTCGGCTCACCGCAAGGCGTCCGGCGCCCGCAACTTCACCAATTGTGACTCGCTGCTCATCGGCGACCAGTGCGGCGCGCACACCGTGCCCTACATTGAGTCGAAGAACGCATCGGCGGTGTTCGAGCACGAGGCCACCACCTCGAAGATCTCGGACGACCAGATGTTCTACTGCATGCAGCGCGGCCTGTCGGATGAAGAGGCGGTGGCGCTGATCGTCAACGGCTTCGTCAAGGACGTGCTGCAGCACCTGCCGATGGAGTTCGCGGTCGAGGCGCAGAAGCTGATCTCGATCTCCCTCGAGGGCAGCGTCGGCTGAGCCCGCACGGCGTCGCAAATGGCTGCGACGCCAGATTTTCTGCGGTCCGCTTCGGCGCGCGTAACGCGACGGCGGGCCTCAACACGGAACGAACACAATGTTGGAAATCCGCAATCTGGTCGTCGACATCGATGACAAGCGCATCCTCAACGGTCTTGACCTGACCATCAACAATGGCGAAGTCGCCGCCATCATGGGCCCGAACGGCTCGGGCAAGTCGACCCTGTCCTATGTGATCTCGGGCAAGGACGACTACACCGTGGTCGACGGCGAGATCCTGCTCGACGGCGAGAACATCCTGGAGATGGATCCGGCCGAGCGCGCCGCCGCCGGCGTGTTCCTCGCCTTCCAGTATCCGCTGGAGATCCCCGGCGTCGCCACCATGACCTTCCTCAAGGCGGTGCTGAACGCCCAGCGCAAGGCGCGCGGCGAGGCCGAGTTGACGACGCCGGAGCTGATGCGCCGCGTCAAGGAGGCCGCCGGCCACCTCGAGATCAACACCGAGATGCTCAAGCGACCGCTGAACTTCGGCTTCTCGGGCGGCGAGAAGAAGCGCATGGAGATCCTCCAGATGGCGCTGCTGGAGCCGAAGCTGTGCATCCTCGACGAGACCGATTCCGGCCTCGACATCGACGCGCTGAAGATCGTCTCGGACGGCGTCAACGCCCTGCGCGGCGCCGACCGCTCGTTCCTGGTCATCACCCACTACCAGCGCCTGCTGAACTACATCGTGCCGGACACCGTCCATGTGATGTCGCAGGGTCGCATCGTCCGCACCGGCGGCAAGGAGCTGGCGCTGGAGCTGGAAGCCAATGGCTACGCCGACTACCGCCAGGCGGCTGAATAATGAGCGCTGACGTGACCAAGCTGCGGACCGCCGCCGAGACGGCGCTCATTGAGCGTTTCCGTTCGGCCGCTTCCGCTCTGCCTGGCGACGGCGAGATCAGCCGTCGTCGCGCAGACGCTTTCGCCTCCTTCGAGACCACGGGTCTGCCGACCCGCCGCATCGAGGAATATCACTACACCGACCTGCGCGCTTTGCTGCGCGACGCGCCGGAGCCTGCGAGCCGTCCGGACGCTGCGCTCAGCGCCAGCGTGCTCGCCGCCAATGCGGCGTTCGCTGTGCCGGTGGCGATCCCGTCGGTGGATTTCGTCAATGGCTACCTCACCGGCCCGCTGCCGGCGGTGGACGGCGTGCGCGTCGTGTCGCTGGCTGAGGCGCTGGCCGCAGGCGATGCGCTCACCGCCCGCATCGGCGAGCTGGCGATTGCCCAGGGCAATCCGATGTTGGCGCTGAACACGGCGTTCATGGCCGAAGGCGTGGTGATCCACGTCGCCAAGGCCGCCGGCGAGGCTGCGCTGCAGCTGCGCTTCGCCAACGCCGCTGACGCTGCGTTCTCGGCCAGCCCGCGCGTGCTGGTGGTGGTCGACGACGGCGCCAGCCTCGATCTGCTCGAGACCCATGCTGGCGGCGACGGCGTGGCCTATCAGGTTAACAGCGTGGTCGAGATGCTGGTCGGCGATGGCTCGCGCGTCAACCACGCCCGCGTCAACGCCGAGGGTGACGCCGCCCAGGCGATCTCGACGCTTGCGGTGAAGCTTGGCGATGCGGTGAATTTCACCTCGTTCGGCATCGCCACTGGCTCGGCGCTGTCGCGTCACCAGATCTTCCTCGGCTGCGCCGGCGAGGGTTCGGAGATCGTGCTCGGCGGCGCCACCATGTTGAGTGGCAAGCAGTTCGCTGACACCACCCTGACCCTCGACCACGCCGTGCCGAACTGCAACAGTCGCGAGCTGTTCAAGACGGCGCTGGACGGCCAGTCGACCGCCGTGTTCCAGGGCAAGATCATCGTGCGTCAGCACGCGCAGAAGACCGACGGACGCATGATGTCCGCAGCATTGCTGCTGTCGGAAGACGCGACGATGAACAACAAGCCGGAGCTGGAGATCTTCGCCGACGACGTGCAGTGCGCCCACGGCGCCACCTGCGGTCAGCTCGACGACGAACTGCTGTTCTATCTGATGGCCCGTGGCCTGCCGCGTAAGGAGGCCGAGGCGCTGATGGTTGAGGCGTTCCTTGGCGAGCCGCTGGAGTTCGTCGCCCGTGAAGATGTGCGCGATAATCTGACGACCATGGTGCAGAACTGGCTGGCGTCGCGCGCCTGAGCGGCGGCGACCACAGACTTCTCTGAACATCGGTCTGGCGAGCCCCGCGCCCGCCAGACCGCGTCCGTTACAAACAGGAAGGGCGGGCAGGGCCCGCGAATGCCGCCATGACCGCAGCCGCCGCCACAGCTCCCTATGACGTCGCGCGGGTGCGCGAAGATTTCCCGATCCTGTCGCAGACGGTCTATGGCAAGCCGCTGGTCTATCTCGACAACGCCGCCTCGGCCCAGAAGCCGCGCGCCGTCATCGACGCCATGACCCAGGCCATGGAAACCGGCTATTCCAACGTGCATCGCGGCCTGCATTATATGGCCAACGCCGCGACGGAAGGCTTCGAAGGCGGCCGCGAGGCGGTGCGGGCGTTTCTCAACGCCGCCTCAACCGACGAAATCATCTTCACCCGCTCGGCCACCGAGGCGATCAACCTGGTCGCTGACAGCTATGGCCGCATGGCGATCGGTGAGGGCGACGAGATCGTGCTGTCGATCATGGAGCATCACTCCAACATCGTGCCGTGGCACTTCCACCGCGAGCGCAAGGGCGCGGTGCTGAAGTGGATCCCGGTCGATGACGACGGCGTGCTCGACGTCGAGGCCTATGAGAAGCTGCTGACCGATCGCACGAAGATCGTCGCCATCACTCACATGTCCAATGTGCTCGGCACGGTGGCGCCGGTGAAGGAGATGATCCGCATCGCCCATGCCCGCGGCATTCCGGTGCTGGTCGACGGCAGCCAGGGCGCGGTGCACCAGCGCGTCGACGTGCAGGATCTCGACGCAGATTTCTACGTCTTCACCGGCCACAAGGTTTATGGGCCCACCGGCATCGGCGTGCTCTATGGCAAGAGGGCGCTGCTGGCGAAGATGCCGCCCTATAATGGCGGCGGCGAAATGATCGAAACGGTGACCATGGATAGCGTCACCTATAACGAGCCGCCGCACCGTTTCGAGGCGGGCACGCCGCCGATCGTCGAGGCCATCGGCCTTGGGGCGGCGCTGCGCTATATGGAGGCGCTGGGTCGCGACAATATCCACGCCCATGAGATGGCGCTGAGCGAATACGCCCACCGCCGGCTGGGCGAGATGAATTCCATCCGCATCATCGGCAAGGCCCCCGGCAAGGGCGCCATCCTGTCATTTGAGATGGCCGGGGCCCATGCCCATGACGTGGCCACCATCATTGACCGTTCTGGCGTCGCCGTCCGCGCCGGCACCCATTGCGCCATGCCATTGCTCAGCCGCTATGGCTGCACCTCGACCTGCCGCGCCTCGTTTGCGCTGTACAACACCTTTGATGAGGTTGACGCGCTGGTCGACGCCTTGCGCAAGGCGGAGCGGATGTTCAGCTGAGGCTGAGGGTTTCGCCCAGGGCCTCGTTGTTATGCGCTGCGCGCGTGTAAGGCGTGTCGTGGCGCATCATGCATCAGACAACGCTGTCGCGTGGTGAAACGGCCAGGCGGCAGTCGCCAACCATTCGCAAGTGACATCACAAGGCGCAGGGTGTATTTCTGCGACCCGGATCGGGTTTACGCCACGGTGAGCGTCGCCCATGCCGGGCTGGCCTTTGGCCAGAGCGAGACTTGCGTGACCAACTGGCCTGATCTTCTGGCCGGGAACTTTTCAGGATGACGGGGCGGCGGCTCGCCGCAAGCCCGTCAGGGAGCTGACGTCGTGACCCAGAACACCATGACAGACGGCCTGGAGCCGAACATGCCCGATCTGTCGCCGTCCGCCGCGCTGCCGCCGGAAGAGGTCGATCGCCTGACCGACGACATTATCAATGCGCTCAAGACGGTGTTCGATCCGGAAATTCCTGTCGACGTCTACGAGCTTGGCCTGATCTACCGGGTTGAGATCAGCGACGCCCGCCACGTCGACATAGACATGACCCTGACCGCGCCGGGTTGCCCGGTGGCCGGCGAAATGCCGTGCTGGGTCGAGAACGCTGTGGGAACCGTCGCCGGGGTCTCCGGCGTTGATGTCCGGATGGTGTTTGATCCGCCGTGGGATCAGAGCCGCATGTCCGAGCAGGCGAGGGTCGCGCTCGACATGTGGTGAGCCGGGAGGCTTTGCATGACAGACGCTGACGCTGCGCCGAAACTCGGGCAGGTGCTGGAAACCGCGCTCTATGTCGATGATCTGCAGCGCGCCGGGACGTTTTATCAGCAGGTGATGGGCATGCGCGCCCTGACCGCCGACGGGCGCTTCCACGCCTATGCGGCTGGTGCGCGCAATGTGCTTTTGCTGTTCGAGCGCGGCGCCACCAGCGAGACAGTCCATCTGCCCGGCGGGACCATTCCGCCGCATGGTTTCCGCGCCGATGGCCCGGCCTTCGCCACGCCAGTGGCGGGCAGCATCAGCCAGCACATCGCCTTCGCCATCGCCGCCGCCGATCTGGCGGCGTGGGAGGCGCGGCTGGCGGCGCATGGCGTCGCCGTTGAAGGCCGCACCGATTGGCCCAAAGGTGGCCGCAGCATCTATTTCCGCGACCCCGACGGGCATCTGCTCGAGCTGGCGACGCCAGGCCTGTGGCCCATCCCCGGCGGCTGAACTTGCCGCGCGCTCAACTTTGCCGGCGAGCCAGGGGCCGCAGGTATATGCTCTTGCCTGCATGCGTTTGCCTGAATCCGGCGCGCCCGCCAGCCAGCGTGTGTGGGGCAGGGGCACTATGGTTAACGCGCCGATGATGCGGGTCGTGCAAGCGCCGACAGGGAGCGACTGTTGTGACGCGGCGGGGCCAGCCTGAGCGTCATAAGGCGCTGCAACGCCGCCTGGGCGTAGCGCAGCCGCAGTTCATGACGTCTGCCGGCAAAACCCTGTGCGCAACCTATGGTTACCCTACCATCTGACGAGTTGCGTCAACCGTCAGGACTTTGCATGCTGCGTCGCCGGACCAGCCTTTGCGGGCCGTCCGCCAATAATGGGGGGCCGTTACAACGTCCCACCAATCGCGAAACGCATCGACGGCGCGGCCATCCAAGGGGCTGACGCGCTGCGACACCGAGGATGGAGTTTGTGATGGCAATTGACGGCGCCTGGAACCTGACCATGCAGACCCCGATGGGCGAGCGTACCTCGACTGTGACCCTCGCCAGCAACGGCGGCGCATTGACCGGCACCCAACAGGCCGAAGGCCAGTCGACCGAACTGTTCGACGGCAAGACCTCGGGCAATGACGTGTCGTGGAAGGTGAAAATCACCAGCCCGATGCCGCTGACCCTTGAGTTCAAGGGCGCCGTGAATGGCGACAATATCGATGGCAAGGTATCGGCAGGCTTTATCGGCAGCTGGGGTTTCAGCGGCTCGCGCGCCTGACTTCATCCAGTTTTCGGCACAGAACAGACCGGCCTGACGCTTCAGGCCGGTTTTTTTCTGCCTGTAGCAACAGGCAGATGGGCGCCAGCTGGCGCAGAGCGCGAGTCACGGGCGCAGCGCCGCAAACGGCACGGACCGAAGCCGTGCGCCACAGCGCACGTCCACCGCCAGCGGACCTGCGCCGTCACGGCCACAGCGCAGCGCGACCGCCGATTGACCTGCCAAACCAGCCGTCTGCGCCACGCCGCGATGCGCGAAGCAAACGCCTTGCATCGCAGCACACCGGCAAATGACCAGGTGGCCAGCAGGAAGCGAGCATGGCGCGAAAGCCAGGATGCCCAAACCAACCCGTGGGCGAAACCGTTAACCAGCAAGGCGTCTGGCGTTTCATTCCCAATCGGTGCGCTGGCGGAACACGGGGGAGCGCCGGCCCTGAGCTGATATATAATTCGCAGAAGATATATTATGTAATCAAAATTCGGCGCTGGTTATGAGCCGTTTCAGGTCCAGGCCGATTTTGCGGCTTTTCAGGCCCTCGAGCGCCTTGTGCCTTGTGTTGATGCGCCGCAAGGCCTGAAACGCGTCGGACGCGATGCTGGCGCGCGGCGGACGTTTTGGGTCTGGGCTGCCTGCCTGTGATCTGCCGCCGGAACGGCTCGGTCCCAGATCGCGCGCCACTTATCGGGCGGCACGGCGCGCCTGCCGCCAGCGCCCCCACGCACTGGCGCCAGCAGCGGCCGATAGCGACCGCAACTGGCCGGGCGCATCGGCTGGCGACGCGGCGGCGGGATGAACCGGATGGCGCCGAACGTTCTGGCGCCGTCTGACCGCGCCGGCAGTCTGATTGCCCAGCCCCGCGGAGCGATGCCGCAGTGCGTTCAGACGCACCGCACAAGCGCGATCCGACGGCGTGCGCGACACATGGATTGCCGGCGTGGATCACCGACGTGCCCACGGCCGCGTCTCTGCCCACGTCGCCGGCCATCGCGGCTTCGCAGAAGCGCGGCGATGCAGCGTCCGCCGACACGGCCAGCAGGCGAAGGTCTGGACGCACGTGACCACGCCCATGGCGCTTTCGGCCCGACGTCGCGCGTCCGCGGGGCGTTGCGCCACATGGCATCGAGGATGACGTTACGTTACACCTGAATTGCCGTTAAGTCAGTATTGGGTGGTTCTCCTGCCTTGGCTGACAGAAAAGACGGACGCGGCGCTAGTTGATTCCCGGCGACGCACCCGAAAAAACGGACGGCGTTACCTGTTGCAACGTCCCGAAAGGCGTATTGCTGCGTGCGCCCTCTACGCCTTTTGGCAGATCACCGACCCTACAAGACATGACGGCGCGTGCCTTAAGGGCATGATTCCACATTCATTTCCTCTGTCACACGGCCACAGTCTGATATCTACCTCTTTGTCATGTATTATTTCATCACGCATTTGTTATGGAAGGGTTGCGGTCGCAACTGCTTAGCCTGTCTTTGACAACAAACGCAGGACAAACCTGTGTCATCACGACTTGGGGGGCGAAATATGCGTGGCGCTTCTATATTTGTCGCTCGGTCAACCCTAACTGTGCCTTGGCATTGCGCGGGAATGCCTACGCATTGCCTCAACGGCACGACCTGGACGTTGCGCGCCCGCGTCAGGGCGCGTCAGGACGTGACACGGCGCTCACGAGGCTACCCCCACACCCTACGGCGTGCGAGCGCCAGAGGCCCTGCGTCTCTGGTCGATGCGCGCCCGCAGCTGGCCCGTCGCTGCCCCCCCCCCAAATCAGCGCGGACCAGCCGCCGCGCCGCCCCACTTGGGCGGCGCGCAGTCTTCTACCCTTTACCCGGCCCAATTGGCGCGCCCACCCGGATCACCCACGCGCGGCAGCCGTTCAGCGTCCGCGCTCTACAGCCAGATTAGGGCATGCCCCCAAGGCATGCTGGCCGTGACCGCGCAACGATGGAACGGATTGCGCGGCGCCCAGACGACCGCAAAACGCCCCGACTGCGCCGCATGGCCTGGTCAGGGCGGCCTCGCAGCCCACAACACCTGAGACACACCGCGCGCCGGCTCTGCCGGACGCGGGGCATCCCCGCAGCGCCGCAACGTCCATAGCCCCCTGCCCGCATCAAGCCGGTGTTCCGGCCGCGTTGCGGGTCAATGGAAATGCGGCCCGTGCCCACTGAGGAGTACTGACCATGACGACGCACGCCGGCAACGGCGGGGCGAACAGCCCCGCTTTGCGCCAACGCAAGGCGCATCTGTGGCTAACCGTTTCCGCAGCCTCATTGCTATATTCTGGCGCTTGTTTAGCCTAGGCCGTCGATGGCTATGGCAATCCCACCCCAACCACGTCGGACACTGGCTCGAGTTACGCCTTTACGGGTTGGGGGCAAAGCGCCAACCCCTATTTGCAGCAGACCCCTGGCGTCATTACAGCGGGCGGCCCGCTCGATTTCCTCAACGCCGCCCCCTACAGCGCTATCGGCGAAATCCGCCAGTCGGCGACAGGCTACTCCGCCACCAACGCCACGGATTCATCGGATCCGGCGGCTGAGCCTCAGCTCTTTGTGCTTGAAGGCAACAGCGCCGCCGATGCGACGCTCACCAATGAGGGCGCCAAGTCCTACTTCGTGCTCTACAAAAACTACGCCGCCGGCGCCACGCTCAACAATTCAGACGGCGGCAACTTCTACGTCGAGAGCAACAATGTGGACGGGGTGGTGATTACGAATAACGCCGCCTCAATGACCCTCAATTTCAACAGCGCCCTGAACGGCGCCATCACCAATGTGAATGGCGGGCAGCTTCTGGCGCACGGCAACACCATCGACGGCGGAACCATCAATAATGGCGCAGATGGCGAAACCGTCGTCAGCCGCGCCGTGTTTCTGCACAATTCGGCGGCTGACATCACCATCAATACGGCGGGGCTGTCGGAGGTCGCCTTCTATGGCAATGACGCGACCAATGCGACGCTCAACCTTGGCGCTGGCACGACCACCATCGTCGGCGACTGCTCTGCGGCGCTTGGCTGCCTTGATGCGCGCGGCACCAATCTCACCAATGCCGGCATCGCCAATGCTGGCGCATTTTATGTCAGCGGCAGCGTGACCGCGGCAGGGGCGACGCTGAGCAATTCCGGCGCGATGTTCATCAGCGACGCCACGGTGACCGGCTCGTGGGCCATTACCAACACCGCCAGCGGGGCGTTTGACTTCTCCGGCCTCAACAGCGTCAGCGCTGATGTCGTCAATGACGGCGCCATCACCGTCTCTGCCGGCCAGACACAGCTGCATGGCGGCGTTAGCGGCTCCGGCACGCTGGCGGTGCTGGGCGGCGCGGCGCTGAGCATCGACATGCCCAGCAGCTACAGCGGCGCGACGCAGATCGACGGCACGCTGCTGGCGGCGGCAGCCGGGGCGCTCAGCTACAATTCGCTGCACCGGGTCTCCGCCACCGGCGTGCTCGACACGGGCGCCGGCGCCCAGACTATTGGCGGGCTGGAGAACGCCGGCGTGGTGCGCAGCACCGGCGCGCCTGGCGCGGTGCTCACGGTCTCAGGCAATTATGTCGGCGCCGGCGGCCTTGTCGAACTCGACACGGTGCTTGGCGATGAGAATTCGGTCACTGACCAGCTGGTGATCCTCGGCGACAGCACCGGCCAGTCGCGCCTGAGTATCCTCAACAGCGGCGGCCTCGGCGCGCTCACCAATGGCGACGGCATCCGCGTGGTGTCGGTTTCGGGGTCGTCGACTGGCGTGTTCACACTTGCCGAGCGCGTCGCCGCTGGCGCCTATGAGTATCGCCTGTACCAGAATGGCGTCGCGGCAGGCGCTGCCGATGGCGACTGGTTCCTGCGCAGCGAGCGACCGGCCGAGCCAGACGCCCCGATCGGCCCGTCTGTGCCAGATTACCGTGCGGAAACGGCGGTCTATATGGCGGCGCCGGCGCTGGCCAGCCGCTTTGGCCTCGCCATGCTCGGCAGCTGGAACGACCGCACCTATGCGCCATTGCCGGGCCTTGCCGCCAACGCCCCGACCCAGACCTGGTGCATGGAGCGCGGCAAGCCGATCCCCTGCCCCACGCCAGCCGCCATGGCGCAGCCGCAGCGGATGATGGCCGCCTGGGCGCGGGTGTTCGGCGCCACAGGCTCAGTCGGCGACAATGGCGGGGGGCTGTTCGCCCAGGCCAACCGTTTCCGTAACAACGGCCCGTCTTTTGATTACAACATGGGCGGGGTGCAGGCGGGTCTCGACCTGTATCGCAGCATGATGGCGAGCGGCTCAGAGAACGTCTTCGGCCTTTACGTCGGCGCTGGTCGCATTGAGGGCAAGATCGACGCCGTCTATGGCGGTCGCGCTGGCCGGGTTGATCTCAATGGTTACAGCCTCGGCGCCTATTTCACCCACAAGGCCACCAACGGCTGGTATGTCGACGCGGTGCTGCAGGGCACGAACTATCAGAGCGAAGCGCGCTCGCTGCTCGGACAGGGCATGTCGTCCAGCGGCTGGGGCCTGATTGCCTCGCTGGAGACCGGCGTCGCGCTGCGGCTGGCGCAGGCCTGGACCCTGACGCCCCAGGCGCAGCTGGTCTACGAGACCGTATCGCTCGACGGCGGCTACGACGCCTTCGGCCGCGTAGCCTATGACAACACCAGCGAGGCCCATGGCCGGCTGGGTCTGCGGCTAGCCCACCACTGGACGCTGGCCTCGGGCGCGGCGCTGGAGAGCTGGGCGCAGATCAACGTCTGGCATGACTTCGGCGCTCAGACGAAGACCACGTTCAGCAACCTCTACGGCCTCAATCCGACGACCCTGTCGACCCGCCTCGGCGGCACGGTTGGCCAGATTCAGGTCGGCCTGTCGGGACGCCTCATCGACAATGTCAGCGCCTTCGTCTCGGGCGACTACAATATGGCGCTGGCTGATGGCCAGGGAAGCGGCTGGGGCGGCCGCGCTGGCCTCCGTGTCGTCTGGTAAGCGGCGATCGCAGAGGCTGGGATCAGGCGTCCGCGCCTGATCGGCGGGCGACCGCGACCGGAAATGGCTCGCTCGCCCTGCTGTTGCAGGGCGGGCGGAAATACGTGTCGCACGGGGGCGCCGCTCAGTGCTGGCGACCGTGCCCATGGCCATGGTGATGACGCATCGGCCCCCCCTCGCCGCCTGCGCCGCCATAGCCGCGCAGCCGGCCATAGGCGGCGACCTGCTCCGGCGTCAGCACCTGCATCATATCCAGATGATAGTTGAGATGAACGGCGCGCAACCGGCCCGATGTGGCGGCGATGGCTGAGGTGGCGGCGGCAACGGCGTCCCGGTTGGCCGTGCGCCCGGAGAACAGGGCGTCCAGCGCCGCCTCCTCGCGCACCAGCCGCTCACCCAGCGGGATCGCCTCCGCCTTCATCTGCGCGAACAGCGTCTGAGTGCGCTGCAACTGCTCCGCTGTCAGCTTCAGCGCATCGGCGTGCTCCAAGACATGCATGGGGCCTGGATAGCCGTTGAGCTCTGCTGGCATGGCGTAGCCCATGCCGCGACCGGCGCGCAGCCCTGCAATCTGCTCCGCCGACAGGGCCTTGATCTGGCGCTGCGTGGCTTCGGCATAGGGCTGCGCCGCGCTCTGCGACGCCGCCACCGCCGATGCGGCTGACATGGCCAGAACGACGCCTAACACGGTCGCCGATAGCGATGGCGCCAGCCAGGTACGAGACATGGGTTAGTCCTATTTGCGCTATGGAAATTTGCGGGCGCACCGCCGGGATGGAAGCGGCCAGCTGCGTGGAAACCGCCATGTCTTGCGATGGCGCATGCCCCTAGCATAACCCGAAACATGCGACACTTCAGCCGCGCGCCGCCAAAATCTGCTGCAACTCGGCCTCGTAAGGCGCGTAGGAATCCTTCAGCGTGGCGCTGTTCAGCAGCATGCTGGCGACCAGATCATCCGTGCCTGCCCGATACACCCGCGTGATGATCCACGCGCTTTCGGTGCGGCGGCTGCCGCTGAGACCGACGACTTCACGCTCCAGCTCATAGGGCTCGCCGACGAAAAGGGGGCCGTTGATCAGGCGGATCTCCTGATCGGCGAACAGGCCGATGGCCGGACCGCGCGCCGGCAGTCGGCCTTCTTCGGGCGAGCCGAGCAGCACGCTGATCATCTCCACCGGAATGATCGGACGCCCCCAGGGGTTGTCAGCGCCTGAATACCAGGGCGACGGCTCGGTGATCACCTTGAGCTTGTCGGCGAGGCTGAACGGATACAGCGCCCCCATGTGCTGCTGCATGTCCATGCGCACCGGAATACGGCCGCCGAATTTGCCCATGTGGACATCGGCGAGGATCACCAGCACATCCGGCACCTTGAGGCTGGCGAGACGCTGCTCCAGCGCCGTTGGGCCACCGCTTGCTCCGATCGACGCCGTGCCGCGCAGCACTTCCTCGCCATCGGCCCGCTGCATCCACATTTCGACCTGGGTCTCGCCAGGCTGCGGCTTGCGCATGAAAGCGCGGGCCTCATCGCCCTCATAACAGGGGCTGCGATAATGCGCCGACAGGCAGCCAGTCTCGAACCACGCCCTGCCCCACAGATGCGCGCCGAGCGGCGCGAACTGGCTGAAATGCGTCGGCCCCTCAATGGTGCCGCCCTTGAAGCCCAGCTTTTGCGCCGTGGCGTCGTCATGGATCGAGGCATGATCGTCATAGGACTGGGCGTGCAGCATCTGCTTCGGCCCGCGCAGCGGCCCGGAAATCACTTCGCCATCGTCGTGAATGGCCGTGTCGAACGCGCCTGTCGCATTTTCCGCCATGGGTTCCTCCTGATCATGCGCCCGGTGGTCCGGGTCGTTGCGATGGGGCGGCGTCGCCTGCGTGGCGCAGGCCGCTGCATCAATCCGCGAAGGGTAACGCCAAAATCGGGCGACGCCAGCCCGCGCTTTGCGCCCTGCAACTTGCGTCAGCCAGAACCTGCGCCTGCAACCTCGCGCGGGAACAGCGCCGTGCGGCGGCAGGTCAAGGCCCTGCTCTCGCCCATCCTGGGCCAGGCTGACGCGATCGCTCAGGCGGTCTCGATCACCATGCCGTCGAAGGCTGGCGATACATGGGCCGGCAGTTCCGCCGCCAGCCTGGCGTAGTCGAGGTCGGTGTGCAGATTGGTCAGCACCGCCCGCTTCGGCCTGACCCGTTCGATGAGCGCCAGCGCCTGGGACACCGAATAATGCGTCGGATGCGGCGTGTAGCGTAAGGCGTCGATGATCAGCACGTCGAGACCATACAGCTGCGCCACGCTGTCTTCCGGCATCAGATGCACGTCCGGCGCATAGGCCAGGTCATTGAAGCGGAAGCCCAGCGCCGTGGTGTCGCCGTGCAGCATATTGAACGGCAGCGCGGCGATCTCGCCGCCATCGCCGTCGACGCGCACCATCTCGCCGATCTGCATCGGGTGGCGGCGCAGGATCGGCGGGTAGGAGCTGCCGTGCGGCGTGCGGAAGATATAGTCGAAGCGCGGATCGAGGAAACCGAAGGTTTTGTCGTCGATCCAGACGTCGAGCCGCCGCCGCATGTTCAGCGCCAATGGCCGCACGTCGTCGATGCCATGGGTGTGATCGGCATGCTCATGGGTGAGCAGGATGCCGTCGAGCTTGCGCACGTCGGCGTCGATCAGCTGCTCGCGCAGGTCCGGGCCCATGTCGACCAGCACGGTGGTCTGGCCGGCTTCCGCCTGCTTCTCCACCAGAATGGCGCAGCGACGGCGGCGATTTTTTGGATTGGCGGGATCGCAAGCGCCCCAGCCCTGCCCCACGCGCGGCACGCCGGCGGATGAGCCGCAGCCGAGAATGGTGACTTTCAGGCTCATGCGCTCCCTCCCTTGTTGTTATTGTCCGGCCTGTTCCAGGGCGGCGGCCTTGTCGAACAGACGGAAGAAATTCTCCGTCGTCTGCCGGGCCATCTCTTGAGCGCTCAGGCCGCGCACTTCCGCCAGCACCTTGTTGGTGTAAGCGGTGTAGCCCGGCTCGCAGCGCTTGCCGCGCAGCGGCACGGGCGCAAGATAGGGCGAGTCGGTCTCCACCAGCAGCCGCTCCAGCGGCACTGCGGCGGCGATGTCGCGAATATCCTGGGATTTGGGGAAGGTCAGGATGCCCGAGAACGACACATAAAGCCCCAGCTCCACGCCGACGCGCGCCAGCTCCGGGCCCGACGAGAAACAGTGCAACAGCGCCTTGAAGGCGCCCTTGTCCATCTCCTCGCGCAGGATGGCGATCATGTCGTCATCCGCCTTGCGCGCATGGATCACCAGCGGCAGGCCGGTGATGCGCGCAGCAGCGATATTGGTGCGGAACACCGCCTGCTGCACCTCAGGCGGGTCCTTGTCATAGAAATAATCGAGCCCCGCCTCGCCAATGCCGACGCATCGCGGGTGGCTGGCGATGGCGACGATCTCATCGACGCTGACATCTGGCTCCTCACCGGCGTGCAGCGGATGGGTGCCGATGGTGAACCAGACGCGCAGATCGCGCTCGGCCAGTTCGCGATAGACCGCCGCCTTGCGCACATTGGTGGCGATGGTCACCATGCGGGTGACGCCCAGCGCCTCCGCCCGCGCCAGCACCTCGTCAAACTCATTGGCGAAATAGTCGAGATGGCAATGACTGTCGACGAGCATCACGCAGGGGCTTCTGTTTCCGGTTCGACATAGCGCGGGAACACCGGCTCCGGCGCAGGCAGATGGACATGCTCGATCAGCCGGCCCGGCTGGCCGAGGCAGGCGAAGCTGCGCTGGTCCTCAGTGACCGCGAGCAGATCGAGCAGCTTGCCCGCCGCCTGCGGCAGCACCGGCTGGGCGAGGATGGCGACATTGCGGATCACCTCGGCGGTGACATACAGCACCGTCGCCATGCGATCAGGCTCGGTCTTGCGCAGCTTCCACGGCTCCTGGGCCGCGAAATAGCGGTTGGCCTCGGCCACCACCGCCCAGACGTCGGCGAGATAGCCATGCAGCGCGAACTGTTCCATGGCCACGCGCGCCTTGCCCAGCAGCGCGTCGGCCTGGTTGAGCATCGCCTCATCCTCAAGGGTGAGGCCGTTGGGCTGCGGAATCTTGCCGTGGCAGTTCTTGGCGATCATCGACAGCGAGCGCTGGGCGAGATTGCCGAGATCATTGGCCAGATCGGCGTTGATGCGGTTGACGATGGCCTCATGGCTGTAGCTGCCATCCTGGCCGAACGACACTTCGCGCAGCAGGAAATAGCGCAATTGCTCAACGCCATAGGCCTGGGCCAGATCGGTCGGCGCAATCACATTGCCCAGCGACTTGGACATCTTCTCCCCCTTGTTGAAGAGGAAGCCATGGCCGAACACCCGCTTCGGCAGCGCCACGCCCGCCGACATCAGGAAGGCCGGCCAATAGACGGCGTGGAAGCGCACGATATCCTTGCCGATGACGTGAGCGTCCGCCGGCCAGAAGCGCCACTGGTCGCTGGACGCATCAGGAAAGCCGGCGCCGGTGATGTAATTGGTCAGCGCGTCGATCCACACATACATCACATGGCCGGGGCTATCTGGCACCGGCACGCCCCAGTCGAAGGTGCTGCGCGAGATCGACAAATCCTGCAGGCCGCCGCGAACGAAGCTCGTCACCTCATTGAGGCGCGTCGCCGGGCCGACGAAATCGGCATTGGCCTCATAATGCGCCAGCAGGCGGTCCTGGTATTTCGACAGGCGGAAGAACCAGGTCTGCTCTTCTGTCCACTCCACCGGCGTGCCCTGCGGGCCCAGACGCACGCCGTCATTGTTCAGCGTGGTCTCGCTCTCGTCGTAGAACGCCTCATCGCGCACCGAATACCAGCCGGCATAGGTGTCGAGATAGATGTCGCCATTATCGTGCATCCGCTTCCACAGCGCCTGGCAGGCGGCGTAATGGTCCGGATCGGTGGTGCGGATAAAGCGGTCATAGGAGACGCTGAGCGCGTCGCACATCTCACGGAACAGCCCGGCGTTGCGGTCGGCCAGCTCACGTGGGCTGACGCCGGCCTTCGCCGCGGTCTGCACCATCTTCAGGCCGTGCTCATCGGTCCCGGTCTGGAAATAGACGTCAAACCCGTCGAGGCGCTTGAAGCGGGCGATGGCGTCGGTGGCGATGGCCTCATAGGCGTGGCCGATGTGCGGCGCGCCATTCGGATAGGAGATCGCGGTGGTGATGTAGAATGTGGGGCGGCCAGCCATCAGAACTCACTCGGCGCTCGAGCCGTCACGCACCGCCGGTGCGCCGGGCTCACGGGTTATGGGCGTCGCATGACTGGCGCTGCGCCAGATGCGCCGCACGCAGCATGGGCGAGAGCGACCATCCGCTGCCGCGGCGTCGCCTGTCCGCCGCCGGACGCGGCGACCGGATGCGGCGGACGCGTCACAGCGCCCGGACCACTTCCGCGAAATCATTGAACAGCGCCAACACCAGCGGGCGGCGGTCCACATTATAGGCGTCCGCCTCACGCGCCGCCTGGGCGCTCTTCTCCCATACCTCAATCAGGGGCGCAAGGCGACGCGGACCAAGGCTGGCGCGGCTGCGCACAAGCTCCGAGACCCAGTCAGCCACCACCGTCATCATGGTGGCGAAGGCCGCCGCGCCGTCGCGGCCGCTGGTCAGTTCGGCCAGCGCCAGACTCTGGCCGACATCCACCTGCGGCAAAGCGTCGAGCATGGCGCGGGTCTGGCGCATCAACGCCCGCACCTCGCCATCGAGCATGTCCAGCGTCTCGCCCACCGAGCCGCGCCCAAGCGTCACCGCCTCGGCCAGGGCGGCGTCTTCCGCATCGGTCCATGGCGCGCCCAGTGAGTGCACGGCGCGGGTCACGTCGGCGTCGCTGAGGGGGCGAAAGACCTGTTTGCGGCAACGCGAGCGAATAGTGGGCAGCACCCGCGCCGGCGCATGGGCGACGACGAAGCACACCGCGCGCGGCGGCGGCTCCTCGATCGCCTTGAGCAAGGCGTTGGCGCCGGCGACATTGAGATCATCGGCGGCGTCGACGATGACCACGCGCCAGCCGCTGGCGGTGGAGCCGAACAGCTCCAGCGCCCGGCGCACGTCGCCGACGGCGATCTCGGCCGAAAACCCCTTGCCATCCTTGCGCAGCCCCCGGCGCACCACCGCCACATCCGGATGGGCGCCGCTGACGATCTGGCGGAACACCCGTGAGTCCGGCGAAACGTCGAGGCTGTTGATGGCGGCGGCGCCAGGCGCTGTCGGGTCGGGATTGGCCAGCAAGAACCGCGTCGCCCGCCATGCGAACGTCGCCTTGCCCACGCCCTGAGGGCCGCCAAGCAGCCAGGCGTGATGCAGGCGGTTAATGCGCCAGGCGCTGAGGAAATCCTGCTCGGCGTCGGCGTGGCCAAACAGCGCCGCCTGCTCGCGCGGGTGCGGCGCGCCGGGGCGCTGGTCGGGGCCAGTCATGCCCTCGTCGGGCGTCGGGGCCGCCGCCTTGCGGGCGCTCACGGGGCGCCTGCGGCGGCGGGCGTGGCCACGCCCAGCCGCTCCTGCACGATGGCGGCGATGTCGGCGGCCACGGCCTCGACCTCGCGTTGGGCGTTAATCAGTGCACAGCGCGTCGGCTCAGCGCGGGCGATCTGCTGAAACGCCTTGCGCAGCCGGGCATGGAAGGCCAGGCCCTCGCCTTCAAAACGGTCCACCGCCGCATCGCCGCGTCGCCGTTCGGCGCGCTGCAGGCCGATGGCTGGCGGCAGGTCGAGGATCAGGGTCAGATCGGGCCGGACGCCGGCCAGCGTCACCGCCTCCAGCCGCTGCATTAGCTCAGGAGCGACGCCGCCATTCACCCCCTGATAGGCGCGGGTGGAATCGGCGAAGCGATCGCTGAGCACCCAGGCGCCCCGCGCCAGCGCCGGCCGGATCAGCGTGTCGATATGGTCGATGCGGGCGGCGCTGAACAGCATGGCTTCGGCCAATGGCCCGAGGTCGCGGGCGTGGCCGGCGAGAATATGCTCGCGGATCGCCTCGGCGCGCGGCGAACCGCCTGGCTCGCGCGTCACCACCACGTCGAGGCCATGCTGCCGCAGCCGCCCGGCCAGCAGCCGGATCTGCGTGGATTTGCCAGCGCCCTCGCCGCCCTCAAAACTGATGAAACGTCCCGGCGTCGCCGTCCCAGTCATTCGCGCCTCAACGCCTTGCGAATCCATCCGCCCGCCAGCTCCATGGCGCCATCGGCGGCGCGCTGCGTCAGGCTTCCCTGGCTGATCGACGCGCCCGCGTAAAGGGGCGTTTCCAGAACCGGGTGTTCGCCGCGCAGCAAAACCAGCCTGCCGACCTCGGCGCCCTCCTGCACCGGGGCCGGCAACGGCCCCTGATAGATCGCCTGGGCGGTGAATTTTTCATCGACGCCACGGCGGGCCAGCACGCCGACCGGCTGGCGGGCGACCAGCGGCACGGCGCCGCGCGCGCCGCCGAACACCTGGGCCTCGGCGACCGGAGCGCCAGCCGCGAAGAGCCGGCGCAACTCAAAGGTGCGCTCCACCCATTCCACCAGCTTCTTCGCCTCCTGCGCCCGTTCGGCGGCGGTTTTCATGCCGGCCATGACGAACACCAGCCGCTGCCCATCCCGCTGCACCGAGCCGGCGAGGCCGAAGCCGCCGTCACGCGTATAGGCGGTCTGCAGCCCGTCGGCGCCGCTCACCGCCAGGATCAGCGGATTACGGTTGCGCTGCAGGATTTTGTTCCAGCCGAACTCCGGCTCGCTGAAAATACGGTAATGTTCGGGCCAGGTCTTGATGACATGCAGCGACAGCCGCGCCATGTCGCGGGCGCTGGTGCTCTGGCCAGGGTCTGGCAGGCCCGAGGCGTTGGTGAAGCTGGTGCGGGTCAGGCCCAGTTCACGCGCCCTGGCGTTCATGCGCGCCACGAAGGCGGGCTCACTGCCGGCCACGCCCTCGGCCAGGACGATGGCCGCGTCATTGCCAGCCTGCACCAGCATGCCGCGCAACAGATCGGCGACACGCACCTGGCTGTTGAGAATGGCGAACATGGCCGAGCCGCCGGACGGGCCGCCGCCAGTTCGCCACGCATGCTCCGACACCTTGAAGCTGTCCTCAAGCGTGAGTTTGCCGCTGGCCAGCGCCTCGAACACCAGCGCCGCCGTCATGATCTTGGTCATGCTGGCCGGCGCAATCGGCGCGTCGGCGGCCTTCTCAAACACCACCGAGCCCGTGCCCTGATCGATCAGGATCACCTGGGTCGCCGGGGTTTCGAAGGCGGCGGCGGCGGCGCCATGGGCGTCCTTGTCGCGCCCGCCCTGGGCGATCGCGGGCGAAGGCAGGGCGACAATGCTCAGACCGAGCGTCGCCACAGTGGCGGCCACCAGCGCCAGCCGGTCCGCGCGCCAGCGACCCTGCGGGCGCAAGCCGCCAGGCGCCAGCAACCGGCCAATACGCCAGGGCCCGGTCAGGCGTTGCAAATGGAGCTGAGACAGCGACATGGCCCCAGTGTGTGGCGAGGCCCGCGTAAAGGCAAGGCGGAGCCCCGTGAGCGCAGGCCCAACTCCCGGCCTGGCGATGTCCGACGTTCAATGGCTCGTCGCGTCATGACCCCAGGACGCGCCCGGGAGCACGCTCCTGAAGCGGTCGCGCTGGACGCCGACGCGCCAAATCGCGACGTGTCCGGCCAGTCCGCCTTAGCGACCCGCCGCCAGCACGATGGGCCGCACCGGCGGCAGCGGCGCCGTCTCCGGCAGGGCGGCCAGCAGATTGATGGCCTGGCTGTCCGCCTCGGCAGAGGCCTGCGAAGCGTCGTGATCGAGCGCCTGCTGCACGGGCGCAGTCGCGCCGGGGCCAGCGCTGGCCAAATGCAGGCTGGCGCCGCCGGCCGTGCTGTCGTCACGCGCCGCCGGGGTGGCGGCGATATGGGTCTGGCGATCGTGGTGGCGCTGTTGTGCCTGGTGGGTATGGGAGCTGGCGGGAGCGCTCGCCACCATCACGCGGCTCTGGCCGCCATCCAGTTGGGCGGGAACGCCATCGGCCAGCGTGGCGGCGAGAATGGTGTCATCGCTGCCGTCGACTGAGGCCCTGCGCAGATAGTCGACCTTGACCCGGGCCGTGCCCATCTGGCGGAATTCGAGCAGCTCGGCGGCGCGCTTGGAGACGTCGATGATGCGGCGGCCATGGTATGGCCCACGGTCATTGACGCGCACCACCAGCGACAGGCCATTGTCCATATTGGTGACGCGCACATAGCTCGGCAGCGGCAGGGTCGGATGGGCGGCGGCGATTGAGTATTTGTCGAACACCTCGCCATTGGCGGTCATACGGCCGTGGAAATTCGGGCCATACCAGGAGGCGACGCCGCTGGCGGTATAATTTGGATTGTCGACCGGCGTGTAGCGCTTGCCCGCCACCGTATAGGTCTTGCCGACCATGGCGCGGCCACCGCCCTTCGGCACCGGCTGACCATCCTTGACCATGCGCGGGCTGGAGCTGACGCCGTATTTTTTGTTGAAGCGGTCCTGCTTGGCCCCTTCTTTCTCGACATTGCCTGCGCAATTAGCTGCCAGCAGCGCCGCCGCCGTCACGCCCGCCAGCTGCAGCGCCGAGCGTAGCCGCGCTTTACGGGGTGTGCTGGCGTCCGCTTCCTGATCAGACTGGCGTGCGCTGCGGCCAGCCGCTTGTGCGGCGTCCGTGTGCGAAAAAGACTTGGGTGCTGACATGGCCAGGCTGGTCTCTGCTCTGTAGAGGCGCGCAAGGCGCCATGTTCACAGGATCGAAACTGCATTTCCGGGCTAATGCGTTAACAAAACCCTAATACAGCCTCCAGGCGATGCGGGAGTTGATCCAAAACGGGACGCCCCACTGGCGCAAAACCTGACCTGTCGATGAGGATTTGTCAAAAAGGCGGCGCAACTGTGGTGGGCTAGGAGCGGTAACGCTCACGGAGCGGCGACGCTAACCCTTTGTGTGACAAGCCGTTGATGCTGCTGGAAAGCCCGCCCGACGCCCAGACCAGGCCGCACGCCCAAAAGGCGTCGCAATCATGACGAAGCGTTAACCAGTCCTGCAGCCGCGCGCGCCGTAGCAGCGTAAATCATGCTGGGACGCGCCCGCGGCCGGCCCCATCCGGCCCGCGGCCCTGCGGCCCCGCGGGCCGCCTGCCGCCGGGCCGAAGGCGCGGTCGCGCGACGTGGCGGCTCGTGCAGTACGGCGAACCGGCCGACGGCGGCGCGACCACGCATGGGCGCTACGCCCAGCGTGTTAGCGGTGACAGACAGTCTGTGGGGCGGGAAACAGATGGCGCCCCGCGCCCGTTACCGGGCCGCGCCCTGCGCCAGGACGTCCCGCCGACCACACAAGACCTTGCCGTCAAAGCAACGCCGCCGCGATGTCGCCTTGACATCTATGTATTGGGTCGGTTGATATTCAATATCTAGTTGCATATTTTTTACATTCAAAACAAACTGGCGATAATATAAAAGTGATAGACACGCCAAAACAACGCTAGCGCGAACTTATTAGCGGATGATCCATGGCAAAGAACGCGCTCATCACCGGAATTACTGGGCAGGACGGCGCATATCTGGCCAGATTGTTACTCTCGAAGGGGTATGAGGTCTTTGGCGTGGCGCGGCGCACCAGCGCCGGCGAGGCCGCCACCGAGCGGCTGCGCTGGCTCGGCGTCGCTGACGATGTCCGGATGATTGACGGCGATGCCCTGGACCTCGCCAGCCTGATGCGGGCGCTGCAGGAGGCGCGACCTGATGAGGTCTACAACCTCGCCGCCCAGTCCTATGTCATGACCTCGTGGCGGCAGCCGCTGTTGACGGGCTCGGTCACCGCCATGGGGGCCGCGCACATGCTGGAGGCAGTGCGGCTGACGGGCGCGCGCCTGCGCTATTACCAGGCGTCGACGTCTGAGATGTTCGGCCAGTCCGGCGCCGCGCTGCAGAATGAGCAGACGCCGTTCCAGCCGCGCTCGCCCTATGCCGCCGCCAAATTGCACGCCCATTGGCTGACGGTGAATTATCGCGAAAGCTTCGGCCTGCACGCCAGTTGCGGCATCCTGTTCAACCATGAATCGCCGCTGCGCGGCGAGGAGTCGTCAGGCGTCGCATCAGCCGCGCCGTGGCGGCCATTCGCCTTGGCCGGCAGCGCCAGCTGACGCTCGGCGCCATGGATGCCCAGCGCGACTGGGGCCATGCGGAAGACTATGTGGAGGCGATGTGGCTGATGCAGCAGCAGCCCAAGCCGCTGGATCTGGTGATCGCCACGGGCGAGGCGCTCAGCGTGCGGCAACTATGCCAGATCGCCTTCGCCCATGCTGGCCTCGATATGCAGGCGCATGTGCGCCACGACCCGGCGCTGTTACGACCGGCGGAAGTGGATTGTCTGCGCGGCGACGCGCGGCTGGCCAGGGCGCGCATCGGCTGGACGCCGCGTCGCAGCGCCGCCGACACCATGCGCGAGATGGTCGACGCCGATCTGGCGCGCCTCTCCGCTGACAGCCTGGCGGCTGAGTGAGGACGCTGGCGCGGCGATCGCGTGGCTTGACGGCCCCCGCCATAAGACCCCGCCCCCCGCTTGGCTGCTGGTACGCGCCATGTCAGGGAACGGCGGCGACCTTAGCCCTGGGCGCTGCGACGCAGGCTGGCGTATTCGGCGGCGCCGACGGCGCCTGCGACCACGAGCCCGGCGATGATGGCGATGAAAATGGACATGGGCGCCTCCTGTTGCTGCTCAGGCTGTAGCGGGGGCCGCCCTGGCGACGCCTTAAGCAATGGGGTTAACGTGCTGGGATATTGACATGCCAAAACGGCGCGGCGGCTGGCGTGCGCCGGCGCACAAGATGCGCGCGCAACCATCGCAATTGACATGTAGCTCCGTCGCCCATCCCCCTGGCGACGGCACAACGGGCGGCGATGCTTTGGCGATGATCTGGTGAGGCGATGTGGACCGGTTTGTCGCCTGCACTGCCAGTGTTCCACGCGTGCTCGCCTGGCCATCCTGCCCAAACTGCCGCCACGCCGCTAGCCGCATCCCTTGCCGCATCTCTTGCCGCGCCATTGCCGAGCGCTTGCCGAGTCCTTGCCGAGCCCTCGCCGCGCTCTCGCGCCAACGTCCGCGGTTTTCCCTCGTGAGCCCACGCGCGGCTCAAGCCCCGCCCGGCCCATCGCCTTCCCCTCACCGCCGCTTGCCCGGCAGGCCGTGGCGCGCCACGGACGCGACGCGGCGGCGTCCGGCTTGGCGCCGGCGCGAAAATCAGCGTATGCGGCTGACGAGGACCGTCGCGGCCTCGCAAGTCGGGCCATGTCCGGCATCGGCGACGTCAAGCGTCGAACGGCGGCGGCGACAACAACAAGGGGGAAGCGGTGCGATGAAGGCGCTGAGATATTTTGGTGAACGCGACATCCGTTGCGAGGCGATGGACGATCCGGCGCTGCAGTCTGATCGCGACGTCATCGTCAAAATGGAGGCCTGCTCGATCTGCGGCAGCGACCTGCACATTTATCACGGCCATGGTTTCTCTGAGGACGTTGGCTTCTGCGTCGGTCATGAGGCGGTTGGCGAGGTGGTGGAGACGGGCCGCGCCGTGCATCGCCTGAAGGTCGGCGACAAGGTGATGATGCCAGCCGCCGTCGGTTGCGGCGCCTGCCGCTCATGCCTGGCGGGCAATGTCATCCATTGCGAATTCAACGCAGGCGCCTGCTATGGCCTGTCGGCGAAACTGCAGGGCGTGCAGGCCGAGTTCTTCCGCGTGCCGGCTGGCGACATGAACGCCGTCAAGATCCCCGAGGGCGTCACCGCCGAGCAGGCGCTGATGATGACCGACGCGCTGTCCACCGCCTGGTTCGGCGCCCGCAACGCCGATATTCGCCCAGGCTCTAGTGTCGCGGTGATTGGCCTCGGCCCGATCGGCCTGATGGCCGTCGACAGCGCGTTCGTCATGGGCGCGCATACGGTCTACGCCATCGATCCGGTGGCGGGACGCCGGGCGCTGGCGGCGGAATCCGGCGCCATCGCCCTTGCGCCAGAAGAGGCGCTGGAGCGCGTCAAGCAGGATACCCACGGCCGCAAGGTGGATTGCGTCATTGAGGCAGTCGGCCATGACGCGACGGTGGATCTGGCGCTGCGCCTCGTCACCCGGCGCGGCACGGTGTCGGTGATCGGCGTGCAGCAATCGCGGCGCTACGCCTTCCCGCTGGAGCGCGCCTTCGCCGCTGGCCTCACCTTCCGCATCGGCACCTGCTCGGTGCCGGAGGAACTGCCGGCGCTGTTCCCGCTGGTGCAATCGGGCCGCCTGCGGCCAGAGCGCTACATCAGCCACCGCCTGCCGCTCGATCAGGGCGCCGAAGCCTACCGTCTGTTTGAATCGCGCGAGCCTGGCGTGGTCAAAACGGTGATCACGCCTAACTGAGGCGAGGCTGGGCCAGACTGAGCCGATCTGGTCGACGCCTTCGGCGGCGTCGCCCAGGGCCATTGCATGGCTTGCCAGCGGCGGCTGTGACGGGACGTGGCGAAGCCGTGCAGGCGGCGCGTGTCGTGCTATCGTCACATCCACCTGGCAGGCAGGGCGGCTGACGCGCCAGCCCGGCGCCAGCACAGGACGCCATGCGCTACGCACTCTATTACCTTCCCGATCCGCAATCCCGGCTGTTTCGCAAGGGCAGCGCCCTGCTCGGCCATGACTGTTACACCGGCCAGGCCGTCGCGCCGCCGCAGGTGGCGGGCCTTGCGGGCGAGGATGTGGCGCAGCATGTGCGGCAGGCGCGCAAATATGGCTTCCATGCCACGCTCAAGCCGCCGTTCACCCTGCGCGATGGCGTCGCCGAGGCCGATCTGCTGGAGGCGGCGCGGAGCTTTTGCGCCCTTGCGACGCCGCTCCACGCTGGCCTGATGCAGGTGGCAGGCCCTGGCCTGTTCGTTGCGCTGGAGCCTGTGGCGCCGCCGCCGGCCCTCGGCATGATGGCGGCGGAGATCGTGGCCTTTTTCGACCGCTTCCGCGCGCCGCTCAACGCCGCAGACCTCGCCCGCCGCCCACCGGAGCAGCTTGCGCCACGCCAGCGGGCGCTGCAGCAGCGCTGGGGCTATCCGTGGGTGTTTGAGGCGTTCCGTTTCCACATGACCCTGTCAGACCGCCTCGATGAGGAGCGGCTGGCGCAATGGCGCGGCGCGCTGGCGGCCTGGTTCGGCCAGCCGCCCCTGCATCTGGATGCGCTGGCGGTGCTGCGCCAGAGCGATCGCGACGCGCCATTTCAGGTGATCGAGCGGTTTATGTTCCGCGGCTGACCAGGCTCTGCCCGGCGATCGATCAACCATGGCCCGGCGCACCGGCCCCCGCAGCACCGATCGCGCCGCCTTGATGCCAACGTCGCTCCTGCAGCCGCGCAGCAAGACGTGGATACCCGCGACAAGCGCGGGCATGACGGCGCGGGTTGCGGCTGGGGAAAGGTGTGGGAAAGGCGCCCGATGGCCCAAGCGTAGGGCCCAACGCGAGGCCCGGCTATTGCTGGCGCCACTCACCTCACCGCCGTCATGGTCGGGCTTGACCCGACCATCCACGTCTTGGCCGTTGTCAGGCGTTCGCGGCAGTCAATAGGCGAGCGGCTCTGGCCATGGCGCCTCCCTACTGACCGCCGTCGTCGCCCGCGCAACCGCGCAGCAAGACGTGGATGCCCGCGACAAGCGCGGGCATGACGGCGCGGGTTGCGGCGCGAGTTGCGGCGCGGGCAAGGCGCCCGTTAATCGGCGCCGCCCTACACGCAACGCACGGTTCATTGTCGGGCCAGCGGTTCATTGATCGAGCAAGCCTGCCGTTTGCCCCCCCGCCCCCCTTTCAGCAGTTTATTCTCCACAAGGCCATGGGATTGAAAACCATTTCCCGGCATTGACTGTATATTGGGCAGCGCAACAGTTGACGCTTTCGTGAATTGATGGGCAATGTTCCCGCACATCAATTCGCGCGCCGCTTGCCTTGCGGCAGGCGATTACTGCGCATTTTTCCCTGGCCGCATGCGTCGGAACGCCCGGACCAAACCTACAGTCCGGCGTCGGCGCCTGGGTCATTCCCGCTACTGGCTGGCGAGGCCCTCCAGACTGCTGCGGCAGGCGGCGGGGCCGCGGCGGCCATTGGCGCTTTCTCACCGGGAGCACCGCCATGGCCCGCGTCACCGCACTTGAGCCGTCCGACCTTCAGGGCGACGCCAGCGACGTCTATTCGCGCATTCTCGCCAGCTATGGCCCCTATCACAATCTGCTGCGCGCCTTCGCCCACCGGCCGCCGGCGCTGCAGCACATTTTCTCTTATCTGCTGCAGTCCAAGGCCGACGCGCTGATTTCGCCGCGTCACCTTGAGATCGCGCTGCTCAGCGCCTCCAAGGCGCATGCCTGCTCCTATTGCGTGGCGCATCACACCAACCAGTCGCTCAGCACGGGCCTTGCCAAAGAGTCGATCGACAATCTGCTTGAGCCGCAGGTGCCTGGCTTCGATGCGCTGGATCATCTGGTGCGCGATTACGCCGTGCAGGTCACCCGCGACTCCGCCCGCGTCAGCAACGCTCAGTTCGCGCAATTGCGCGCGCATTTTTCTGAAGAGCAGATCGTCGAGCTGACCCTGCGCATCGCCCTGTGCAGCTTCTTCAAACGCGTGGATGAGGCGCTGCACATCGATCTTGAGACCGATGTTGCGCTGGAGTTCGCCCAGGTGACCGGGGCCGCGGCGCAGACAGCCGCCGAATAATTCGCGGTCGTCATCGCGACCGGGGCACGCTGGCGGCGCCACAGGCGCGCCGCCCTCTTCCCTGAACATGCAGGATAATATGGGCGCTCTGAAGCCAAAACTGGCCGTCAGCGGCTTGCGCAAGTCGTTCAGCGGCAAGGATGGCCGGGTCGACGTGCTCGGCGGTCTCGATCTGTCGGTCAACCCTGGCGAATTCATCTCCGTGATCGGCCCTTCCGGTTGCGGCAAGTCCACGCTGTTCAACATCCTCGCCGGCCTCGTCGGCCATGATGGCGGCGTGTTGCAGCTGGATGGGGCGGATGTGCCGCATTTGCGTGGCCGGGTGGGCTATATGCTGCAGCGCGACCTGCTGATGCCCTGGCGGACGGTGCTGGAGAACGTCTGCGTCGGCCTCGAGATTCGCGGCGTGCCGAAGCGCGAGCAGATCGAAAGCGCCACCCATTATCTTGAGCTGTTCGGCCTGTCGGCCTTCGCCAATTCCTGGCCGAAGGAGCTGTCGGGCGGCATGCGCCAGCGCGTCGCCCTTGCCCGCACCCTGCTGCCAGAGCCAGATATCCTGCTGCTCGACGAGCCGTTCTCGGCGCTCGATTACCAGACCCGGCTGTTTCTTGAGGGGCTGTTGGTCGAGACCGTCAACAAGAGCGGCCGCACGGTGATCCTCGTCACCCATGACATCGACGAGGCCATCGCCCTGTCAGAGCGAATTTTCGTGCTCAGCGCCCGCCCGGGTCGCCTGAAAAACGTCCACCATATCGAGCTGGACACCCATTCGCCGGTCGAGGCGCGCAAGGATCCGCGCTTCAGCGCCTATTTCGACCTGCTGTGCAGCGAACTCGATATCCAGACCGCGCGGGGCGACGCCTGATGTCCACCACTCATGAGAGCGAGCGCGCCCCGCTGTGGCGGCGCATTGTCACCGCCCCGGTGTTCACCCAGCTGGCGATCCTCGTCGTTGGGCTTGGCCTGTGGCAATGGGCGGTGAAAGCCGAATATGTCTCCGGCTTCCTGTTTGGCTGGCCCACTGGCATCGCCGAAACCGCCTGGCGCATGCTGCTGTCCGGCGAATTGCTGGTCGACGCTGGCTGGACGCTGTGGGCCTCGGCGGTCGGCTTCGTCGTCGGCACGGTGGTCGGCTCCGCCATTGGGCTTGGGCTTTGGTATTCGCCCTGGCTGGCGCGGGTGATCGCCCCTTATATCGCCGCCATCAATTCGGTGCCGAAGATCGCCTTTGCGCCGCTGGTCATCCTGTGGTTCGGCACCGGCGTGTCGTCCAAGGTGGCGCTGTCGATCTCGCTGACCCTGGTGGTGGCGCTGCTCGCCGCTTTCCACGCCGCGCGCACCACTGACCCTGATCTGCAGAAGATGATGGCGTCGCTGGGCTGCTCGCGCAGCCAGATTTTCACCAAGGTGGTGGTGCCGTCGTCGATGCCCGACATTATCGGCGCCTTCCAGATCAATATTGGCTTTGCGCTGGTCGGCACGGTGGTGGGCGAATTCATCTCGTCGCGCCACGGCATGGGCCATGTGATCTTCGTCGCCTCGTCGATGTATGACCTGAACACCGTGTGGGTTGGCATTATCTCGCTGATGATCATGGGCTTTTTGCTGTCGATGGCCGCGAGTGTCGTCGAGCGCCGGCTGCTGGCGTGGAAAGACGCCACCTTCGCCCCGACCTTCACCAGTTGAACGCACGCGCCTGTCCCGCCCCTCCGGCGCCGCGCCTCCTGCGCCGCCCTGGGGCGGCGTCTCTCATGGCCCCTTCCTTGGCCCCGCCTTCCTTGGCCCCGCCCAGGCGCGGCCGCATCACCATCTGTCTGGCGGCGTCGCCGCCCTGATCGAGGACCCAGACCATGATCCGCAAATCCCTCGCGCTCGCCTTTGCTGCGGGCGTCGCATTCCCCGCCGCCGCCCTGGCCGAGGCGCCGAAGCAGAAGGCCGTGGTCTCGGCCGCCTTCAAATCGGTGCTGTATCTGCCGGTCTATGTGGCCGACGAGCTCGGCTATTTCCGTGACCAGGGCCTCGACGTGCGCATCGACGTGGCCTCCTCCTCGACCAACGCCCTCGCCTCGGTGATCTCGAAGAGCGCAGACTTCTCGCTGCACGGCCCGGAGTGGACGGTGATCTCGGCCTCGAAGGGCGGCCAGGTCAAGGTGATCGGCGGCACGCTGGGCCGTCTCGGCGCCTGGCTGTCGTGCAAGGCCGACGCCAATATCAAGGGCGTCAAGGATCTGAAGGGCAAGGTGGTGTCGTCGGGCGCCATGCCGACCACCAGTACCTCGGCCTTCATCAATATCCTCAAGCAGAACGGCCTCGACGCCAACAAGGACATCCGGCTGATCGAAGTGCCGATGGGCTCGGAGATCGGCCCGCTGGCCGCCGGTCAGGCCGATTGCGCCGTGCTGTACGAACCGGGCGGCTCGCAGGCCGAAGACCAGGGCTTCAAGGTCGCCATTCCGTTCGCCGAGGAAATGGGCCCTTACACCTTCTCCGCCATCTCGACCCGTAAGGACATCGATCCGGAGATCGCGCGCAAATTCCTCGCCGGCATGGACAAGGCGCTGAAGCAGATCCACGCCGACCCGTCCAAGGCGGTGGAGATCGGCCAGAAGCTGTTCCCCAACATGAAGCCGTCGGTGGTCAAGGCCTCGGTGGAGCGTCTGATCAAGTCGGACGTCATCGCCCGTTCGGTGGCCCTGCCGCCGGAGGCGCTGAAGGCGGCGCTGAAGACCCAGATCGACCTCGGCAACCTCAAGGAGGCGCCGGCCCAGGCCAAGTGGCTCGATGACGCCGCCGCCAGCAAGATTGCGGCCGAAACAGGCAAGTAAGCCCAGGATGCCACGCTGCTGACGCGTGCGCATCATCACATGCGCAGGCGTCGCACGGGCAATGGTATGGGCCGACGACAGGACCAGCCGTTCCCTGGTTGATGTTGTGTGCTAGCATCAACTGGCAAGATATTGCAGTGACTTGATATTCTGTTGCGCTACGACGGCGGGCCAATGGCCCGCCGTCGCTGTTTCGACCGCGCGCCACGCGACTTGTACTGCCCCGTCGCACGCCACGCGCCGCATCAATTGCTGACGCCAGTCGGGGTGATGAAGGCGCTCAACACCGTGCGCGGCGCCACGGCGAAGCCGAGGCGCTCGTAGAAGCCGATCACCGCCTGATTGGTGTCGCGCACCATCAACTGCACCTTGGGCACGTGGCGTTGGCGCAGCCAGTCGACGCCGGCGTCCACCATGGCCCGGCCAATGCCCTGACGCTTGAACCGCGGATCGACGGCGACGTAATACAGCCAGCCGCGATGGCCATCATGGCCAACCATGACGCTGCCGATGATCTCCGGCGCGCCGTCGGGGCCGATCGCCTCGCGGACCAGCACGTCCGAGGCAGGTCCCGCCAGTGCGAAGCGCAGGTCCTCGCCCGGATCGTTATAACTGACCACCAGATCGCAACGTCGCCACAGCGCGCTGATCTGCGCCGCATCGGCGGTGCAGGCGGAACGGATAACATGGCTCATGACTGGCTCCCTGACGCAAAATGGCCCCGCTAAGGGGCCAGTATTTCACCGTGATGACAGCGACGCCAAAGCCGCGCCTTAGGTTGCTGCGAGCGACAAGCATGCGGGATGCAAGCGGCTCGCATGGACGCTGATTGCCCAGCCGGACGCCACCGCCAGCCAAAGGCGTAGCCTCCTACGGATGGCTATCCCCCAGCCCTGACGCATCCGCCAGGGCTGGGGCGCAGGCTCAGGGCACAGGCTGCAGTTTCGGGAAACTCCACGCGCCGCTCAGCACGGCGTCGCGCGGGCGATACATGCGCACCAGGCCATTCCAGCCTTTCTGGATCGGCAGGCAATTGGCGATTTTGCCGTCGCAGCCGCCGAACTGGATGGTCACGGCGCCGTCGGGCCCCTTTTTGCCGGTGATGCTGTTGATCGAATAAGCGTTGAGCGGGTTCTTCTCGAAGAAGCCGTCGGCGTTATAGACGCTCACCGACCAGAAGCTGTCGATCGGCACATCCTTGGGCACGCTTATCCGGTAGACCTGCACGCCATCGTCATTGGGCGGAACGATGCTGTCATAGGCAGCGTCCTTGTCCGGATTGCCGCCCCAGCCGGCGGCCGTGCCCAGCAAATGCTTGATCGGGTCGACCTGCCCCTTCGGCCCAAAGGCGCCGCGAAAATCCGGACTGAAACGGGCGACGCCGAGCAAGGCGGCGCGCACCTTGTCGAGAGCTGCCTTGTCCCAATTGGGGAATTCCAGCTTGCCGGTCGCCGCCTGGTCGATGCGGACGCCGTCCTGCAATGTGTGCGCCTTCGTCAGGTCGGCAGGATCATTGGGATCCGCCAGCGTCCGCACGGCGATGAACGCATAGCGACTGCCGACCTTCTCCTCGGTGAGTTCGAGCGGCTTGTCGCCATAGACCACGAAGGGCGTGTAGTGATCCTGGTTGACGACCATCAGCGACATGAAGCGGTCGCCAGCGTCGGGCAGTGTGATCGTGGCCGGGCCAGCCTGCAGATCGATGACGCCGAAGGAATACAGCGTGTCGCGATTGAGCCGGATCACCGTCTGATTGTCGATGTCGGCTGGCTCCCGCACATGCATCAATTTGCCTGGGCCGCCCGCCTGGGCGGCGTTCTCCGCCATGTAGCGATCGGATTCGGCGCGGATGAAGTTGTTGATGTCGACCGGGCGCGTCGCCTGCGTCGCCGCCGCCACCGGCTGCTGCGTCACGCCAGCGCTGGCCGTGGAACTGGCGGGCTGCGCGACCGCGAGCGTCGCGGCCAATAGCGGCGCCGCCACCATGATCACCGGAGCCATCGCCCTCCGAACCCTCGCGGGCATCGCATATCCTTCCCGACGATAAAGCCCCGCTCATGTTCAGGCTTGCCCAGACGCAGCCGCCAGGCAATCCGCAATTCGGCTGCAACGCGCAGTTTCTGATGCGTCGCCGATCACTTCCCTGTTGGCCGCTGCAGCGACGTCAGCCACGCATCCGCGGCTGAATACGCCACATGGGCTCACACCCCGGCGGCGAGCCCGGCCCAGACGCCGATCATACCAACAAACAAAACCAGGGATGCGAGCTCGGCGGCGCCGCGAACGATGTGCGTCAGCATGGTGATCTCCTCCTGTGTATAGACTGAGGATGTTCCATGTTTGTTCTCGTGACAAGTCCGGTGATCGTTTTTGTTTTGTTCTAGTGATGCGATGGTAAACTGACGGGGTAAACGTCGGGAATAGGTATGTTGAATCAATCGGATGGCTCAGGTGCCGCCAAACAGGTCGCCAATGGACCATGGCCGGCATCCCTGGTGATTTCCGCCGTAGTGGACATCCATCGGCGGCCGCTACGACCAGACCAGCGCCAGCCGTCTGCATCGCAGATCGCACGAGCGGCCACGCCCGCCGTCATGGTCGGGCTTGACCCGACCATCCACGTCTTTGCCGATGCGACGCGCGCTGACGGCAGTCAGCAGTGAACGGCCTCGGGGCAAGGCCGACGAGGCCTGCCGCCAATGTCGCCTGCACGTGGACGCCGCGAGACGTGGACGCCGCAAGACTCGGACGCCGCGAAACGTGGACGCCGCAAGACGTGGACGCCGCGAGACGTGGATGCCCGCGACAAGCGCGGGCATGACGGCTCTGGAGGCAGCCGAGGGGACGGCAGGCGTCGGAGGAGACGCGGCAGCGGCGCGGGGCACTGCCTTTGCAGGTCCCCATCGCCCACCCGCCGTCATGGTCGGGCTTGACCCGACCATCCACGTCTTTGCCGATGCGACGCTCTGTTGGCGGTCAGCCGTGTACGGCCTCTGGGTAAGGCTGACGAGGCCTGCCGCCAAAGTCGCCTGCACGTGGACGCCGCGAGACGGGGCCGCCGGAGGATTTGGACGCCGCAAGACGTGGATGCCCGCGACGAGCGCGGGCACGACGGCTCTGGAGGCGGCCGAGGGGCAGGCAGGCGTCGGACGAGACGCGGCAGCGGCGCGGCGCAATGCGTTTGCGGGTCCCCATCGCCCACCCGCCGTCATGGTCGGGCTTGACCCGACCATCCACGTCTTTGCCGGTGCGACGCTCTGTTGGCGGTCAGACGTGTACAGCCTCCGGGTAAGGCCGACGAGGCCTGCCGCTAAAGTCGCCTGCACGGGGACGCCGCGAGACTTGGATGCGGCAAGACTTGGACGCCGCAACATTTGGACGCCGCGCGACGTGGACGCCGCAAGACGTGGATGCCCGCGACAAGCGCGGGCATGACGGCTGGTGTTGCGGCGGTGGGGAGGAAACTGGGACACGCGGCGTCAGGCGTCAGGCGTCAGACCTCGGTGGAGGGGTGTCACCGGCTGCTGCACGCGGCGGCCTGAGGACGCATGACGGCGGATGTATGCGCGCCTCGCCTGATCGGCCAGCTCCCCCTCGCGACGATCGCCCAATCAGGCGGCGGGCGGGCCGTAGATCTTGCGGGCGCGCTCTTCGAAGGCCTCGGCGAATTTCTGGAAGGCGCGCTCGAATACGGCGCCCATCATCAATCCGAGCATGCGCGAGCGGAACTCGTAATTGATGTAAAACTGCACGTCGGCGCCAGCGCCATTGGGCGTGAATGTCCAACGGTTCGTGAGATGGCTAAACGGGCCGTCGACATATTCAACGACAATACGGCTCTGCTGCGGGGCGAGCGTGACGCGGCTGGTGAAGCTTTCGGCGATAGTGCGATAGCCGACGCTCATGCGCGCCACCAGCACGTCGCGGTCGGCGTCGTCGGTTTCACGGCGCAGCACCCGCAGGCCGGTGCACAGCGGCAGAAATTCCGGATAGCGCTCCACATCCGCCACCAGCGCGAACATCTGTTCCGGGGTGTAAGGGACCGTGCGCGTGGTGGTGAAAGTGGGCATCCAGCGATTATCCGCGCCGCGGCGGCGCCAGGGTGGCGGCGCGCCTCTGGGTGATCTGTGGACGCCGCAACGCTTTCACGCCGCGGGGCGTCCCATGATTTCATGCGCCGCGCCCTCAAGCGGAGCTCGCCGCCTGATGGCTGACCTAAGGCGACCCGGAGCAACCGGCCCAGGTCGGCGGCGCCAGCAATACCTGGCTTGGCCGGAGACGCAAGAGGCGCACGCAAGTGGCGCTCGCAAGAGGACGTCACAAGCGGCCTTGCGAGCCTACCGGCTTACGTATGGGCTAAACTCGTGAAGCCGCCAAGCGCGCGATGCGCCCTCAGCCACGCGCCGCGCGCGCCGCCTTCAGCCGCTCGAAATCCTCGCCGGCATGGTGCGACGATCGCGTCAGCGGCGTTGACGACACCATCAGGAAGCCCTTGGCCCTCGCGGTGGTGGCGTAAGCGGCGAACTCCGCCGGGGTGACGAAGCGCAGCACCGGGTGGTGCTTTTTCGTCGGCTGCAGATACTGGCCGATGGTGATGAAATCGACCTCGGCGCTGCGCAGGTCGTCCATCAGCTGCAGCACCTCGTTCCGCTCTTCGCCGAGCCCGACCATGATGCCGGATTTGGTGAAGATGCTGGAATCCAGCTCCTTGACCTGCTGCAGCAGCCGCAGCGAATGGAAATAGCGCGCGCCCGGACGCACCTTGAGATATTTCGACGGCACGGTTTCGAGATTGTGGTTGAACACGTCGGGACGCGCCGCCGCCACCACCTCCAGCGCCCCTGGCTTGCGCAGGAAATCGGGCGTCAGGATCTCGATCGTCGTGCCCGGCGCCGCCTTGCGGATGGCGTGGATCACCTGGGCAAAATGCAGCGCGCCGCCGTCCTTGAGGTCGTCGCGGTCGACCGAGGTGATCACCACATGGCTGAGCCCGAGGCTGGCCACCGCATCGGCGACGCGATTGGGCTCATCGCCATCCAGCGGCTGCGGCATGCCGGTCTTGACGTTACAGAAGGCGCAGGCGCGGGTGCAGGTGTCGCCCATGATCATGAAGGTGGCGTGCTTCTTCTCCCAGCACTCACCGATGTTCGGGCAGCCTGCCTCTTCGCACACCGTCACCAGCCGCTTGTCGCGAACAATGCGATTGGTGGCGGCCCATGCGGCGGAGCCTGGCGCCTTGACGCGCAGCCATTCAGGCTTGCGCTGCTGCACCGGCTGGTCGGGACGATGGGCCTTCTCGGGGTGGCGCAGCGTCTTCTCGCCAGCTGAAGGCGTGGCGGAGACCGCGCCGGTCGCGGCCTGCGGGCGGCGGCCCTCATTCAGAAGATCAAGTACTACGGCCATAACGGGCTCCGCGCCTTACGCCTGCGGCCGGCAAAAGCGCCGACGCTGCATCACCTTGGCAGGCAGCGGCTCATGTAACACCGCTGGCGCCAACACACCAAACCGCCCCGTCACGTTTCCCGCACCGCGCAGCGCCTGAGGCGCCATGTTATAGGGCTGGCCCCGCCCACTGGGTGAGGTCCAGCCGTCAATCCCGACCAGGACCAGCCGTGACCAGCCGAGACAAGCCGTCATTGGGGAGGCCGTCTCGTGTCCTGCTCATGTGGTCGCCGCCGCCCGGCGTTGCAATCTCCAGCCCTGCGAGACGCATGCCGCGTGGGTCTTAGCCGCGTCCGCGCACCGCGCGATACACCCAGATGATCAGCACCGCGCCGACCACGGCCGCGGCGAGATTGCCCCAGAAGCCATAGACGGCCATGCCGAGCTGGCGGGCGAGAAAATTGCCGACCACGGCGCCGATGATGCCCATCAGGATGTTGGAGAAGAACCCCATATCGGCGCTGGTAACCTTCTCGGCGATCCAGCCGGCGAGCGCGCCGACGACAATCGCCATGATAAAGCCGACCCCTGGCTGGCCGAGCGCGCCATACACCTGCGTTTCCATCATCCCCTCCTTCAGTCGCACGGGCCGACCGCGCCATCCTGCGCCTGGGATCAGGCGGTGGAATCGCCAGGGTCGCCGCAGGCCACAGCAAATCGTCGCCCCGCCAGCTGTGCAAGCGCTTCAGCGCCACGCCGCGGGCCAGAAGCCCCAACCCACGGCGATGTGAGCGGATAACGCCGCGCCTGCAGCGCCATCCGTCAGGGCCCCATCAGGCCGCCCCCCTGGGCCCAATCAAGTCCCCCACCGCGAACCTCGCCAGTATCGCAACCAGCTCACCTGACGGCGCAGGTCCGCTCAGATGTGGATCGCCCGGCCCCAGGCGTCGAGCACGCTCTCATGGATGGTCTCGGACAGCGTCGGATGCGGGAACACGCTGGCCATCAGATCTTCTTCCGTCGTCTCCAGATTCATCGCCACGACGAAGCTGTGGATCAGCTCGGTGACCTCAGGCCCGACCAGATGCGCGCCCAGCAGCTTGCCGGTGTCCTTTTCAAAGATGGTCTTGACCAGACCCTCCGGCTCGCCCAGCGCGATGGCCTTGCCATTGCCGACGAAGGGGAATTTGCCGACGCGGATATCGTAGCCGGCTTCCTTCGCCTTGGCCTCGGTGAGGCCGACCGAGGCGATCTGAGGGTCGCAATAGGTGCAGCCAGGAATGCGCAGCTTGTCCATGGCGTGGACATTCAGGCCAGCGATGGCCTCGACGCAGGCGACGCCTTCATGCTCCGCCTTGTGAGCCAGCATCGGCGGGCCAGCCACGTCGCCGATGGCGTAGACGCCGGGCACATTGGTGCGGCCAAGCCCATCTGTGACGACGCAGCCGCGCTCGGTCTTCACCCCGAGCTTTTCGAGGCCGAGATTCTCGATATTGCCGACGACGCCGACGGCGCTCAGCACCCGCTCCGCCTCGATGCGCAGGCTTTGCTTGCCGTCATCAATGCTGGCGACGACGCTGTCGGCCTTCTTGTCGAGACCGGTCACTTTGGCGCCGGTGAGGAATTTGACGCCGCGCTTCTCCAGCCGTTTGCGGGCGAGGCCGGCGATTTCGGCGTCTTCCACCGGCAGAATCTGCGGCAGCAGTTCAACCACCGTCACCTCGGCCCCAAAGGCGCGATAGAACGAGGCGAACTCAATGCCGATCGCTCCGGAGCCGATCACCAGCAGCGACTTCGGCATGGCCGGCGGCACCATGGCCTCGAAATAGCTCCAGATCAGCTTGCCGTCGGGCTCCTGGCCCGGCAATGCGCGTGGCCTGGCGCCGGTGGCGAGAATGACGTGCTTCGCCTCGTAGACGCCCTCGCCTTTCACGCCCTTCGGGGCCGGCGGCTGTGGCTGCATCGGCGGCTTGCGCGTCGCCTTCACCGCGATCGCCGCGGGTTTGTCGCCCATTGCGCCGCGCGTCACCTCGGCTTCGCCCCAGATGACGTCGACCTTGTTCTTCTTCAGCAGGAAGCCGACGCCGGTGTTGAGCTGGCGCGACACGCCGCGCGAGCGTTCAACGATCTTGCCGATGTCAAAGCCATGGTCGCCAGCGCTAAGGCCGTAATCGGCGGCGCGCTCCATGTAATGATGGATCTCCGCCGAGCGCAGCAGCGCCTTGGTGGGAATGCAGCCCCAGTTCAGGCAGATGCCGCCCAGATGCTCGCGCTCGACAATGGCGGTGCGAAATCCCAGCTGCGCCGCCCGGATGGCGGTGACGTAGCCGCCGGGACCGGAGCCGATGACGATGATGTCGTATGTATCTGCCATAACGAACGCTTTCGCGGTGGGAACGGCGCGTGGCGCGCGCCGTCCGCAGATCAGGTCAGCGGTCCAGCCTCAGGCCAGGATCGAGGCCGGGCTTTCGATGAGCGCCTTGAAGGCCTGCAGCAATTGCGCGCCGAGCACGCCGTCGACGGCGCGGTGATCGACCGACAGCGTCACCGTCATCATGGTGGCCACCGCCGGCTTGCCATCCCTGACGACGACCCGCTGCTGGCCCTCGCCCACCGCCAGAATGGTGGCGTGCGGCGGGTTGATCACCGCCGCGAACTCGCGCACGCCATACATGCCGAGATTGGACACAGCGGCCGATCCCCCAGTGTATTCCTCCGGCTTCAGGCGACGGTTCTGCGCCCGCGCCGCCAGATCACGCACCTGGCTGGCCAGGGCCGAGATGGTCAGCTGGTCGGCGTTGCGCACCACCGGGGTGAGCAGCCCGCCAGGGATCGACACGGCGATGCCGACGTCCACCACCTTGTGGCGCAAAATGGCGTCGCCAGCGAAGGAGACATTGGCGTCGGGCGTGCGGCGCAGGGCGCCGGCGAAGGCCTTGACCACCAGATCATTGACCGAGACCTTCCAGGCCGGCTTGCCGTCCTCGCCCTTCGGCGCGCCGGCGTTGATCTGGGCGCGCAGGGCCAGCAGCGCGTCGATGTCGCAATCCACCGTCAGATAGAAATGCGGCACCGTCTGTTTGGATTCGACCAGGCGACGGGCGATGGTCTTGCGCATGCCGTCGAGGGCGATCTCCTCGAAGCTGTCGGGTGCGAACATGGCGCGCACCGCAGCGCCATCTGGCCCCGAGGCCAGAGCAGCTGGCGCGGCGGCCTGGCCCGCAGGCTTCGCGGCGACGCCAGAGGGCTTCGCCTGCAGCACGTCGCGCTCGATGATACGACCGCGCGGACCGGAGCCCTTGAGCGCAGACAGATCAATGTCCGCCTCTTTGGCGAGGCGGCGCGCCAGCGGGGAAGCGAAAACGCGCTTGCCGTCGGTGGGCGCCGAATGCGCCTTTGCGGCAGGCGCAGCGTCCCCATTCTGCGGCGCAGCCGGCTTGCTGGCGCTGGCCTTGGCCGTCGCGGCGCCGGCGTCGTCTGCTTTGGCCGGGCTGGCTCCAGCGTCGGCATTGTCCTTGTCGTCCGCCGCGGCATCGGCGCTGGCCGACGTGGTTGCGGCGGCTGAGGCCGGAGCGGCTGCGGCGGCGTCCACCTCCTCGCCTTCCTCGGCGATGATGGCGATCACGGCGTTGACGGCCACCTCATCCGTGCCCTCGGCCACGAGGATTTTGGCCAGCACGCCCTCATCGACCGCCTCCACTTCCATGGTGGCCTTGTCGGTTTCAATCTCGGCGATCACGTCGCCCGAACGGACGACGTCGCCTTCCTTCTTCAGCCAGCGCGACAGCTTGCCTTTTTCCATGGTCGGCGAGAGCGCGGGCATCAGCACATTGGTGGGCATGCGCGTGGCTCCTCAGCGATAGCAGACGGCGCGCGCCGCCTCGACCACCTCCGCCGCCGACGGCAGCGCAAGCTTTTCAAGATTGGCGGCGTAAGGCATCGGCACATCCTTGCCCGACACGCGCGTCACCGGGGCGTCGAGATAGTCGAACGCCTCCTCCATGATGCGCGCCGAGATCTCGGCGCCCATGCCCGCCTGCGGCCAGCCTTCCTCCACCACCACGCAGCGGCCGGTCTTCTGCACCGAGGCGATGATGGTTTCGGTATCGAGCGGGCGTAGGGTGCGCAGGTCGATCACCTCGGCCTCAATGCCATCGGCGGCCAGGGTCTCGGCGGCGGCCAGCGCATAGGTCATGGCGTGCGACCAGGCGATCAGCGTCACATGCTGACCTGGGCGGGCGATGCGCGCCTTGCCGATCGGCACGATCCAGTCCTCGACGTCCGGCACATCGAAGGACTGGCCGTACATGATCTCGTTTTCGAGGAACACCACAGGGTTGGGGCTGCGGATCGCCGCCTTGAGCAGGCCCTTGGCGTCCGCCGCCGTATAGGGCGCGATCACCGTCAGGCCAGGCACGTGGCTGTACCAGGACGAATAATCCTGGCTGTGCTGGGCGGCGACGCGGGCCGCCGCGCCGTTCGGGCCGCGGAAGACGATGGGACAGGTGATCTGGCCGCCGGACATGTACAGCGTCTTGGCGGCGGAATTGATGATGTGGTCGATCGCCTGCATGGCGAAATTGAAGGTCATGAACTCAACGATCGGCCGCAGGCCGCCGAAAGCGGCGCCGACGCCGAGACCGGCGAAGCCATGCTCGGTGATCGGCGTATCGACGACGCGGCGCTCGCCGAACTCCTGCAGCAGGCCCTGGGTGACCTTGTAGGCGCCCTGATATTCGGCCACCTCTTCGCCCATGACGAACACGGTCTCGTCACGGCGCATCTCTTCGGCCATGGCGTCGCGCAGGGCCTCACGCACGGTGATCTTCACCAGCCTGGCACCCTCGGGCAGGGTCATGTCGGCGGGGGCTGCCTGCACTGGCTTCTGCGGCGCTGCTGCAGAGGTGGCGCTGGCATCGGCGTCAGCCGCAGCAGGCTTGTCGCTTTTCGGCGCAGCTTCCGCCTGGGGATTCTCAACGTCTCCGGCGGCGGGCTTGTCAGCGCCTGCGGCGGACACGTCCTCGCCTTCTGCGGCGATCACCGCGATCGGCGTATTGACCTTCACGCCCTCCGCGCCTTCCGGCACGAGGATCTTCGCCAAAACGCCCTCATCGACCGCCTCCACTTCCATGGTGGCCTTGTCGGTTTCGATCTCGGCGATCACGTCGCCGCTGCGCACGGAGTCGCCTTCCTGCTTGAGCCAGCGGCTCAGCTTGCCCTCTTCCATGGTGGGCGAAAGCGCGGGCATCAATACGTCTGTGGGCATGGGTCTGGCTCGATCACAATGGGGCTGCCGGGTGACGCCATCTGGCGGCGTCGCTGCACGTCGTCTCATGCGTGGAGGCGACGCCGGGGCGTCGGCCTCCTGCCTTGCTCAGGCGCGCGGGGCGTCGTGCGGCAAGGTCACGTCGGTCCACAGTTCAGACGGATCCGGCTCCGGATCATGGGTGGCGAAGTCAGCGGCTTCATTGACGATGCGACGCACGTCGGCGTCGATCTGCTTGATCTCGTCCTCGCTGACGCCGTGCTCGCCGAGCAGGCGCTGGCGCACCTGGTCGATAGCGTCATGCTCGGTGCGCATCTTCTCGACCTCATCGCGGGTGCGATATTTGGCTGGGTCAGACATGGAATGGCCACGATAGCGGTAGGTCTGCATCTCCAGGATGTAGGGGCCCTTGCCGGCGCGCGCCGCGGCGATGGCGCGATCGCCCGCCGCCTTCACGGCGCGAATGTCCATGCCGTCGACCTGCTCGCCCGGAATATTGAACGACACGCCGCGCTTTGAGAAATCGGTCTGGGCCGAGGCGCGGTTCACCGACGTGCCCATGGCGTAGCGGTTGTTCTCGATGATGTAGACGACCGGCAGGCTCCACAGCTCCGCCATGTTGAAGCTCTCGTAGACTTGGCCCTGGTTAGCGGCGCCGTCGCCGAAATAAGCGAGGCAGACGCTGTCGTCGCCACGATAGCGATTGGCGAAGGCGAGGCCGGTGCCGATCGGAACCTGGGCGCCGACGATGCCATGGCCGCCGTAGAATTTCTTCTCGGTGGAGAACATGTGCATCGAGCCGCCCTTGCCCTTGGAATAGCCGCCGCGGCGCCCGGTGAGCTCGGCCATCACGCCCTTGGGGTCCATGCCCATCACCAGCATATGGCCGTGATCACGGTAGCCGGTGATGTTCTGGTCACCCTCCCTGGTCGCCATATGCATGCCGACCACCACGGCCTCCTGGCCGATATACAGGTGGCAGAAGCCGCCGATGAGGCCCATGCCATACATCTGGCCCGCCTTCTCCTCGAAGCGGCGGATCAGCAGCATCATGCGATAGGCCTCAAGCTCCTCCTCGCGGCTGAGCTGCGCCAGCTGCGGCGCTGCGGCGCCTGCATCCGCCGCAGCGTCCGCCTGCGGTTCAGGAGAGCCCTGCTCACGCCGCGTACTGGCGGAAGACCGGGATTCGGTCGTGTTTCCGGAAGAAAGGGCAGATGCAGGTTTCTTCGTCATTACGGCCTCAAATTATGCGGCGGCGGCGCGCCGCCCGCCATGTCGTTCGCCACCCCTCCATAAAGAGGCGCCGTGCGAACCCAGATCAGGCCCAGGGGGCTCCAGCCCTGCCCGCTCCCATCTGCTCAACGTGGTATCATACTAAAGTCTAATGCCACTGGAGCACAAGCCTGGCCGCCCGATACGCCCGGCGCGCCCTGCAGCGCGCCACAGGCGACAGGCGCCTGCTCGCCACAGGCCTGGCGACCTACTATCGCTGGGCAGGTTCAACCGAAGCGGCGCGCAGGTCAATCCGCAGCTTTCCGTTGCTGACGTAGCGTAAACTGATCAGGTGGCGACGATATCTGACGCAAAGGCGGCGCAAAATCGTGGGGACGCGCCAGAAAAACCCCCGGAAAGATCAAAGCCAGTCTACGCTGACCAGAAATCGCACGGCGCGGTTTACGCTGCATTGAGCCTCGGGGGGTGGCGTTGCGCCTCAATCAGGCCAGCGGACGCGCCCCACAAACGGCCCTGTGAATCAGCCTTTGCAACGCTGCGCCATGGCGGGATGGCCGCTGCCGCCGTGAGATCAGATCGCATCACATGGCGACGGGGTTGCGCCGACGGCGGCTGATAAACGCGCCTGCGACGGCTCTCGCCCGTCGGCTGGCAGCCGTCGCAGCCACCAAACCGCCAGGCGGTCCGCTTCGCCGGCTTGATTTGCGGCCGTGCGCATGCGGCAAACGCCTTGCCCTTGCCTTGCTTTTTGCCTGCCGGCGGCCCCACGCCCTGTGCGCGACGGCGCCGCCGCCCCGCAGCGCGCGCTTCATCATCGACATCATGCGCAAATGACGCGCTCAGGCCACGGCGACGAGTAGCAATCACCTCGCGCAAACGCGTTGAAATTCAAAGTTTTGGGGGCGATGTCCGCTGGACCACGCGGCGGCGGTTACGTTGTCCGCACCTAGGTGAGCGCCCGTGGCGAGGCGCTCAATTGTCGTCCTTGCGGGCGTAGATCATCACCAGATCGTCGGGGTGGGTCATGCCGAGATAGTTGCGGGCGAGATCTTCGAGCATGTCGCGGTCAATCGAGCCGTCGCGCATGCGGCCAATCCGGTCCTCCATCACCGCCCGCTGCGCCTTCACGGCGTTGAGCTCGGCGGTCAGCTGGATGATCTCGGCCTTGATTTCGCGTTTTGCCTCAAGGCCGCGCTGGCCACTTTGGGCATGCAGCACAAAGTAGCCAACGATCCCGCCTGAGACGGCGTAGAGCGCAAGCGGCAGCAGCACAGAGCGGAATCGGCGACGGATGACCATGACGCCATCATGCGCCGCCAAGGGTAAACAGAGGCTTGCCGAAGCGGATATTCCAGCCCGCCATGGGACCTCGTCGACCGCGCATGATTTTCACGCTGTCCACAATTAAAATCGTCGCAAGCGAAACAATCCGCCAACAGTTTCAGCCACATGGGCGCGCAAGGCGTCCGCCAGGCCGACAGCAGGCGACGGTTCGCTGGCGGAGGGCGAATCGTGGCGTGGCGCGCCAGTGAAAGCCCGGCGTGGCCGGCGTCACCCCACACAGCACGATGGCGACGTGCGCCGCCTGCCCACGGCGTCGCCAATTGCGGACTGTGACACATCGCCCAAGAACATGGCATGCAAATGCATCTATCCAACAATTATTAGCACGCCATCCGCAGCGGCAATACTCCGCATCGCTACAGCGAATAGTCAAGAATATTTCGCGTACTTGACTAACGCATAGTAATCGCTATGAAAGCTGCCGTTTTCACTTCATTATGGACATTTATTGTTATGTTACATCGATTATTGATGGCGACAACTGGCGTATTGCTCGTATCGGGCGCGGCGCTGGCGGCTGATTTGCCGACGTCTGAACGCAATGCACCGACGGTGACCGCTGCGGAACTCCGCGTTCCGCCCATGAACCGCTTCGAAGGCGCCTTCGTCGGCCTCAGCTTCGGCGGCGGCAAGAGCGCGGCGATCAAGGCGAGCGGTGGGCGGGTCAAGGGCGAGACATTCGTCCTGGGCAATGTGCGCGCCGGCTACAATTGGCAGAATGGGCCGTTGGTGCTGGGTGTTGAAGCTGGCGTCAGCCCGGCTTTCGGCGGCCGTAAGAGCTCCGATAAGGCCGGCAGTGGTTTCGGATTCGCCGATGCCCGGCTGAAGCTTGGCCTCGCCAGCGATCGCGCCATGGTTTACGGCTTCGGGGGCGTGGCGCTTCTCCAGGCCACTTACACCGACGCGCCGTTCAACGCCGGGCGCAATGCGTCATTCAACGACATGAGCAAGCCGGAGCGCCAGAGCCTGATCGCCAGCGGCGGCAAGACCTATAACCGCTCGCAGTTCAAAACCGGCCTGATTGTCGGCGCTGGCGCCGAATATGCCCTCGACGATAACTGGAGCGTCAGGGCTGAGGCCGCGCACATCTCCGTCCGCGGCGTGGCGAGCGCGGGGAAAGGCGCAGGTAAAAAGGGGCGCGCTGGCGAAAATATCGTGTTGGTCGGCCTGAACTATCGCTTCTGATGAAGGGCGCATCACCCAGGGCGCTGAACATGCAAGGGACGCCTCCGGGCGCCCCTTGCCGCACTCACAGCTCGAAGCTGCAGCGCGCCGGTACGGGCGTCAGAGCGAGGTCGGATCGCTCACGATCGGCGCTTACACCCCATCTCCGCGTGGGGAGCGAATTCTGATCATCCGGGTGTCTCCGTCTGATCGCAAGGCGCCCTATTCGCCAGGCAACAACACCGCTGCGCCAGTGGTGACGCGGCTTTCCAGCGCCCGGTGGGCGTCGGCGGCCCGTGACAGCGGGAAGCGGTTATTGACATGCACCTTGATGGCGCCGTGCTCCACCGCGTGGAACAGATTGGCGGCCATCTCGGTCAGGCGCTGGCGGTCGGAGGTGAAGGTGAACAGCGTCGGCCGCGTGGCGAATAGCGAGCCGCGCGAGGCGAAATCGGCCATGGCGATGTTCTCGACTGGCCCTGAGGCGTTGCCGAAGTTCACATAGAGGCCGAACTGCCGCAGGCAGTCGAGCGACCCCTTGAACGTGTCCTTGCCGACGCTGTCATAGACCACGTCGCATTTGGCCCCATCCGTCAGCTCGGCGACGCGGGCGACGAAATCCTCGCGGCGATACTGGATGACCTCGTCGCAGCCATTGGCCAGCGCCAGCGGGATCTTGTCATCGGAGCCCACCGTGCCAATCACCCGCGCGCCCAGGGCGCGGGCCCATTGGCAGGCGATCAGGCCGACGCCGCCGGCTGCGGCGTGGAACAGAATGGTGTGGCCCTCGCCAACCTTGAAGGTGCGGTGCAGCAGGAACTCCGCCGTCAGCCCCTTCAGCATGACGGCGGCGGCGGTTTCGAAGCCAATCGCCCCCGGTAGCTTGACCACATTGGCTGCGGGCACACAGCGCTCCTCGGCATAGGCGCCGATGGGGAACACATAAGCGACGCGATCGCCTGGGGCGAAGTCGCTCACGCCCTCGCCCACCGCAACGATTTCACCAGCGCCCTCGCCGCCAGGAATGAACGGGCGTTTGATCGGGTACATGCCGCTGCGATAGTAAGTGTCGAGGAAGTTGAGGCCGATGGCCATCTGCCGGATGCGCACCTCGCCTGGCCCTGGGAAGCCCGGATCGAAATCCTCATAGGTCAGCGCCTCTGGCCCACCCATTTCATGCACGACCATCGCCTTCGTCATGACCACGTCTCCTCGCCTGTCGCGTCCTGCGGATGCTGCGCATTGGCGCTGCGCCGCAGCAGCCCTGAGCGAGCAATCTGTCGTCCGCAGGGCGGCTGCGCCAGCCCTTTCCGCTGACGTGCACAATCAATCCCGTTTAATCCCGCATCCGCGCGCCGCCTGAAACCACTCGACCCAGCAAAACGCCACGCGCGGCTTTGGGCCGAACGTGCTCGGCGCCGGCCCTCGCGCGGCGATCGCCGGCGGCAAAAAAAGAGGGCCGCGCGATGCGCGGCCCCCGGTGCGGTCAGTGCAATCGCCCAGCTGCCTGACAGCCGGGCTGGCGCGCGGCTCATACCAAAGTGCGGTGAGCACGACAAATCGCACTTTGGTCAAGCCCGTGCGGCGCCTGAGCAATCCAGGATGCGGATGCGTCAGCATCTTCGCATCCTGGTATCAGATGTCTTCGCCGTGGCCGTGCTCGCGGGCGGAGGCCTCCGCCTTGACGCGGTTGCGGCGGGCCCAGACATTGATGAACTCCACCATCGCGGCGAAGGCCATGGCGGCATAGATGTAACCGCGCGGCAAATGGAAACCGCCGCCTTCCGCCACCAGCGAGACGCCGATCAGCATCAGGAAGGCCAGCGCCAGCACCTTGGTGGTGGGGTTTTCGGCGATGAACTTCGCTACCACGCCCGAGGCCAGATACATCACCGCAACGGCGATGAGCACGGCGATGATCATGATGGTGAGATTGTCAGCCATGCCGATGGCGGTGACGATCGAGTCGACCGAGAACACGAGGTCGATCACCGCGATCTGCGCCACCGCCGCCATGAAGGCGCGGGGGGCGGCGGCGCGCACCTCATCATGGGCGTCGCCCTGCACCTCGCCGTGCATCTCGTGCACCGCCTTGTAGAGCAGGAACAGGCCGCCGACGATCAGGATGATGTCGCGCCATGACAGCTCCTCTCCGAGGATGGTCAGCACCGGATAGGTGAGCTTCATGATGGCGGTGAGCGCGAACAGCAGCGCCACGCGGAACACCAGCGCCATGGCGAGGCCAAGCCGCCGTGCGCGCTCCGCCTGCTCTGGCGGCAATTTCGCCACCAGCACCGAAATAAACACCACATTATCGATGCCGAGGACGATTTCCATCGCACTGAGCGTCAACAGGGCCGCCCAGCCCTCCGGACTTGCCAACCAGTCAAACACGGGGATCTCCACTTCTGAAACGTCGTGAGCCTGCGGCCACGTCAGCAGCGCGCGCAGCGCTGTGGGGGAGCCTGGTCCGCAGGTCAGGAACGTGCGTTCAATCTTTGCCGGGAGACACGTCGCCCCCTCGCCTCGCGCCACGAGGCCAGGGCGCCACGCGCGCCGATTTTGTGGCGTAAAATGGGCGCCAGTTGCCGCCACTTGAAGAGGCGGGCCGCTTTTAATTCATCACGAAAGCGCATAGGTCTCGGATATGGCGAATTGCACACCAGAAATTGCCGTCGTCGGCGCTGGCGCAGCCGGCTATGCGGCGGCATTGGCGCTGGCGCGTGAGGGCTTCCGCGTCTGCCTGATTGGCGCGCCCGCCGTCGCCGCGCCCGGCCGCACCGTGGCGCTGTTCGGCGCCTCAACCGCCTTCCTGCACGCCCTTGGGGTCTGGGACGCCGTCAGCGCCCGCGCCGCCAGCATGGATGTGATGCGCATTGTCGATGACACAGGCAATGTCTTCGCCGCGCCGCCCCTGACCTTCAGCGCCGGCGAACTGGGGCTGGACTCCTTCGGCTGCAACATTCCCAATGATGACCTGGTGGCGGTGCTGGCCGAGGCGGCGGCGGCCACGCCCTGCTTCACCATGCTGCCGCAGAGCGTGCGCAACGCCATGCTCGGCGGGGCGCGACCGAGACTGATCCTCGACGATGGCGCGGAGATACTCGCCGATCTGGTGGTGGGCGCCGATGGCGCGCGCTCGCTGATCCGCAGCCGCGCCGGCATCGAGACGCGCAGCTGGAGCTACCCGCAGACCGCTATCACCGGCGTGTTCAGTCACCAGCTCGGCCACCGCAATATGTCGACGGAGTTGCACACCCGCCATGGCCCATTCACCCTGGTGCCATTGCCGGGCAAGCGCTCCAGCCTCGTCTGGGTGACGGCGCCAGAGAACGCCAAACGCCTGGCGGCGCTTGCCCCCGAGGAACTGGCCCTCGCCGTCGAGCGCCAGGCCCATTCCATGCTGGGCGCCATGCGGGCCGAGAGCGGCTGCGGCGTCATTCCCATGCGCGGCCTTGCTGCGGCGCGCTACGCCAGCCAGGGCGTGGCGCTGGTGGGCGAAGCGGCGCATGTGTTCCCACCCATCGGCGCCCAGGGCCTCAACCTCGGCCTGCGCGATGTCGCGGCCTTGCGCGACTGCCTGGTGGCGGCGCGTCAACAAGGCGATGGCCCAGGTCTCATGCGTAGCCTCACGCGCTATGACCGGGGACGCCGCCTCGACGTCGCCACCCGCTCCGGCGCGATCGACGTGCTCAACCGCTCGCTGCTCAGCCGCAATCCGGCGATGGATTTGCTGCGCGGCGCCGGCATGCTGGCGCTGGGCGGGCTACGGCCGCTGCGGCAGATCGCCATGCGCGAGGGCCTCGCGCCTTATCTCGGCCTGCCGCAACTGATGCAGACCTGGCGTGACAATCCGGGGCTCGCCGAAACCCCGGCGCAAATGCATGGCGGCAGGAGCGCCGCCCGGCCATGACAGCCGCCTTCGCGCGACCCTGGCCAGGGCGGATTGAACGGTCGCGCATCTTTCTTTTCGCCGCCGTCTGACCTATCGCAGAACCAGGCGCGTTCAACGCGCACGAAAACCATGCGGCCCTGTCAAAATCGCCGCAGAATCGCCTGAATGGAGCGCCCGATGAAATTGCCCCGCCAGTTCTTCCGCCCTCTCGCGATCGGCGCGCCGGCCCCCTACACCGAGCTGCCGGTGCGTCTTGAGCGCATGATCCATTTCGTGCCGCCGCAGAACGAGAAGATGCGCTCCAAGGTGCCGGATCTGATCAATCAGGTCGACGTGGTGCTGGGCAATCTCGAAGACGCCATCCCCGCCGACCAGAAAGAAGCCGCCCGCGCTGGCTTCATCAAGATGGCGCAGGACAATGACTTCGGCACGACAGGCCTGTGGACCCGGGTCAATTGCCTCAACAGCCCATGGGTGCTCGACGATATCACCGAGATCGTCGCCAATGTCGGCGACAAGCTCGATGTGATGATGCTGCCCAAGGTCGAAGGCGCCTGGGACATTCATTATCTCGACCAGCTGCTGGCCCAGCTCGAGGCCCGCCACAACGTCAAGAAGCCGATCCTGATCCACGCCATTCTGGAGACCGCCGAAGGCGTCAAGAATGTCGAGGAGATCGCCGCCGCCTCGCCGCGCATGCATGGCATGAGCCTCGGCCCGGCCGACCTCGCCGCTTCGCGCGGCATGAAGACGACGCGCGTTGGCGGCGGTCACCCGGACTATAAGGTGCTGTCTGACCCGAACAGCGACGGCGCCGCCCGCCAGATCGCCCAGCAGGACCCGTGGCACTACACCATCGCCCGCATGGTCGACGCCTGCCAGGCCAATGGACTCAAGGCGTTTTATGGCCCGTTCGGCGACTTCTCCGACCCGGAGGCCTGCGAGGCCCAGTTCCGCAACGCCTTTTTGCTCGGCTGCGCAGGCGCCTGGTCGTTGCACCCCTCGCAGATCGCCATCGCCAAGAACGTCTTCAGCCCCGACCAGGGTGAGGTGGCTTTCGCCAGGCGCATCCTCGAGGCCATGCCAGACGGCACCGGCGCGGTGATGATCGACGGCAAGATGCAGGACGACGCCACCTGGAAGCAGGCCAAGGTGATCGTCGATCTGGCCAAGATCGTCGCCGCCAAGGACGCCGATTACGCAGCGCTCTACGGCCTGTGACATTGCGCAGCGCGCCGTCGCCTTCGGGCCGACGGCGCGTTCGCCCCACACTTCAGCTCAGGGAAGCGCCCTTGCGGAGACACAGTTCATGAAGACCGGATCGGCGAAATTTGCCATTGGACAGGTGGTGCGCCATCGCATCTATCCGTTCCGCGGCGTGATTTTTGACGTGGATCCGGAGTTCGCCAATACCGAGGAATGGTGGGAATCGATCCCGGAGGACATCCGTCCGTCGCGGGAGCAGCCGTTCTATCACCTGCTCGCCGAGAACGACGACACGCAATATATCGCTTACGTGTCCGAGCAGAATCTGGTGCCAGACGCCTCGGGCGCGCCGGTGAAACATCCGCGAGTCGATGAGTTCTTTACCCTCGGCGAAGACGGCGCCTATCGGGTGCGGCCAGGACAAGCGCATTGACATCAGGCGCACTAAGCTCAGGCGCATTGAGCCCAGGCGCATTGACGTCGGGCGCATAGATGGCGCGGCGAAGCAGCCCGTGAGGAGTGACGCGATGGAGCACGACATGCAGCCGGCTAACCGCTCTCGCGTCACGTGGATCGTAGAGGGCGGCGCCACGCGCGGCGCTGCCCTGACAGTGCGAGCCACGCAGCGGTCGCGGCGGTCTCTGGCGGCGCTCCCGGCGGCGCTGGCGAGCGTGGCGCTGGCGGCGGCGCTGGCGTTCGGCGCGCCAGTCGCGCTGGCTGCAGGCGACGCCCCTCCGTCCGCCGCGCCAGCCGTTGAAGCGCCCAGGCCGCAACAGGATCAGGGCCAGCAAACCGGCAATTTCCTCAAAAACATGATGAAAACCGGACCCAAGGCGCCCGACGCCTGGTGCCAGCGCGACGCCACCCAGCGGGTGCTCACCCAGGCCAAAGCGGTCCCCCAGTCACCGACAGCCGGCGCCGGCGCCGAGCTGATGGCGGCGACGCCCGACGACTGCAACCCTGAGTTCGCCCGCCTGCTCGGCGCCTGCGTCAACGACCCCGGCCACGCCGCCCCGCCCCCACGCGACGCCTCCCTCTCCGACCGCACCCGCCTTTGCCTCGCGCATCTGGCGGAAGCAGGCGTCAAGGCGTCCCGCTAGTCCACGCGCCAGCCCCGGCGCACGCCACGGCCTTCCAGGCCTTAAGCGGGCATGCGCCGCAAGCCTCCCAACCACCGTCATGCCCGTGCTCGTCACGGGCATCCACGCGTTTGCTTCCGGTCGTGCAGCGCGTGCTACGGCTGGCCTTGTCCCGTCAGCGATGTTCGGTCAAACGCCACGGCGAAGACGTGGATGCCCGTGACGAGCACGGGCATGACGCGGAGTGATGGCGGACAGCGACTCTGGGCTGCTCAGGCCGGCACGGCGGCCAGGCGGCCGGTCGGCTTGACTGCATTGCGACTTGGCGAAGGCTGCCAAAGGTAATGACAGGCCTCGATATAGCGCCTCCCCAATTTCATCCCCCCACCGTCATGCCCGTGCTTGTCACGGGCATCCACGCGTTTGCTTCCGGTGGTGTGGCGCGTGCTACGGCTGGCCTTGTCCCGCCAGCGATGGGGGGGGCAACGCCAAGGCGAAGACGTGGATGCCCGTGACAAGCACGGGCATGACGGAGAGAAGGCGGATAGCGACGCTGGGCTTGTGGCAAGCTGCAAGGCGGCCCGACGGCGGGTCGGCTTGACTGCATGGCGAGTTGGCGAAGGCTGCCAAAGGTAATGACAGGCCTCGATATAGCGCCTCCCCAATTTCATCCCCCCGCCGTCATGCCCGTGCTCGTCACGGGCATCCACGCGTTTACTGCCGGTCGTGTGGCGGGCGGATGGTGCGGCGCGCACTGCGGCTGGCCTCGTCCCGTCAGCGGTGGGCGATCAAACGCCGGGGAGAAGACGTGGATGCCCGTGACGAGCGCGGGCATGACGCAGCGAAGTTGGAAAGTGGTGGCGAGGTGATGACCGCGGCGAGAGTGTCTGAACCCCGACCTGCCAAACTGAAGCGGCCGCGCATGGGCCGCCGCGCATGGACCGCTACCGTCCATGCGCCTTCCTTCCGGCCAAGGCCAACTCGCTTTCGACTCAGGCAGCGCCCTTCTGCTCCGCTTCGCCGCGCGCCCAGCCGTCCTTGGTCTCAGCGATAAAGTCATCCAGCCGGCCAGCGGTGATCGCCTGGCGCAGGCCAGCCATCAGCTCCTGATAATAGGCCAGATTATTCCAGGTCAGCAGCATCATGCCGAGGATCTCGCCGGATTTGACGAGGTGGTGCAGATAGGCGCGGCTCCACTGGCTGGAGGCCTCGCAGGCTGAGGTCTCGTCCAGCGGGCGCACGTCTTCGGCGTGGCGGGCGTTCTTGAGGTTGACCTTGCCGTTGCGGGTGTAGGCCAGGCCGTGGCGTCCAGCGCGGGTCGGCATGACGCAGTCGAACATGTCCACGCCGCGCCGCACCGATTCCACCAGATCGTCGGGCGTGCCGACGCCCATCAGGTAGCGCGGCTTGTCCTCGGGCAGGATCGGCGTCACCACGTCGAGCATGGCGAGCATCACCTGCTGCGGCTCGCCGACGGCAAGGCCGCCGATGGCGTAGCCGTGGAAGCCGATGTCGATGAGCTTGCGGGCGCTCTCAACGCGCAAATCGGGCACGTCGGCGCCCTGGACGATGCCGAAAATGCCATGGCCCTTCAGCCCCGCGAACGCGGCTTTGGAGCGCTCGGCCCAGCGCAGGCTGAGCTGCATGGCGCGGTCCGCCTCCTCGCGCGAACACGGCATGCGCACGCATTCGTCGAGCTGCATGGTGATATCGGCGCCGAGCAGATGCTGGATCTCGATGGAGCGCTCGGGCGTCAGCTCATAGGAGGCGCCGTCGATATGCGACTGGAAGGTGACGCCCTTCTCGGTGATCTTGCGCAGTTTCGACAGCGACATCACCTGGAAGCCGCCGGAATCGGTCAGGATCGGGTGCGGCCAGTTCATGAAGCTATGCAGGCCGCCGAGCCGGGCCACCCGCTCGGCGCCGGGCCGCAGCATCAGATGATAGGTGTTGCCCAGCACCACGTCGGCGCCCAATTGCTTGACCTGCGCCGGATACATCGCCTTGACCGTCGCCGCCGTGCCGACGGGCATGAAGGCCGGGGTGCGGATCTGGCCGTGGGCGGTGGTGATGACGCCGGTGCGGGCGCGACCGTCGCTGGCCAGCGCCTGATAAGCGAAGTCGGGGGCAGCGATGGCGGTCTGTTCTGGGGCGGTGGTCACGGCGACCTCTCCTGACATGTGCGGCGCTCAGGCGCTGGCGTCGGCGGCCCGCAGCAGCAGGCTGGCGTCGCCATAAGAATAGAACCGGTAGCCATGGGCGATGGCGTGGGCATAGGCCGCCTGCATCGTCCCAAGCCCGCTGAAAGCGCTGACAAGCATGAACAGCGTCGAGCGCGGCAGATGGAAATTGGTCATCAGCACGTCAACGGCGCGGAAGCGATAGCCGGGCGTGATGAAAATGTCGGTGGCGCCGCGCCACGCCTGCACCGAACCGTCGGAGCTGGCGGCGGCGGCGCTCTCCAGCAACCGCAGCGAGGTGGTGCCGACGGCGACGATGCGGCCGCCGCGCGCCCGCGTCTCACGGATCTGCGCCGCCACATCGGCGCTGATGACGCCGATCTCGGCGTGCATCCGGTGATCGTCGGTGTCGTCAGCCTTCACCGGCAAAAAGGTGCCGGCGCCCACATGCAAGGTGACGAAGGCATGATCGACGCCAGCCGCCTTGAGCCGAGCGAACAGCTCCGGCGTCATGTGCAGGCCGGCGGTCGGAGCCGCTACGGCGCCGTCTTCACGGGCGAAGACCGTCTGGTAATCCTGGCGGTCGCGGGAGTCTTCTGGGCGCTTGCTGGCGATATAGGGCGGCAGCGGCATGACGCCAACCAGTTGCAGCGCCTCATCGAGATAGGCGCCGGACAGCGAGAAGCGCAGCAGCGCCTCGCCTGCCTCGCCCTTCTCCACCACCTCCGCCTGCAACTCGCCCAGGGCGCAGGCCGCGCCTTCCAGCGCCGTCTCGCGGGCGCTGAAGCGGATGATATCGCCGACCGCCAGCCGCTTGGCCGGGCGGGCGAAGGCGCGCCAGGCGTCGGGCGCCTCGCGCATATGCAGCGTCACCTCGACCCTGGCGATGTTGTCGCCGCGGGCGCGCTGGCCGCTGAGGCGTGCCGGGATAACCCTCGTGTCATTAAGGATCAGCAGATCGCCAGGCTGCAGCAATTGCGGCAGGTCAGACACCTGCCAGTCGCTCAGCTGCGGTTCAGCGCCCGCTGGCTGGATGCGCAACAGCCGGGCCGCGTCGCGTGGCTCCGCCGGACGCACGGCGATGGCGCTGTCCGGCAGTTCGAAATCAAACAGGTCAACTTTCACGCCACTGCGCTCCGGAGCCTCGCGGCCATGCTGGTCCCGCCCATCCGCCCTGGGGGTCGGGCTGGCGACGGCTGGGCGCCGCAAGGGCGTCCACAAGGCCGTCCAAAGGGGGCGCGCACGGGGCGGCCAAACCCGCCATGCCGCTGACTGACGCCAAAAACATCAATGGGATGGGCGCGTCGCCGCGTCCATCCCGGAACAGATCGTCACTGCCTGCGCCGCCCCTGCAGGCGGCGATGGCCAATGGACCGACGCAGGCCTCAGCCGATGCGGGCGCTGACGATGCGATCGGGGTTCTGCACCGGCTCGCCCTTCTTGATCTGGTCGACCACGTCCATGCCCTCGGTCACTTCACCCCACACCGAATACTGGCGATCGAGCCAGGGCGCGTCGGCGAGGCAGATGAAGAACTGCGAATTGGCCGAATTCGGGTTGGCGGTGCGGGCCATCGAGCAGACGCCGCGCAGGTGCTTCTCATTGCTGAACTCAGCCGGCAGGTCCGGCAGGCTCGAGCCGCCGGTGCCGGTGCCATGCGGGCAGCCGGTCTGGGCCATGAAGCCGTCGATGACGCGGTGGAAAGCGATGTTGCTGTAGAAGCCCTGGCCGACCAGGGTCTTGATGCGCTCGACATGCTTGGGCGCAAGGTCAGGACGCAGCTTGATCACGACATTGCCCTTGGTGGTCTCAAGGGTGAGAGTGTTATCGCTCATGGTGTATTCCTTCCTGGCGCAGCCGTCGCGCGGCGCGTGCTGGCCCTATCATCCCGCCTTCCGCCGCCACAACGGGGACGCCGATGCGGCTTTGTGCGCCCAAATCGCAGCGGCTGGACGACCAGACGCTGCGCCATGGCGGGCGGGTTGCATGGTCCGCTCAACGGCGAGCCGACCATGCTGCAATGTCTTGTGTTAAGGCGCCGGCCGCATCACGGCGGCGGGCGCCGGGCAAGCGCCACAGGACGCAGGCCCGGGCGATCCGAACCGATGACGCTCTAGCGGCGGCGCGCGCCGATGTCGAGTGCGACAGTGGCGAAAGCGGCTTTAGTCAGTTGCTTTCGCCGCCCGGGCGGCGGTGGCCGCAGAGGGCGGCGCAGCCTGAGCGGGCGCGCGCGGCCCTGGCGCTTAGTTGGCGGGCGCCATCTGCATCTTGACGATCTTGTCGGGCGTCTGGACCAGGCCGTTGGCGGCCTTGTCGCCCTTCTTGATCTTGTCGACGACATCCATGCCCGCGGTCACCTGGCCGACGACGGTGTATTTGCCGTCAAGGAACGGCGCCTTGTCGAACATGATGAAGAACTGCGAATTGGCCGAATCCGGCGACTGGGCCCGGGCCATGCCGACCGTGCCGCGAACGAAATGCTCCTTGGAGAACTCCGCCGGCAGATTGGGCAGATCGGAGCCGCCAGCGCCGGTGCCCGTGGGATCGCCGGTCTGGGCCATGAAGCCGTCGATCACCCGGTGAAACACGATGCCGTCATAAAAGCCCTTTTTGGTCAGGGCTTCGATCTGCGCCACATGCTTCGGCGCAAGGTCAGGCCGCAGCTTGATGGTGACCCTGCCGTCCTTGGTGTCGAGCAGGACGGTGTTGGCGCCTTTGGCCGCGTCCTTCGCGCCATCCTTGCCAACCTGGGCGAAGGCCGGGGCGGCGAACAGGGCGAAGGACAGCGACGCAGCCAGCGCCAGTGCGAGAGATTGCTTCACGAAACATGCTCCAGATAACGTCGCCGCTTGCGCAGCGTCAGAAAGGCGGTGATGGCGCGCAGCGTCAGGCCCTTGCGGCACGTTTGGCGGCAAGACGTGCGGCCACGCCTTCCGGCACGAACAGCCCGACATTGCCGCCCATCGCGGCAATCTGGCGAACCAGCGTGGCGGTAATCGGGCGCACGGCGGGCGACGCCGGCAGGAACACCGTCTGAACCTCCGGCGCCATGGCGCCGTTCATGCCGGCCATCTGCATCTCATAGTCGAGGTCTGAACCATCGCGCAGGCCACGGATGATCTGCGTCGCCCCAACCTCGCGCGCCGCCTCAATGGCGAGGCCAGCGAAGGTCACCACATCGAGCTGCGTGTTGTAGCTGTCAGCGATGGCGCCGCAGGATTCGCGTAGCATCTCCTCGCGCTCGGCCACGGTGAACAGCGGCGTCTTGCCCGGATGGACGCCAATGGCGACCACCAGCCGGTCAACCATGGCGCAAGAGGCGCGGATAACGTCGATATGGCCGTTGGTGACGGGATCAAAGGAGCCCGTGTAGAGCGCTGTGCGGGTCATGTTCCACCGTTCTGTCGCGATGCGGATTTGCGGCGAGGTTAGAACATGATCTTGCGTTTCTGAACCACGCGCGGCGCGGTTTTCGCGGTTTTACGCGATTTGTGCGTGCGGGTGGTAGAGCCGCGGACAGGAGGCGGCGGATCCCGTGCGCTGGGACGGTCGGGGCGCCAGCGTCGTTAGGGCCTGTAGGCGGCGAAGGCTTGCACGCGCGTCTGGCGACCATGGCTTGCTCCGGCGCCCGCCAGAAAGACGTGGATGCCCGTGACAAGCACGGGCATGACGCTGGGGGATGTGGCGAGGGAGGCGTCCAGCGCGCGACGACCGGATGCCTGGCGGGCTCGGACAGTGGGACGCCAGGAAGCCAATCCGTCACACCGCCCTGATGCTCCCGGCAACCAGAAAAGCTCGCGTCATGCCCGTGCTTGTCACGGGCATCCATGCGTTGACTTTGACGACCTAACAAAAACAAACAAAGCCAATAGTTTGAATATAGAAATTAATTCACCTTATCAACTTCGAAACGTATGCCAGCGTTTGTGCCTCCAAAACCACTCAACTGCCTGAAGGACCTCATATCGAACAAATATACCTATTGAAAATCAGTATGTTATATAACAACACTAACCCCATCACCTTAACATTCACCCCTAACTCAACACCTCCACATCCACCACGCCGTTGATGGCGCGCAGCGCGCTGGCGATCTGGGGGGTGGCGAGGTATTTGCCCTTGAGCTTGACCTCGACCTCGCGGCCAGCGTCCTCAAGCATCAGGATCAGCGACACCTCGCTGTCGCCGCGTTCGCGCAGGCGCTGGGCGATGGAGTGGACCGGGCGCTCATCGCGCAGGAAGATGCGCAGGCCCTTCTGGTGTTTGGCGACGGCGGCGTCGAGCGGCTCGACGCTCTGGATGCGGGCGCGCACTTCTTCGCCCTCCACCGAGGCCTGCAGGATCAGCACCAACGGCTTGCCCGGCTCGAACAGGTCACGGAAGTGGCTGAGCCCCTCGCTGAAGATGATGGCCTCGAACTGCCCGGACTGATCCGAGAAATTGATGATGCCCATCTTGTTGCCGCTCTTGGTGCGGCGTTCCTGCTTGTCGAGCACGGTGGCGGCGACGCGGCCGACGCCGGAGCCGGATTTGGCGGCGCGAACGAACTGGCTCCAGCGCTGCACCCGCAGCTTCTCCAGCAGCGCGCCATATTCATCGAGCGGATGGCCGGTGAGGAAGAAGCCGACGGCGTCGTGCTCCTTCTGCAGCCGGTAGGCTGGCAGCCACGGCTCGTAGTCCGGAATGCGCAGCGGCTCCGGCGCCGCGCCCGCCCCGCCGAAGAAATCGTTCTGACCGATCGACGCCGCCTCCTGGGTGCGGTTGGCCAAAGCGATCATTGACTCCACGCCGGCGGTGACGCGGGCGCGATCCTTGTCGAGCAGGTCGAAGGCGCCGGCGGCGATCAGCGCCTCCAGCGTGCGCTTGTTGACGAGGCGCGGATTGAGCCGTGAGGCGAAATCCGCCAGGTCGCGGAACGGCCGGTCGCCGCGCGCCGCCACGAGCGCCTCAACCGCCTGGGCGCCGACGCCCTTCACCGCCGCCAGGGCGTAGCGGATGATGCTGACGTCTTTCTGGTGCTCCACGGCGAAGCTGACGCCGGAGGTGTTGATCGACGGCGGCTCGACGCGGATGCCGAGGCGCTCGGCCTCGCGGCGGAATTCCGAGAGCTTGTCGGTGTTGTCCATATCCAGCGTCATCAGCGCCGCCAGGAACTCCACCGGGTAATTGGCCTTGAGATAAGCGGTCTGGTAGGCGACCAGCGCATAGGCAGCCGCGTGGCTCTTGTTGAAGCCATAGTCGGCGAAGCGGGCCAGCAGGTCGAAAATCTCGTCGGCCAGCGCCTTGGGGATGTCCTCTTCCTCAGCGCCATCGACGAAGCGGGTGCGCTGGGCGTCCATCTCCGCCTTGATCTTCTTGCCCATGGCGCGGCGCAGCAGGTCGGCCTCGCCGAGCGAATAGCCCGACAATTCCTGCGCCACCTGCATCACCTGCTCCTGGTAGACGATGATGCCGAAGGTCTCACGCAGGATCGGCGCCAGCTTGGGGTGCAGATACCATTTCTCTTCCGGCTCGCCCTGGCCGTGCTTGCGCTCGCAATACACCGGGATATTGGCCATCGGGCCTGGACGATACAGCGCCACCAGCGCGATCAGGTCTTCCAGCCGGTCGGCGCGCATGTCGACCAGCGCCTTGCGCATGCCGACCGATTCCACCTGGAACACGCCGACGGTTTCGCCGCGCCCCAGCAGCTCATAGGTCTTGCGATCATCCAGCGGGATCTTCGACAGGTCGATGTGGATGTCGCGCAGGGCCAGCAGATCGACGGCGGTGCGCAACACGGTGAGCGTCTTCAGGCCAAGGAAGTCGAACTTCACGAGGCCAGCCTGCTCCACCCATTTCATGTTGAACTGGGTGACCCGCATGCCCGATTTCGGGTCCTTGTACAGCGGCACCAGCTGCTCAAGCGGCCGGTCGCCGATGACGATGCCGGCGGCGTGGGTCGAGGCGTGGCGGTGCAGCCCCTCCAGCTTCTGCGCCACGGTGAGCAGCTGGCCCACCACCGGGTCCTCCTGCGCCGCCTCCGCCAGCTTGGGCTCATCGGCCAGAGCCTGGGCCAGCGTCACCGGATTGGCCGGGTTCTGCGGCACCAGCTTGGTCAGGCGATCGACCTGGCCATAGGGCATTTCCAGCACCCGCCCGACGTCGCGCATCACGCCGCGCGCCTGCAGGGTGCCGAAGGTGATGATCTGCGCCACGCGCTCATCGCCATAGCGACGCTGCACGTAGCGGATCACCTCTTCGCGCCGGTCCTGGCAGAAGTCGATGTCGAAGTCCGGCATCGACACGCGCTCAGGATTGAGGAAGCGTTCGAACAGCAGCTTGAAGCGCAACGGGTCAAGGTCGGTGATGGTCAGCGCATAGGCGACCAGCGAGCCTGCGCCCGAGCCACGCCCCGGCCCCACGGGTATGTCCTGGGCCTTGGCCCACTGGATAAAGTCCGAGACGATCAGGAAGTAGCCGGGAAACTTCATGCGCTCGATGATCGACAGCTCATAGTCGAGCCGCTTCTCGTAATCGGCGACGGTCAGCCCCTCGGCCGGACCGTGGGCGTCGAGCCGCGCCTTGAGGCCAGCCTCGGAGCGCTGGCGCAGATCCTCGGCCTCATCCATCTCCAAGCTGAATCGCGGCAGCATCGGCTTGGTGGTGCGGGTGCGCACCGAGCAACGCATGGCGATTTCGACGGTGGAATCGAGCGCTTCGGGCAGATCGGCGAACAGCGCCTGCATTTCGGCGCGGGTGGCGAAATGGTGCCGCTCGGTCAGCCGGCGGCGGCGCACATCCGACACCAGCCGACCCTCGGCGATGGCCAGCAGCGCGTCATGGGCTTCAAAATCTGCGCCTGAGGAGAAATAGGGCTCATTGCTGGCGGCCAGCGGCACGCCGCGCGCAAAGCCCAGCCGCACCAGCTCCGCCTCGATCGCCGCCTCTTGCGGCGAATCCTGCCGGTCGGCGTGCCGCTGCAGCTCAATGTAGAGCCGGTCGCCATACAGATCCTGCAATTGCTGCAGCCGCCGCTCGGCCACCGCGGCCTGCCCCCCCGCCAGCGCCATATCGACCGGGCCGTTGGGGCCGCCGGTGAGCACGATCAGCCCGTCGGCGTGCTGCTGCAGGAACGGCAACCGCACGTGCACCGGCTCGCCTGGCTGGGCGTCGAGCCAGGCGCGGCTGGTCAGCTGCAGCAGATTGCGATGGCCCTCCTCGTCGGCGGCCAATAGCACGATCGACGGCATCCGCCGTTCGAGCTGCGGCCGTGCGTTGGGATCGGGCTCCTCCAGGGCGATGTTGAGCTGCAGCCCGGCGATCGGCTGAATGCCGGAGCCGGCGAATTTCTCGGAGAACTCAAGGGCCCCGAACAGATTATTGGTGTCGGTGAGCGCCATGGCTGGCTGCCGGTCAGCCTTGGCCAGCTTCTCCAGCGTCGGGATGCGCATGGCGCCCTCGAGCAGCGAATAGGACGAATGCACATGCAGATGCACGAATCCGACGTCGCGAATGATCGAGGACATGACGCGCCTTTCCTGATCGCCGCCCCAGACGCCGCAATTGGCGGACGCTGACGGACCCGGCATGCATAGAGCATGATGACGCCATTCTGAACCGGTTCAACCGCCGGTTCTTTCGCGTGTGGAGCGTTTGCCGCCGCACGGGCATGCAAGGCTTATGCGGAGACGCCGTGGCGCGGCCTGCCCGCGCGGCCTCATGGGCGGCGCAACTGGCCCGCCTCATTTCTGCACATACAGCGCGCGGCGAAGGGCAGCCCGAACCCACCCTGATGCGCCTCTGTGCGGCCCATGGCGTCGCACGTGCGACCAATTCTGTCCGCGCCGCCCGTCCAATACCGGCCAGCCGCGCCGCCGTGCGCGCGCAGGAAGATGGTCCGCCCACGAAGCCCCAAGGTCACTTCAGATTTTTCTGACAAGACTCGCCGAACATGCGTGGTCATCGGCCATTATTGCGCGCGACAACGGATAATAACATCAACATATCTATAATAACGCAGATGTGATTGGCGCATATTTACCCGCATAAAGCTTTGAACTCGGCAACTGCGCTAGAACTATTGTCAGAATCATTTGGGTTAATTTGCAGTATAAACAGTTGTAAGGAGCATCTATTGTCTTTGATGCTAAAAACCATCACCAGCGTCAGCGGACTGCTGGCCTGGGCATGGCTGACATCAGGGAATGCCTGGGCATCCTGCGCCATCCAGCCGGGCGGCGTCATGCGCTGTGACGCGAGCGCGCCAGACCCTACGACGACGCCCGTCCAGGTGGGGCGCACGGTGCTCAGCCTGACAGTCGACGGCGGCGCACTGACGGGCGGTGTGGTGGGCAACGGCCCGTCGCCGGTCACCCTTCAGCTGCTGCAGGGCTCCATCAGCCATTACGACAACACGCTCGGCTATTCGAACATCACCTTTGCCGAGCAAGGCTCCGCCAGCGTGACTGGCGACATGCAGACGGGCGCCAGCAATGACATGGTCGTCATGCACAGCGGCGCGGTCGCCGGCGCGGTCCGCCAGGGCGAGGGGCTCGACAGCTTCACCATGACCGGCGGCGTCATCGGCATGCTGGACCAGGGCGACCAACGCGACGTGTTCGAGATGTCGGGCGGTGAGATCACTGGCGCCTTCCTGAATGGCGACGTGGCCCGCATGACCGGCGGCGTCATTGGCCGGGTCGACATGAAGCTCGATGACAATATTTTTGACATGGAGGGCGGCCTGATCCGGGGCAATCTGGTGACCGGCCTCGGCAATGACCAGATCTCCATCTGGGATGGTGAGATCGGCGGCGACGTCAGCGTCAGCAGCGGCACGGACAGCCTGCGCATCCTGGGCGGGCGCATTGGCGGCGCGGTCCGCATGGGGGCCGGTGACGACACGCTGCTCTGGCAGGACCGCAGCACGATCGCCGGCGCCATCGACATGGGCGATGGCGATGACCGTGTGACGCTGCGCAACCTGAGCGCAAGCGACATGTCGTCCACCCAGCAAATTGACGGCGGCGCCGGCGCCGACACGCTTGTCCTCGCCGGCTATGGTCCTGAAACAGTTGCGGCTGCTGGACTGCAGAACTTCGAGCGGCTGGAGAAAACCGAAATCGGTCGCTGGACCCTGACCGGGACCCTGACAGGTTTCCAGCAGGTCACGGTCAGTCAGGGCGTCTTGCGCCTTGCCGGCGACAACAGCGGCTTTGCCGGCGAAACGCTGGTCGCGCCGCCAGGCGTGCTTGAAGGCAGCGGCATGTCCCTCACCCCGCGCATCGACAACTGGGGGCTGGTGCGCTTCATCCAGGCTGATGGTGGCAGCGAGAGCTATGCGGGCGCCATTGCCGGCATTGGCGCTATCGAAAAGACCGGCGGTGGGCGCGTCACCCTCACCGGCCAAAACACCCATACGGGCGGAACCTGGATCCGCGAGGGCATGCTGGCAGCCAGCAATGACCAGGCGCTTGGCGTGTATGGCGACGTGGGCCGGCCCAATGGCGGCGACGTCATTATCGATGGCGGCAGCTTTGGCTTCGCCTCAAGCTTCACCCTGGATTCGCGCCGCGGCATCAGCGTGACCGAGCGCAACGGCGGGCTGCACGCTGATGCCGGTGTGCATGGCGTCATCCCCAATCGGATCTTCGGCCCAGGCGCCCTGACCAAGACCGGCCCTGGCCTCGTGACGCTGGCTGGCGAAAACACCTTCACCGGCGGCCTGACCATTGCCTCTGGGCCGCTACAGCTGGGCGACGGCGGCACTGATGGTTCAGTCATTGGCGATGTGCTTAACCACGGTGAACTGATCTTCAACTACGGCGGCAGCAAAACATTTTCCGCGACGATCTCAGGATCCGGCGCGGTGCGACAGCGGGGAACAGGCAACACCGTGCTGACCGGGGTCAGCAACTATAGCGGTGAAACCATTGTCGAGCTTGGCGGTCTCGTCATCGGCGGGGCCAGCGAGCCCAACGCCGCCCTCACCGGCGGCGGCCTGACGCGGGTGCTCAGCGGCGGCGTGCTGGGCGGCTATGGCCGTATCGCAGGCGATGTCGTCAACGACGGCGTGATCGCCGCCGCCAGCGCCCTCACCGGCTTTGGCCGCGCCGGCGTCGGCGCGTTCACCATCGATGGAACGGTGATCAACCGTGGGCTGGTTCAGCTTGGCAATAGCCTCGGCTCTGGCGCTGGCAGGTCAGATGTCGGCAACCGTCTCAACGTCGGCTCGTGGGTCGGCGACGGCGGCCAGCTGGCGATCCGCACCGTGCTCGGCGACGATGGTTCGGCCACCGACCAGCTGACGATCAACGGCGGTAGCGCCAGTGGCTTCACCACCGTGCGCGTCAGCAATACCGGCGGCACGGGCGCCCAGACCCATGGCGACGGCATCGAGGTGGTGGCGGCCCGCAGCGGCGCGGTCACCACGCCTGGGGCCTTCAGCCTGGCAGGCCCGCTCGTCGCCGGCCCCTACGAGTATGAACTGCATCGTGGCGGCAGGGATGGCGACGGCGAATCCTGGTATCTGCGCTCGATGATGATGAAGCCGACGCCTGGCCCTGAGCCTGTGCCGACTACGCCCACAACGCCCGGCGGCGGCGCGCCAGCGCTGCCCTATTATCGCGCCGAAACCTCGCTCTATGCCGCGCTGCCCTCGATGGCGCTCAATTATGGCCGGGCGATCATGGGCACGATGCATGAGCACATGGGCGAGCAGCAGCTGTGGCGCGAGGGACAGGACGGTGGGGCCCCAGGTAATTCCTCGTCAGGTCAGTCTTCAGCTGGATTTGGCGGCGGCTGGGGTCGGGTGATCGGCCAGCACGTCGCGGAGACGACCTCAGCCGGCGGCATCTATGGCGGCGGCCCCGCGTTCAATCAGGATATCGCGGCGATCCAGCTCGGCCTTGACCTGTGGCGGCGGCGGCAGGACGACGGCAGCGGCGACCATGCCGGGGTGTTCGTGGCGATTGGCCAGTCCAATGGCGACGCCCGCCATGTGAACGGCGTGCGCGCCGGGCGCGTGCGCGTCGACGC